>NZ_PSRR01000045.1 GCF_004296405.1 Bradyrhizobium sp. Leo170
CGAGGCCTGCGCTGCGAGGCGCGCCGCATCCTGCACCGCCTGCATCGCCTGGATGGCGCGCGTGGCCCGCGCCAGCGCATCCTGGCTTTGCTGGGCGACTGCCGCGGCCTCCTGCGCCGCCGACTGCGATGCTGCCATCGCCGCCGCCGATGGTGTCGGCGCCTGTCCGCCCAGTGGGCGCGCCATCACCGCCGCATTCGCCAGGAACAGCGCCATCACACTGACGCCGGTCAGCAGCGCCGCGTGACGGGCATGGCGGCGCGTGGGACCGGTGGCGGTCGAGGACGGACGGGCGGACATCGGGCGGCTCCTTCAGACAACGGTACGCCCCTGACGCTGCAGCCGGATGTCGCCGCCGCCTCGGGGGTCAAGAGAGGTCTCACCGCTGAGACCGAATCCCGAGTGGCCGTTGACTACGCTTTCGGAAGATTTTTTTGAGAAATTTTTTACCCGCCCTCGCCCGAATCAGCTCAGCAGCACGATTCCACCCGGCAATCGCTGCAGTTTTGCGCCGAACGCACGCCCCAATCCCAACAGCGCCTCATTCATCTGATCGATGCGAAAGCGACCGCTGAGCTGTTTCTGGCCCAAGGCCGCGTTCATCAAAATGATGCGGCCGGGCCGATATCGATTGATTTCTTCCACGGCTTCGATGAGTGGCGTACCGCGGAATTCGACGATGCCGCGCTGCCACTCCGAGGCTAGCTGCGGATCGACTGCAGCAATCTGGCTCAGTCCCGCAAGATCATAGCGCACGCGCTGGCCAGATCGCAGGGCCACCACGTCGGTTCCACGTTCAATCCGCACCGCGCCCTCGAAACAGGTCACGCTGACCGGGGACCGCTCGCCGCTTGCGGTGTAGCGAACATCGAACCGGCCGGATTCGGTGGTCGTCCTGCCGTCTGCCGCCAGGACCACGAGCGATCGCGCCAGGCGCGTCGATATTGCAAACGACGCCTCGCCGGAGAGCAACTCGATGCGATCTTCGATTCCTTCCGCGGGACGGATGGCCAGGCTCGTCTGCGTGTTCAGGCCGATCGCCACGTCGCCAGCGAATGTGACATGGCGTTGCTCGCCGGTGCCGGTGCGGTAATCCGAATTCAGTTCGGACAATGACGGCCAAAGTCCGAACGGCGGGTCGAGCACGCCGTAGACCGATACCGCGGCAAGTGCCGCGACGCCGCCGCTCAACACCGCGCGACGGCTCATCCTGCGGCGCCGTCCCAGCGCATCGAGCTTGGCTACAAAGCTTTCATCCGGATCCGACAGAGCATGGCCGGCGGCACCGGCCGTACGCCATAGGCGCTTCGCCTCCAAAAAGGCGGCTTCATGGAGAGGACTGCGCGCGCGCCAGAGTTCCAGCGCCGCCAGGTCTTTCGGCGTCATGTCTCCGGATGTGAGCTTCTGCAGCCGGTCGACCGCTTCCCGCTCTACCGGATCCAGACCTGGATGTGCCTTGCTCATCTCGATGCTGCACCTTTCGCGGCTTCTTCCGTGAGAACGCCGGCGACGATTGCAGGAATTCTTGCCTCTAAGACGATTCTCGGCGACCGGAAGTGCACGCTCAACCCTTCAATTCCTTATAGCGCGCCAGACAATGTTCGAGTGCCAAGCGGAGTTCTTTCGCAACGAGCTGCCGGGAGATTCCGAGCCGGTCGGCGATTTCCTGGCGGGGAACATTGCCCACCCGCGCCGCCAGAAAGATCACCCGTCGCCGCTCGGGGAGTTCGTCGACGATCGCCTCGAATGCCTCCAGGTCAGACCGCGCCAACATGGTTTGCTCAGCCGTCGGCGCATCGTCGGGCAGCTCAAGCAGGCTTTCGATCTCGATGGCCGATATGCGTTGACGCCGCTCCATCCGGCGGCGATCCTCTGCCACGTTCAACGCGATTCGGAAGAGATAGCTGCGCGGACTTTGAACGGCGCCAATCGATTCCGCGCGCGACAGGCGCAACCACGTGTCCTGCATGGCATCGCCGGCGAGATCGGCCGAGCCGAGGCGTTGAGTCAGACGCGCCTTGAGGTCGTCATAGCGATCGACAAACAGGCGGCGGATGATCGTCAAGGCGTTCTCGGTCATGGCCGGGTCCCGGCCGATCGGAGGTTGGGATCGGGCTTGCCGCAACCCTGCACCACGCCGGGCCCTTGCGGCACGATCAAGATCAAGACCGGCTGCAGGAAGCCCGCCGGCGGCGGCTCGTTGAACCGCACGCTGCGCAAGGTCGCATCAATCCGCTCATCGGCATCCGGCGTGCCGGTGGACCCGATACGTTGGGATCTCTGGACGGCACCGTCTGGCGCGATCCAGAACACGGCGGCGAAGCGATACCTGCCCGGACGCGCGCCGCCCGATCGGCAAAGAGCATCCGCAATGCTCGCCTGAATCTGTCCATAGTAACGCCGATGTTCTGGCGATCGTGTTTGCTGCGCCGCCTGCTGAGTGGCGAGCGGTTCTGGCAACAGCACGAAAGTCGTCTCGGCGACGAACTCGGCAGCCAGACCGGTGCCCGACAGGAGCTTTCGGAGCGCCTCGTCCAGCGCAAACACGCCCAGGACATCGCCGGAGAGGCGGCCGGCCGCAAGGCTCGTGTCGTAGAGGGCGTCGCGTCCGGTCGCATCGACATAGCGACTGAGTGCGGCGGCGAGCGGTTGCGAGGGGATATTGAATTCGATCGGCGCATTCGCTGGCCTTGTCTGAGCCGCGGCCATGTCGATACCCGCAGCCATGCCCGCGACGGTCAACGCGCATGCCCAAGCTGCCAGCCGCCTATTGGCCGACGCAGCGACAACACGCTTGGCGCGATCCGGTTTGAGTTCGGCTTGGGCCGATCGAAGCATCACCACTGTCCCCGCCCACGCAGATCAGGACAGCCGCTCCAGCTTCCCAGTGCTACGACCTGCCCGCCGACGGTCCAAATTGCGCGTCAGCGCACATCCCAAGCCAACGCGCGGCGGACGCTAGTGACGTAATATTACGGTTTGACGACAACCGAAGCCCTCACGTGTCCGGCTTCGCCGCGGCAGAAGCCGGTTTCCATGTCCCCGTCGTGTCCCATCTCGGTATCCGTGTCGACGATCCAGCCCAGGCACATGGGTGCCCGCCTCAGTCGCTCACGCGAGACTCGCAAGTGGCAATTCGGTGGTCGACTTGATCTGCTCCATCGTGAACATCGACGAAACGTCGTGCAAGTCGATCTTTGCGATCAATCGTTGGTAGAGATCATCATAGGCGCGAATGTCAGATACGACAGCTCGGATCAAATAATCGACGTCGCCGCTCAAGCGATAGAAATCCACGACCTCCGGAAAACTCGTGACGATTTTCCGGAATTTCTGCGCCCACTCCGCATTGTGTTGGTTGGTCTTGACGGCGATGAAGACGCTGACACCAAGGTTCAGCTTTTCCGCGTCCAATAGCGCCACCCGGCGTTTGATGTAGCCGGAGCTCTCAAGCTTCTGGATCCGCCGCCAGCAGGGCGTCGAACTCAACCCGACCCGCTCGGCAATGTCCTGCATCGAGAGGCTGCTATTCACCTGCAGCGTTGCCAAGATCTTGCGGTCGAAGTCGTCGAGCATGCAAACCTCCGAATCCAGGAGGGAAAAGAATGTTTTGGTTGCCGTGAACCTTGTTTGAAGAATGTTATTGCCATATGCACGCTGCGGCTAGCATGAACTTTCATCAGACGCTGTACAATCTCGCGGCAGCGTGTAGCGTCCCCGCCGCGAGCCAGGCGCCCTCATGGGAAATCTGCTGATGAAAAGCCCGCCAGGCGAGGCATCGGACAGCTAAAGCGGCCAATCCTTGCCTGTTCCGGCGGCAGTGCGGCTTACAGCCGCTGGCCGCCGCTGGCGTCGATCTGTTGGCCCGTGACCCAGCCGCCATCGTCGGACGCCAGGAACGCGACGACCTTGGCGATATCGGCGGGCTGGCCGACACGTCCAAGCGCAATCGAATTGGCAACCGCGCGGCTGGCGACGGGGTCGCGCGCGTTGGCGTTCATGTCGGTCGCAGTGGCGCCTGGCATCACGGAGTTCACCGTGATTTGTCGCCCGCCAAGATGAACGGCGAGCAGCCGACTGAACGCCTCCAGGCCCGCTTTTGTCGGCGCATAGGCCGCCATGGCGGGGTAAGCGGCGCGCGTTCCCATCGACGAAATGTTGATGATGCGGCCACCGTCGCGGAGATGGGGCAACAGAGCCTTGATAAGAAAGAACGGCGATTTGAGATTGGTCTGCAACAGAAGCTCAAAATCTTCTTCCGTAATCTCCTCGATCGTCGCACGCTTGCCGACACCGGCATTGTTGACGAGGATATCGAACGCTGTGTTGCCGTATCGCTCGGTTAGTTCCGCGGTGAACTTTGCGGCAAGCGCCACGGCACCGCCACGCGCCGATAGATCGGCCTGCAGTGCAAACGCAGCCCCACCGGCAGCGACGATCGCGTCGACAACAGCGCGCGCGGCACCCTCGGCAGAGTGATAATGAACCGCAACGATCGCACCGTCTTCTGCAAGCCTGAGTGCGATCGCCTGCCCGATGCCGCGGCTGGCGCCGGTGACCAATGCAATCTTGCCTGCCAGCGTGCTCACGCCGACCAGCCTTTCGCCGCCTCGAGCTGGCGGGCGCGATCAATCAGCGATTTGCGGTCGATCTTGTTGGTGCCAGCCCAGGGCAGCTCATTGACGAACTCGATGCGGCGCGGATGCTGATAGGCCGGTCCATTCGCGATCGTGAACTTGCGGATATCGTCCGCGGTCGGCTTGGCGTCGGCGCGGGTGACGATGAAGGCGACCGGGACCTGGCTGCGCTCCTCGTCCGGCAGCGGCACCACCGCCGCCTGCTGCACCTGCGGATGACGTTCGAGCAGCTTCTCGACCTCGCCCGGATAGACGTTCTCGCCCGAGCAGACGAACATGTCGTCGGCGCGGCCGACGAAATAGTAGAAGCCGTTCCCGTCGCGACGCATCACGTCGCCGCTGTAATACCAGCCATCGGTGATCGCCTTCGCCGTCTGCTGCGGCAGATTGTGATAATGATCCATCAGCGCAGGATTGCGCATCAACAGCACGCCCTCATTCTCGGTACCATTGATGAGCTTGACGGTCTCGGGATCGATAGGATAGCCGAGCGCGAGCGGCGGCGTTGGAATGCCCTTTGGATGCGGCCCGAACACCGCGGGCCCGGCTTCGGTGGTGCCGTAGCCGATGGAGAGCGTGACGTTCGGCAGGACCTGCTTGATCTTGTCCCACAGGCCCATCGTCATCGGCGCCGAGCCCAGCATCAATCGCCTGACGGAAGTGATGTCGTTCTGAGCCAGCAGCTCGCGCTCCTTGACCACCCGCGCCCACATGGTGGGAACGGCCGTCGCCGCCGTTGCCTTGTACTTGGCGATCGCCTCGATATAGCTCCTGGTCTCGAACGATGGCAGCAGCACCACGGACGCGTTGGTCGCAAAGATTGTCTTGGTCGCGAATAACCCATTCATGTGAAACAGCGGCTGCGCGATGATGTAGCGCTCGCTTTCGTTGAGCGCGCCGCTGGTTCGGGTGGAGAGCGCCCAGAGCTGACCGAGATGCGACAACGGCACGCCTTTCGGCCGGCCGGTCGAACCGGAGGTGTAGAGCATCTGGCCCACTTCGTCCGGCCCGGCCACGACGCTGTCGAAGGAATCGAAGGGCTTTATGCTCGCGGCAAAACCGTTCGGCCCAACGTCGTCGAAGTCGATCGCCGGAATGCCCTCGCGCACCTGAGGGCGGTTCGCACCGTCGACAAAGGCGAGCGCGATCTTGGCGTCGTCCATCACATAGTCGATGGTATCGCGCGCGACCTTGATATTGACGGGCACCGCGATACAGCCCGCGCGCATGATGCCGAAATAAGCCGCGACATATTCGGCGCGATTGAATGACAGGATGGCGATATGCGTACCGCGGGAAAATCCACGGTCTGTCAGATATTTTGCGACCCCGTTGGCGAGCTGATCGACCTGTCGGTGGGTATAGATCCTCGGGCCACCGGGCAAGGCGAGATCGATGATCGCTTCCTTGTCCAGGTTGCCCCTGCGATCGATCAGATCGCCCAGATTGTGCCAACGCATCGGCAGAACTCCGTCTTTCGTATCAGCTAACTGGCCGCACTCACTGCCCGCGGCAACTCGGCGGGCTGCTCAAGCAAGTCGTAATGGCAGGCCACCATTCGGCTGCCGGACACCTTTCGCAGTACCGGCCGCTCCTTGCCGCAGCGCTCGCGCGCCATCGGGCAGCGCTCATGGAAGCTGCAGCCTTGGGGTGGATCGAGCGGGCTTGGCAGTTCGCCCTGCAAGACCTGCTTGGCCCGGCCGCGCGCCAGTCGTGGATCGGCGATCGGCGCCGCCGCCAGCAGGGCAAGCGTGTAAGGATGCGCCGGCTGCCGCCAAATTTCTTCACCGCTGCCGCTTTCGACGATGCGGCCGAGATACATCACGATCAGACGATCGGAGATGTGTTCGACCACCGAGAGGTCGTGGGAAATGAAGAGAAAGGACACGCCGGTCTGCTGCTGCAGGTCCTGCAACAGATTGATCACCTGTGCGCGGACGGAGACGTCCAGCGCCGATACCGGCTCGTCGCAGATGATGACTTTCGGCCGCAGCGCGAGCGCACGCGCAATGCCCACGCGCTGGCGCTGGCCGCCGGAGAACTCGTGCGGATAGCGGCGCTCGGCATCCGCCGGCAGGCCGACTTGCCTGATCAGCTCGGCAACACGATCGCGAATGTCACGGCGCGACCAGCCGGCAACGCTGAGCGGTTGGCCGATGATGGTGCCGACGTCATGGCGCGGATTGAGCGAGCCATAGGGATCCTGAAAGATCATCTGCATGTTCTTGCGTAGGGACTTGAGCTGCCCGCTCGACATGCTCGTGATGTCCCGCCCGTCAAGCACGATGCGGCCGTCGGAGCTCGGGACCAGCCGCATGATCGCCTTGCCGAGGGTCGACTTGCCGCAACCGGATTCGCCGACCAAGCCGACGGTTTCTCCGGCTTCGAGCTCAAAGCTGACGTCGTCGACCGCGCGCACAGTGCCCTGCGCGGTCTGGTACTGAACGCAAAGGCTACGTACGGACAACAGCGGCATGTCGCGACAGCTCCTCTTCGGCGGCGAAACACGCCGCAGTGCGTCCCGGCAATAGCGACATCAGGTCCGGTCTCTGCGCGCGGCAACGATCGAATGCGTCGGGACAGCGATTCTGGAAGGCGCAGCCGGCCGGCAGGTCCGACAGCGGCGGCACGCTGCCGCCAATCTCTGCCAGGCGGGTGCCGCGCCGACGCGTCGCCGAAGGCGTGGCACCGAGCAAGCCGCGGGTGTAGCGATGCAGCGGCCGCTCGAATAGCGCCTCTACCGGCGCCTCCTCGACCTTGCGGCCGGCATACATCACCACAACGCGGTCGGCGGTCTCGGCCACGACGCCGAGGTCGTGCGTGATGATGATCAGCCCCATGCCCGAACTCGCTTGCAATTCCTTGAGCAAGGCAAGGATCTGCGCCTGGATCGTCACGTCGAGCGCCGTGGTCGGCTCATCGGCGATCAAAAGCTTCGGCCCGCAGGCGATCGCCATCGCGATCATGACGCGCTGGCTCATGCCGCCGGACATCTGATGCGGAAAATCGTTCAGCCGTCGCTCGGCATCGGGGATGCGCACCTGGCGCAGCAATTCGACGGCGCGGGCATGCGCCTCGGCACGCGAGACGTCATTGTGCTGCTGAATCGCCTCGATCAATTGGTCGCCGATGGTGGTGACCGGATTGAGCGAGGTCATCGGATCCTGAAAGATCATCGAGATGTCCTTGCCTCGAACCCGCCGCATCTCGCGATCGGACAAGGACGTCAGCTCGCTGCCCATGAAACGCACGCTACCGCCGACGACCTTCGCCGGCGGATATGGCAACAGCCGCATGACCGCGAGCGCGGTCAGCGATTTGCCGCAGCCAGACTCGCCGACAATCGCTACCGTCTCGCCTGCCGCCACCGTCAACGACAGCCCATCCACCGCCGGCAGCACGCCGCGGCGCGTGAACAGCGACACCTTCAGCCGGTCGATCTCGAGAACCGGGCCGTTGCCAGCCGCCATGTCAGCGATCCCTGAGTTTCGGATTAAGCGCATCGTTGAGACCATCGCCGACCAGGTTGAGCGCCAGCACCGTGACCATGATCGCCAGTCCCGGCACGGCGCAGATGTACCAGGAGGTGCGGATCAGGGTCCGGCCATCGCCGATCAGCCGCCCCCAGCTCGAGACGTTGGGATCGCCAAGCCCCAGGAACGACACCGCGGATTCGAACAGCACGGCGCCGGCTATCACGAGCGAAGACAGCACGATCACCGGCGGCAGCGCATTTGGCAGGATCTCGCCAAGCATGATGCGCAAGTTTCCCATGCCCATGGCGCGGCAGGCCTGGACGAACTCACGATCGCGCAGCGCCATGAATTCCGCCCGCGTCAGTCGCGCAATCGGAGTCCATGTAACGATACCGACAGCGATCGTGACATATTCAATCTTCTGGCCGAGGATCGAGACGATCGTCAGTACGAAAATCAAATTCGGAACGGTCTGGAACAGCTCGGTGAAACGCATCAGCATTTCATCGACCCAACCGCCGAAGTAAGCGGCGGTGGCGCCGACCGTGATCCCGATCAGCGTCGCCGTGACGCTGGCGCATAGCCCTATCAACAGCGTCGTGCGCGCGCCGTACGCGATCATCGCCGCGATGTCCCGGCCGAGCGAGTCGGTGCCCAACGGGTAGCGCGAATTGACAAAGGGCCAGATCTCGGGACGGCCGACGATGCGCAAGGGGTTGCGCGGGAACAGCCAAGGCGCCGCCAGCGCGACGCCGATCACGACAATGACGAGCAGAAGGCCGATCAGCGCGGCGCGGTTGCGCGCGAAGCGACGAACAAAATCGATCCCGAGCCTGAGCATCCGCCTACCTCGCCCGGATGCGCGGGTCGAGCCGCAGATAGAGCAGATCAACGGTTGCGTTGGCGACCGCCACGAGCAGCGAGCCAAGCACGAGCACGCCAAGCACCATCGGAAAATTCCGGCTCATCACGCTGTCGAACAGCAGGCTGCCGATGCCGGGCCAACTGAACACGGCCTCGATCACGACGGAGCCACCCAGGATGGTGCCGAGCTGCAGGCCGAGCAGCGTCACGATCGGAAGCAACGCGTTGCGCATGACATGTGCGACCACAACGCGTGACGGCGAGAGCCCCTTGGCGCGCGCGGTGCGGACGAAGTCGAGCCGGAACACTTCCAGCATCGAGGCCCGCATCACCCGCGCATAGGTCGCGGCATAGAACAACCCGAGCGCCGTCGCCGGGAGCACCAGATGGTGCATGACATCGAGCGCATCGGCGAACGCGCCGTTGCCGGCTCCAATCGTCCGCATGCCTCCGACCGGAAACCAGCCGAGTTTGACCGCGAACAGCACCGTCATCATGATGCCGAGCCAAAAGCTTGGCGCGGCGAAGAAGAACACTGCCGCAAGCGAGATCAAATTGTCCCAGATCGTGTTGACCCTGACGGACGCCAGCACACCGGCCGTGACCCCCACGAGCAGTGCCACCGAAGTCGCCGCCAGCATCAGGATCACAGTGGCCGGCAACTGGTCCATGATCACGTTGAGCACCGGCGCGTTCTGCCGGTAGGAGAAGCCGAGATCGAGCCGCATCACCGACCAGATATACTTGGCGAGCTGCACCCAGGTCGGCTGGTCGACGCCGTAGGTGTGACGGAGCTGATCCAGCATCGCCGGATCGGAGATCTGCTGCTCGGCGGTCATGACGTCGAACAGGCTGCCCGGCGCGAGGTGGATCAGCACGAAGTTGAGCACGATCACCGCCAGAACCAGCGGGATTACCTGAGCCAATCGGCGAAGCACGATGCGGTTCAAGTCGGTGCTCCCTTATCTAGCGATCGAGCCAGAGTTCAGCCCAGCTTTCCCCCATGAAGTCGGCGGTAGCGGAGTGATTGCGGACGTCGGATCGGACAATCGTCACCGGCTCCAGATCGACCATGGGAAGCAGCGGAGCCTCTATCGTGGCCAGGCGATCGAAATCCTTGGCCAGCACGATGCGCTTCGGCTCATCGGTCTCGACCGTCATCTTGGCAACGATCTCGTCGAGCTTCGGATTGGAATAGCCGGTCGCGTTACGGAATGCGGCGCCCTTCACGATGCCGTCGGTGGTGTAATATTGCGTCGTGCTCGGGATGAGCTCGATGCCGCCGGAATTATTGGAGATCGCGACGTCATAGTCGTAATCGCTGTAGATCCGCTTGAGCGAGGTGGCTCGATCCGGCACCGCGAGATCCACGGTGATATCGAGGTCCTCGAACGCCTGCTTCACATACTGGCCGATCTTGATGTTCTCCTCGAACCAGCCGGCCGAAACCAGGCTGAGCTTGAAGCGCGAGCCGCCCTTCACCGGGAAGCCCGCGGCATCCAGCATCTTCCCTGCCTTCTTGACGTCGAACGGATAGTCCTGGACGTCGTTGGTGAAGAAGATCGTATTGGAACTGTGAACGGCGCCGAGCGAGGGACGCGCACGGCCGAAGAACACGGTGTCCGCAATAAACTGCCGATCGATGGCCTGCATCAGCGCTTGACGCACCTCGCGCTTGTTGAAGATGTCGCGGCGCTGGTTGAACTCGATGGTGGTGACCCAGGCCGAGTTCGCATATCCCTTGGTCTCGGCGATAATCTTGCCACCGGAGGCCAGCCGCGCGATATCCGGCATCGGGATCGGATTGAAGGTTCCGATGTCGAGCTGCCCTGCCTCAAACGCAGCCGCCCTTGACGCCGGATCGCGCCACCAGCGAATGACCAGGCGGTCGAGATACGGCAGTCCCGGATTCCAGTATTTCTCGTTGCGCAGATACTCGACATGGCTGCCACGCACCCATTCCTTGACTTTGAACGGGCCGGTACCAATAGGCGCGTTATTGATCGGATTGGTGATGATGTTGCTGCCGGCGTAGATGTGCTTTGGAATTACCAAGCCGGATTTGCCGGCCAGCACAGATTTGAGGAAGAATTCAGGGACCGGGGCCTTGAACTTCAGCACCACGGTGAGCGGGTCGGTAGCCTCCGCGCTTTCGAGCGCATCGAGAGAGACGCCGGCCGAGATCGGCTTCCAGTACTGCATCGCGTTGAAAACGACATCCTCGGCGGTGAACGGATTGCCGTCATGCCAGGTGACGCCCTCGCGCAGCTTGATCGTGTAGCTCTTGAAGTCGGCCGATGGCTTGATGTCGACGGCCAGCACCGGCTCGAACTTCAGATCGACCGTCAGGCGGATCAGACGCTCCAGTACCTTGGTCGAGGTGAAGTACGGACTTGAGCCGCCGCCCGGCGGCACGAACAGGGATTGCGGCTCGAAGCCGCCCCAGGTGCCGATCAGCGTACCACCACGCTTTGGCGTTTCCAGCCCAGCCAGCGCAGGTTCGGCCATGCTTGATGCGAGCGCGGCACCCGCCGTGGTGATCAGAAAGTCACGTCTCGAAAACCTGCTCATCGTCTGGCCCCTCTATGATTGCGTCGAACCGGCCTCATTGCAGCGCGCATCCGTCCCGTTCTCGCTGTTACTTTGTATCCAGCGTCGAATAGGTGCCCCTTCCGATCGCGAGCAACGAACCCTTCTCGTCGAACACATCGACATCAGCGACGCCGACGCTCTTGCCGGCGCGCCGCACGCGTGACACTGCAACCAGCGCCGTATCGACCGCAGGCCTGAGGTAGTCGACGCGGAAATTGACAGTCGGCAGGCCCCGCCCGACCATCATGCCGACGGCAAAATCGCCGACCGTGTCGATGACGGAAGCGATCACGCCGCCGTGCCATTGCTTCGAGCCGGGACGACGCTCGAATTCGGGACGCATCGCCGAGCGCATGGTGACTTCCTGCTTGACCGGATCGGCGTCCATGACGGTCAGACCGAGGAACAGATTGAACGGCGAGACATCCAGCATCTTCTGGATATCGGCCGCGGTAAGCGTGGTGACTTCTGTCTTGCTCACGGCGTCACCACGACTTTGCCGAACACCGCCCGATCTTCGATCACGCGCACCGCTTCCTTGGCCTGTTCAAGCGGATAGGACTTGTCGATCAGGACCTGCAGCTTGCCCGCCTGCACCAGATCGAACAGCTTTTCGATATCCTCGCGCTCCCAGCCGTTGGAACCGAGGACCTGCAGCTCGAAAGTCCAGATGAAACGGAGGTCCTCGGTGGGCGAAAATCCAGCCGTGGCGCCACAGGTCAGGAGACGGCCTCCCAGCTTCAGGCAGCGAAGCGACTTCACCCAGGTGTCGCCCCCGGTAAAATTGACCACCACGTCGACGCCGCCGCCTTCAACGAAGCGCCGGCGATGCGGCTTGCCGTGGCGCTCGAAGACTGCCTTCATGAAATCGGTCTGCGTGTAGAGAATGATTTCGTCGGCGCCGAGCTCCTTGAGCCGCCGCCCCTTCTCCTCGCTGCCGGCACAGGCGATCACATAGGCGCCGGCCAGTTTCGCGAGTTGCACACAGCAAACGCCGACGCCGCCGCTCGCGCCAAGGATCAGTACTTTTTCGCCCGGCTTGATCTTGCCGATCGTGTTCATCACGCGGATCGCCGTGCCGTAGGCCACCGGCAGCGCCGCCGCCTGCTCGAAGCCGACATTGTCGGGAATCTTAACCAATTGGTGCGCCTTGGCCCGGCAATATTCCGCGAGGCCCCCGTCCTGGGTCTCGCCCATCAAGCCGCCTTCGACGCGGTTGACCGGATCAATCAGCACGCGATCGCCGACCTTCCAGCCGGTGACGCCCGCGCCAAGCTCCGCGATCTCGCCGACTACGTCGAGGCCGATGATGACCGGCAGCGGCACCTTGATGCCGGGCATGCCGCGGCGGGTGAACACATCGTGGTAGTTGATCGAAGAGGCCTTGACCCGCACGACGACGTCACCCTCCGCCGCCTTCGGCGTTGGATAATCGGGCACGAATTGAAGCTTGTCGTTGTCGCCATGTTCGCGAAGGACTAGGGCACGCATCTTGTCATTCAACTCCGTGTTAGGCCGCCGCGGCAAGCGACCAGGTCGCCAGTCCGTCGATCGCCTGTTGGGTTATCGAGATCGCCTGTTCGGTGGTCTGCTCGCGCCAGTTGGCCGATACCGGCACGAAGCAGTCGTGAAGATCGGCTCTCAAGAGCTGCACCCGTTCGCTGTCGCGTTCGGCCTTGAATTTGAGCCATAGATCGAGTTGCAGCGCGCGCCGGACATGGACGCCGCGGGTGCCGAACTCGACGACAGCGCTGACCATCGGCCGGCGACCGAGGAATTTCGTCAGGCCGTGGAACACCAGCCCTTGATAGTTCGGCCGCGCCATGTTGTGTGGCCGCTGGCCGATGAGCCGCTCCTTGCCCCACCAGCGCACGGCCTCAGCGTGCAGCGGTCCGTTTTCGTCGTTGAAGCAAAGGAAGAACGCCTCGGCCCAGCCTCCGATGCCGGTATGCCAATCGATGAAGCCGACACGCTCGGCCTGACCGAGGTGATCGGCGACGATCTTCTCCAACGTAACGTTCGACCACTCGCGGGCGACGCCGCCGAAATTGTTGCCATTGGGGAAGTCGTACTGCCCGCTCGCGAGCACATTGAACAATGCATCATCGCCATGCGCAGCACGAAAGCGATCGAGCGCTCCGGTATAGGCTTGAAGGGCCGCCGGCGTCCAATCATCCGGGACCAGATCCGGATACAGCGTTGCATAGCCGGGATTGGCCGGATGCGGCGCTTCGTGATCGACAAAATTGCGATTGAGATCGACGTTATTCTCGGTCGTGCGGGTGCCCCACGCGAAACCATACGGATTGATCGCATGCACCAGCAACACTGAGAGATGCGGCGGCAGCGCCCGCGTCGGGGCGCTCTTCATCCACGCAACCTGCGCCGCCGAACCGCTGAGACCTTCAAGGCCGTGCGTGCCGCTGATCACGATCAACTGCGACGGGGCGGCGGCATCGCCGAGCCGCGCGACGTCGACCACGAGATCCTGGCCGTCAGGCGTCCTTAGGGTCGGATGACGATATTCGGACAGCGCGCCACCCAGCTCGGCCGCAGTCGCGCGGAATTTGGTGCGGGCGCCTGCATAGTCCAACGCAAAGCTCTCGGTGAAATCGATCATCATGGCACCGTGAACCCGAGTGCCACGTTGGCTGCATCCGTATGGCTGACGACGATCCCGTCGGCGTAGGGCCGGTAACCGATCCCCGACCTCTCGAACACCGTCCGCGGCGCCTCGAGCGAAGGCACCTTGAACACCAGCGCGACCATGCGATCCGAGCCGTTCTCGCTGACCAGCGCAGCATCGGCATAGCGTTCGGCAACTGCCGATGGCTCCAGCACACGGATGGTGGCGGTGCCGGCACGGAACAATACGCCGCCAGGCACCTCACTGAGCAAAGGCACGCCGAACATTCGCTCATACAGTGCAGCGGTGCGCGACGGCGCTTTCGACGCGATGACGAATTCGACGATGTCGGTGACACCGTTCGGGTGCGCACGCCATTCCGGTCGGTAGACCAGTTCCGGAGTATCGTGGTGGCAGAAGAAGGTACGGCCGTTCTGCACCTCTTCGCTGCCGACGCGAACCACCCTGAAGCGCGCATCCTGCGTACCGCCCGGAAACGACACTGGGCGCGAAAAGCTCATCGGCTCTTCCGCTGGAACGCCGCGCTGCTTCAAGGCGGCAAAGACAAGATCGGGGTCGACTGATTTGAACACCAGCCCGGTCAGCCCCGGCGGATGCGTCCACAGATCGGCGCGCCTGGTCTCGCTCCCCGGCAGATATCCGAGCAGTTCCAGGTAGTTCTCGCCAAAGATCGCGAGGTTATTGCTCGAGCCGAGCGAATGATGACCACGTTCCGTCAGCTTGAAGCCGAGCCGGCCATATTGCGCGGCCGCCTCGTCGAGCTTCCCCATCACATTAATGACGGCGTGATCGAGAACGGGCTTCACTGCATTGATAGTCAAAGCCTTGTCACTCACTTCTTTACAAACCTACCCGCGGCTCGCAGATTTTTAGGCAAGATCGGTGCCACTTCAGGATTGCACTCCCTGCGCTGCACGCGGATGAGACGCTTGTTTCGTCATGGAGAAATCCACGGCGGCGTCAGCGTGCAGCATCGTCGAGTCGAACACCGGAAGATCAATGTGTTGCGGTCCGACCAACAGACAGATTTCGGTACAACCGAGGATCACGCTGTCGGCACCGTTTAACTTTCCGCGCGCGATGACATCGAGGTAGCGGCGGCGCGACCGGTCGCTGACGACGCCTTGGCATAGCTCATCGAAGATGATGTCATGGACCGCGATGCGATCTGCTTCGTCGGGAATGATCGGATCGAGCGCAAACTGCTCGCGCAGCCGCTGCACATAAAAATCCTGTTCCATGGTGTAGCGTGTCGCCAGCAGCAACGGGCGCTTGCATCCGCCGGCCTTGATCGCGCTGGCGGTAACATCGGCGATATGCAACAGCGGGATCGATACCGCCCGCTGCACCTCGTCAGCGAGCTTGTGCATGGTGTTGGTGCAGATCAGGAGGCAGCCGGCGCCGCCCTCCTCCAGCTCGCGGGCAATGTTTGCAAGAATTCTGCAGGCTTCATCCCAGCGTCCCTGCTTCTGCAGATTGACGATCGCGTCGAAGTCGACCGATCGCATCAGGATTTCAGCGGAGTGAAGTCCACCCAACCGGGTTCGGACCTGTTCATTGAGCCGCCGGTAATAGACGGCGGTGCTTTCCCAACTCATTCCGCCGATCAAGCCAATCGTTCGCATTTCCTGCTGCTCGCTCCACACGACATCTCTGCCTTGCGGAAAGACTAGCAACGACGTTGCGCAATTCGGTTGCGTATCGGGGACTTATAGGGGCTTCGAGCTAAAAATAGACTTCATAGTTCGAGCGGATTCTGGAATAGCATTTCACAATCTCGGGGCGTCCCGAGTTGGACATGCTGCGGGACTCATTATTCGTTGTCCCCAGCGCGACACCTGTCTTGCATACGGATTGATCGACGGTTCTTCCGTCTGCGTCGTCGACGCTTAGTCGCTGGCGGCCGATCCGTGGTCGCGCACGGCGAGCTCGGCGCCAGCCCTTTGAATAATTGTCAAGAATATCGTTAGCCGGGCGATCACCCTGCGCCGAGAGCGTCTCAGCCATCAGTCCCGCGATCTGTCGGGCATCATCCTTGTCGGTCTTGATGAGCCCTGCGATGGCGCCGCGCTTGTCGGCGTCACTGTAGTGCCGCTTGATATTGAATTTGGGTTCGAGCCGCGTCACTGCCATCGAGAAGCCAACGATGTGCGGCATCAAGGCGGCGCGGCGCTGCGGGCTGTAGTCCGCGATCGACCACTGGGCGGGAAAGCGGCTTTCGTTGACACGCACCAGGTCATCGACAACCTGATCGAGGCCGGCGCGGTCGAGCAGGCGGACGTCACCGTGGGCATGGACCACCGCATACGACCAGCTCGGCGCCGCCGGACATTCCTTCGTGTACCACTGAGCCGACACATACGCATTCGGGCCGTTGAAGACGAACACCGCTTTCGGCTGGCGCTCCAGCGATTTCCAATGCTCATTAGCGCGCGCGACATGACCGCGGATGTGGGTTACCGCACCGTGTTTCACATCAACCAGCACCGGGATGTGGGAGAAATGCAGTTCACCGTTTTCGGTCGAAACCAGAAGCGCGAAGCCGAGCTCCGACATAAGGTCGATAGCAGCGGTGTCGGTCGTCAGGGTGCGTTCGGGACGGTAGAACATGCGAGACCTCCCCTCAGGCAACGAGCGCGGGCTTGAAAGCCTGGGGGTAATGTCTTGTCGCAAACTCCGCGGTAATCAGCCCCTGCTCGAGGTCACGCTCAACGAGTTCGACCGGGCGCTTCGCAGGATCGCCCCAACCGGCGCCGCCGCCGACCGTGAGCTGAACGATATCGCCTTTCTGCAGGGTCATGACCGCGGTGGTTGGCAGGTCGATGACGTCTTTGCCCCGGATCACCTTCAACGATGCGAGGGCTCCGTCGGCGCCGCCCATCCTGCCGCGTGCCGGATAGAGAAAGTGTTCCGAGTAGTAGCTGAGGACGACGTTATCCTCCAGCACCTGGATGGCGCGCGTAAAGCCTAGACCGCCGCGCCATTCTCCCGCGCCACCGGAATTCGGAACAAGGCCATAACGCAGCATACGGATATGAGGGTGGATCTGCTCGATCGACTCGATCGGCGTATTGCGGCTCGATGACAGAACACCGGCGAGGGCGTGCGCGCCGTCGTAGCCCGGTGCGCCGCCATAGCCGCCGCCGAGCACGTCCGCGTAGATGCGCGTGCCGCCATTCGGCCGCTCCTGCACAAGGTAGAGGCCGGTGGTGGAATTGAAGCCCTGCGCTGGAACTCGATCCGGAATCGCCTTTCCGAGCGCCTCATGGATTGCGTCGAGCACGCGATAGGACACGGCAATGCGGGCGCGCACCGGTCGGCCGGGCATCGGATTGACGATCGTACCCTCGGGCAGCCGGATATCAATCAGACGATTGCAGGCATCGTTGGCCGGAATGTCCTTATCGGCGAGCAGGCAGCGAACAGCCGAGATCGCCGCAGCGATCGACGACGATTTCGAGCTGTTGAACATGCTGTGCACCTCTGGTGCCGTGCCGGTGAAGTCCAGCACCATGGCTCCGTCAGCGACCGTAACGGTCGCAACGACCTTTAGCGGAATATCGCCACGTACGTCCGCGTCGATCCATGCCTCGCCGGTCCATGTTCCGTTCGGAATCGTCGCGATGGCCGCCCGCATGCGGCGCTCCGTATAATCGAGCGTCTCCGCCATCGCGCGGACCACCAGATCGTAGCCGTGACGTTCGGCCAGTTGCTGGAGACGCTCGATGCCGGTCCGATTGGCGGCAAGCTGAGCGTAGAAGTCGCCGCGGCCGACTTCTACGTCCGGACGTTGGCGAAGATCAGGCGGTCGATCGCGCCGCCCATCAGGTCCCTTTCGACATCGATCAGCAGCGGCGGAATGACAATCCCTTCCTGCAGCAATTCAGTCGCATCAATGTTGATCCCGGCGCCGCCGCCTCCGACGTCGAGATGATGCGCCGTATTACCGACCCATCCGATCAGGACCTCATCGGCGAACACGGGCTGGAAGATGATGAAGTCGTTGAGATGCTGCCCTCCGGCATAGGGATCGTTGAGCAGGATCGCGGAGTTGGGCCCGATCCCGGAGATGTCGAGTTGCGCGACGGATGCCCTGAACGCTTCGCTCAACCCGCCATTGTGGATCGGGATCATTTCGGCCTGCGACACCACGTTGCCGTGCGCGTCGAGAATCGCGGTCGAGCAGTCGCGAGCCTCGCGCACGATGGTCGAGAACGCAGAGCGGACAAGAATTGCCCCCATCTCATTCGCGATCGCTCGGATCGCGTTGGCAAGGATCGCGAGCTTGGTCTGTTCGCCGAACATCACTTTTTCTCCAGCAGCAGATCGCCGCTCTCGCAGCAGCGCGCCGTCCAGCCCGGCGGCACCAGTGTCGTGGTCGTCGGCTCTTCGAGAATGACCGGGCCCGTGATTGTCTCGCCGAAATCAAGATCAGAACGATCCATGAAGGTCGCGGCAACGGATTTGCCCTGGAGGACGATATCGCACGTCTCGCGCTTACCGTTCCGACCAGGATCTCCCTTGGGAGTAACGACGTTGAGCTTGTTCTTGCGGGTAAGCCGCGCCCGCGCGTTGACGATCTGAACCGGCAAGTTCGGTCGCGTGTAGCCATAGCGCTCACGGTGCAGGCTCTCGAAAACGTCACGCAATTCCGAGGGGCTTGCCCGTGCCACGTCTGTCCAGACCGTCAACTCGAATCCCTGGCCCGCGTAGCGCAGATCGAGTCCCATCTGAACGTCGTAGCCGCCAGCGGCCAAGCCGAGACTCGCGGCATAGCCGTCACATGTCGCGGCCAGATCGGCTACGCCGATCTCGGCGAGCGACTCGGCAGTCAACGGCTGCAATCTCGCCTTGATGAAGTCGACCTTGAGATCGGCGATCAGCAGGCCGAAAGCGCTGGTGATGCCGGGCGACCACGGAACAAGAACGCGGTTCATGCCGACCTCGTCGGCCACTGTCGCTGCGTGCAGCGGGCCGCCACCGCCATAGGCCACGAGCGTAAAGTCACGCGGATCGATGCCCCTCGCAGTCGAGACAAGACGAACCGCCGCCGCCATGTTGCTGTTGACCATCTGCAACACGGCATCCGCCTTGTGCCTGAGGTCGCCCGGCACCTTCAGCGACGTGAATGCATCTTTCGCAGCCCCGACATCGAGCGTCATCTTGCCTGCGAAGAAGTGCGACGGCCGCAGCAGTCCGGCGATCAACTGCGCGTCTGTCACCGTCGGCAGCTTGCCGCCGCGGCCGTAGCATGCCGGCCCAGGCTCGGCTCCCGCACTGGCCGGCCCGACATTGAGGAAGCCGCCGGAATCAAGCGCCGCGATGCTGCCGCCGCCGGCGCCGACCGTAACCATGTCAAGCGCGGTGGTGCGGATCGGCAAGTCATCGACCATAAGCTCTTGCACCACCCGCGGCTCCAGCATGGGCGCGACCGCCACATCCGTGCTGGTGCCCCCCATATCGATCGTGATGATGTCGTTGATGCCGTTGCGGCGTGCGAACCATGCGGCGGCCTGAACGCCTGCGGCCGGCCCCGACAGCAGCATGCGCACGGCGTTGTCACCCGCTGCTTCCGCCGGCATGATGCCGCCATTCGACTGCATGATCTGCAAGCCGCTGCGGCAGCCGCGATCGGTCAGACCGCGATCCAGCCGATCGACGTAATCGACGACCACCGGGGAGACGAAGGAATTGACCACCGTCGTCACGGTGCGCTCGTATTCACGGAACTCAGGCGATACGCGGCTCGAACAGCCGACGCGCGTTGTGGGGCTCATCGAGAGAATGAGTTCGCGCAGGCGATCCTCGTGAACTCCATTGCGGTAGGCGTGCAACAGGCAGATCGCAATCGACGTCACGCCGTTGTCGAGGAGAAACTGGATTTCCTGCTGTGCCACCTCTTCATCGAGGGCTTCGACCACATTGCCGCACCCGTCGATGCGTTCCGGAATCTCGCGGATGAAGCGCCGCTCTACCGGTGCGCGGGGTTTGTGATAGAAAGCCGTATAGATGTTGCCAACGCGATCGTGCAAGCCGATTTCGGTGATGTCGCGAAAGCCCTTGGTGGTGAGAAGCCCGGTGCGCGCGCCGCGCCGCGTGATCAACGCGTTGGTGGCGATCGTCGAACCGTGCGAGAAGCGCGTTACCTCCTTTAACCGCACGGCAGCCTGATCGACCGCGTTCTCAACTGCCTTGTGGACCTGGCTCGGTGTCGATGGAACCTTGCCGACGGAGACCACGCCTTCCTCGTCCACCCAGACGAGGTCCGTAAATGTCCCGCCAATTTCGACGCCAACCTGCATTCTTCACCCCGCTGGATTTGAAGTCGCTCAGGACCGCAGAAGGCCGGCGCGGCGGATCTTCTCGCGTTCGATCTCGAAGTTCTTCCTGATCACCTCGCCAAAATCGGCGCCGTCGCGATATTGGATCGACTGCCCGTACTTCTCCTGGATCGCGACATGTTGCGGATCAAAAAGCGCCAGTTTGAAAGCGTCGTGCAGCCGCTGGACCACCTCCTCTGGCATTCCCTTTGGACCAATCAAACCGTTCGGGCTCGCGGCGGTCACGTCATAGCCGAGATCGTAAAGGGTCGGCGCGTCGGGCCAACGCTTCAACCGCTCGTCAGAGAAGACCGCCAACCAGCGTGCCTGCCCGTTGTCGACCAGATCGCCGAGGATCGTGCCGCCCGCGTGGGCGTCGATGTGGGCGCCGAGCAAGGCGGCGATGCCCTCGGAGTCGCCCTTGAACGGCACGTGGATCAGCTTGATCTTCTCGATGTCGGCGACCTGAACCATCGCCAGGTTCTGCGCGGTCGCCGGACCGTTCGTCCCGTAGTTGACCTCCTCGGGCCGCTTGCGGGCCTCGGCGACAAAGTCGCTCCAGGTCTTGAACGGTGAATCCTGGCGGACGACCATGCCGACGTTGAAAGCGCCGATCTGGATGATCGGCGTGAAATCCTGCAACGCGTCATAGGGCGTCTTCTGCATGAGCTGGACGCGCAGAACCGCCGAATGGGTGACCGCGATGCGGTAGCCATCGGGCGACGCCGACAGCATCGCAACCGCACCCAGCGTGGCACTGGCGCCTGGACGGTTTTCGACGACGATCGGCTGGCCGAGGTGCGTTGCCGCGGCAGTCGCCAGTACGCGGAAAGTGGTATCGGCCGTTCCGCCGGCCGGAAACGGAACGATCAGCGTGATAGGCCGTGACGGGAACTTATCGTTCGCCGACGATCTCCTGAGCCACGACGCGGCCAGGGACAGCGCACCGACACCGCCCAACCACGACCTGCGAGACAGTCCGACCATGGTGACCCTGCTCCTTTAGATTTGTGAAGGAAGCTTACTTGTGGGCAACAAATCTGATAAATCGAAAGATCATAATGATTGATCGATCCTATGAATATAACGAGCCAGGACCTCCATATCTTCCTCACCCTTGCTCAGGAAAAGAATTTCACGCGGGCGGCCGCGCGATGCGGGCTGTCGCAATCGGCGTTCAGCACCCGCATCTCGTCGCTCGAACACGCGTTAGGAGCCAAGCTGTTCGACCGGACCACGCGGAGGGTCGAAATGACTCCCGATGGCGAGGTCTTCGAGCCTTTCGCTCATCAGTTGCATGCAGATTTGTCCGACGTTATTCAGATTTTCCGTGACCGGGCGGCGCGCCGCCGGGGCCGGGTGTCGATCGCGGCACTGCCATCGGTCTCTGCCGGCTGGATGCCGAAAATACTGTCAAGATTTGCAGCCCGGCATCCAAACGTTCAGTTGTCGCTGACCGACGCAATGGCGGAGACGTGCGTATCATTGGTACGCAACGGCGACGTTGACTTTGCCCTGTCGACGCTTGACGGTGCAGAGGACTTGGACGGGCAGGTCGTGGCGACTGATCACTTCTACCTCGTCTGCCGCAAAGATCATGAGTTGCTGTCGAAAAAGAAGATCGCTGCCGCTGACATCGCGTCCTATCCGTTTATTCACCTGACACGCAATAGTAGTGTTCGCCGCGCCCTCGATGCTGCCTTTGAGCGCGTGAAACTAAAAGCCCATCTCGAGGCGAATTACATGGCGACGCTTGCCGGCATGGTGGAAGCGGGTCTGGGCATCACAATAGTTCCGTCGCTTAGCCTCCACCAGTTTGAGCGTCCGACGCTTGGCGTTAGAATTCTGCAAGCGCCACGGATCTCTCGTCCGATCTATCTGATCCGTCGGCGCGGTCGCACATTATCGGCAGCCGCTGAAGCACTCTTCAACGAGATCCGCCGGACAGACTTCGAGGAGCCTTCGATCATGCGCAAGCGCACCTAGGGTGAACGTAGTCACAGACATTGGAGATGTTGGGCGATCACATCCTGGGTTTGTCCTTCCTTGAAGTGGTGCCAGCAGACCCGCGCCATGAGCGCAAAATCAGCGCCGCGCGCGTTTTCGTCTTTGTTTGCTTGGTCCAGCACATCCGGCCTCCATGCTGCACGATCCACATCGCAATTCGGTGCATGGAACAAATGTACCCGTATAGTCACAAAAGTGTCGTCGGCCACCGTTAGGAGTCGCCTCCTCTCAGGCGCAAACGATGGAACGACATGCAAAGTGGTGAACCGACGCCGATCCGGCTTGCTCAGGACGTGAACGGAAAACTCCGCGCGTGGCCCGAGCGGCCAGAGACGGTCGAACATCGGTTGAAGGCCGGTCGCACCAGCGACCCAGCACGGGTGCTGCGCGGATGCCGCGCCTCTTTCGTGCTGCTCAACGAGGTGGAAGCGTAAACGTGCGCCGCGCCATCCTCGTCATCCTCGACGGCCTGCGCCGGGACCTCGTCGGTCCCGAGACCACGCCGCACCTAGCTGCCTTTGCTGCGCGTGCCGAGCAATTCTCAGACTACAGCACGATCTTTCCTTCATGCACGCGCGTGGTCTCCGCCAGCCTCGCCACCGGCTGCCTGCCGGCGCGCCACGGGCTCCAGGGCAACACCATGGTCCTCGTTGAAGACGGCCGCCTTGTGCGTCACGATGCGGGCCGGCCGGATTTTCTCCAGCACAAAAGACGTGTCACCGGACGGTCCCTTGGCGTTCCGACTCTTGCCGAGCGGCTGCGTGAGCACGGTGGTGCGGTGATATTCAGCAACGTGTCGCCTGGTGCGGCCTATGCTCACGATCCCGACGGCCACGGACGCATCTATCATCGCGCCGGCTCGTTCGGGCGAGGCCGCATTCCCCTACCCGAAGCTGAGCAGCTTCGCGTGACCCTGGACGTGGCTGGCGATCGAGCCATGACCGAGCGTTTCATTGCGGAGACTGTGCTGGCCGCGAGTCCTCCCGCCCTCACTCTGATGTGGCTGGGCGAACCCGACTCGTCCCAGCACGCTCTGCCGCTGGGCTCGCCCGAACACCTGGCCGTCCTGACGGAAGCCGATCGGAACGCGAAGCGCGTCATGGACGCGGTGGCGCAATTGCCCGACCGCGAGGATGTGCTCTTTCTCCTTGGATCCGATCACGGTCATCAAACCGTGAGCGACGTCATTCACATCGAGGCTGAGCTGGTCGCCGCAGGCCTCAAGGAAAGTCTCGATTCCGACGAGGTGGTGGTGGCCTCCAACGGCACTTCGGCACTGATCTATCTTCACCCGGACGCCGCTGGGCGCGAGGCGGCAATCGCAAGCTTCCTGGCTGGCCAAGACTGGACCGGAACCGTACTGACGAGGGCCGAGTTGCACCGTATTGGCCAGTCCACCGACAACGGACTCGCTTGTGCCGTCTCCATGCGCGAGACCGAGGCTCCCAACGCTTTCGGCATTGTCGGGACGAGCTTTGCCGCCAAGCGTTCTGAAGGCAAGGAAGATGTCATCGGCGCAGGTCAGCACGGTGGGCTTGGGGCTGCCGAGCAGTCGCCTTTCCTGATGATCTCGGGTCCGGGCTTCTTGGCCGGCGCGGTGCGCTCCAGAGCAGCCTCGGTTATCGACATCGCGCCTACCATTCTTGCTCATCTCGGTCTGCCCGGCTCCGGCACAGACGGCAACGCGCTACAGCGAGGCGACTTTGGCTGAGATCGAGCTGCGCGGCATCGAGAAGCGCTATGGGGAGGTGTCGGTCCTGAAGGGCGTCTCCCTGAAGATTCAGGATGGGGAATTCCTGACCCTGGTGGGGCCGTCCGGCTGCGGCAAGTCCACCTTGCTGCGGATCATCGCCGGGCTCGAGGATCAAGACGCCGGCGAGGTGAGCGTGGGCGGCCGGCTCGTGGATGGCGCCCGTCCAAAGGACCGGGACGTCGCCATGGTGTTTCAGTCCTACGCCCTCTATCCCCATCTCACCGTATTCGACAACATCGCGCTGCCATTGCGCACGCGGCGGCTCTCCTTCGCACAGCGCCTGCCGCTCATCGGACGGCTCCTGCCGGGTCGCACCGGCATCGAAAGGAGCATTCGCATGGAGGTGGAGCAGGCCGCCACCATGCTCGACGTGGCCCATCTGCTCCACCGCAAGCCGGGCCAGCTTTCCGGGGGGCAACGCCAGCGCGTCGCCCTCGGGCGCGCAATGGTGCGGCATCCCACCGTTTTTCTGATGGACGAGCCGCTATCCAATCTCGACGCCAAGCTCAGAGTGCAGATGCGCGCGGAAATCACCGCGCTGCACCGCCGCCTCGGCGTTACCTTCGTTTATGTCACGCATGACCAGTCAGAGGCCATGACGATGGCGGACCGCGTGGCCGTGGTGATCGGCGGCGAGCTGCTCCAGGTGGGCCCTCCAGAAAAGCTCTATCGGGACCCGCAGGATCTGAGGGTGGCCGAGATGATCGGCAGCCCCAAGATCAACGTGGTCGCTCGCGGCCGTTGGGCGGACGATCGACCGATTCTGTCGGCAATCCTTGCACCGCAGACCAGGCACCTCGCATTTCGTCCAGAAGCAGCCGTCCTGACCACGCCAACCGCTGGCCTGCCCGGTGGCACCGTGACGGATCTTGAAAATCTCGGCTCAGATATCTTCGTGCATGTGGCGCTCCGCGACGGCTCGGAAACCGTCGTGATCCGCACCGCACCCGACGAACCACGCTTTTCGCTCGGCTGCGCGGTTGGGCTCAAGGTCGATGCTGCGCGACTGATGCAGTTCGACGAGGCTGGCAGGCGCTGCGGCGATATCGAGCGGGTGGCAGCATGAGCGTGATGGCCTTGGTCCACCGCCGCGCTCGCCCGGTTGCCCGTCGTCGGCAGCATCAGGCTGCAGAGGCCACGGTCGGCTGGCTCGCCGTCTCCCCGGCCTTGATCCTGCTGATTTGCCTGCTCTTTGGCCCGGCCGCGGCGGTGATCCTGTTCTCGTTCACCGACTGGCAGTTGGGCGCCACGACCTTCCACTTCGTCGGTATCGAGAATTTTGCTGCGTTGTGGGCGGACCCGCCCTTTTGGAAGGCCCTGGTCAACACTTGCATCTATGTCGCTATCGTGGTGCCGGGGACGGTGGGGCTTGGCCTTGCCACAGCTCTGCTCATCGAGGCGAGCCCTGGCCTGCGCGGCTTCTATCGCGCGGTGCACTTTCTGCCGGTCATGTCCACCATGTCGGCGATGGCCGTGGTGTGGGGCACCATGCTTCATCCCAGCATCGGCCTGGTCAACCGGACGCTCGCCACATTCGGCTTGACCGGCATCAATTGGCTGCGGGACGAGCACACCGCGCTCCTCGCCGTCGCCCTTATTGGCATTTGGCAGGGCTTTGGCTTCGCGATGGTGCTCTTTGTCTCCGGCCTGAAGGCGGTGCCCCAACAGCTCTACGATGCCGCTGCAGTCGATGGAGCGGACGGCCTCTTTGACCGGCTGCGCATCGTGACTCTCCCCATGTTGGGGCCGGTCACCATGTTCGTCATCGTCCTCACCGCAAGCCGCGCCTTTGAGGTGTTCGATAGCGTGCGCGTGCTCACCCAGGGCGGTCCGAACTACGCCTCCGAGGTCCTGCTGAATCGGCTCTATTCCGAAAGCTTCGACTATCTGCGCACCGGCTACGGCGCAGCCCTGACAGTGGTCTACCTTGCTATCGTGATCGCCCTCACGCTTGCCCAGGCGCGCTTCATCGAACGCCGGGTGCACTATTCATGAGCGCGCATCGCCGCCGATCCCGGGTCGCGGGACGCATCGCGCGCCACGCTTTGCTTGTCGTTTCGGCAGCATTCGCGTTGCTGCCTTTCGTGTGGATGGTCAGCTTGTCCCTGAAGCCACCGGATGAGATCTTTCAACCCGACTTCCACCTCTGGCCCAAAACCTTCCACGGCGTTGAAAATTATCGCGTTGCGCTGACCGCAGCGCCGATGCTCCGTTTCCTGCTCAATGGTGTCTTCGTCTGCGCGGTCATCTTCGCGCTGCAGCTCGTGATCTGCGTGCCATGCGCCTACGCCCTCGCCAAACTGCGCTTCCGCGGACGCGACACCTTGTTTTCCGCGGTACTGGTGGGGCTTCTCGTACCCCCGCAGGCCCTGGCCATTCCCCATTTTGTCCTGCTCTACGTCTTCGGGCTGCTCGACACCTACGCGGCTCTCATTCTTCCCTGGATCATCTCTGCCTTCGGTATCTTCCTGCTGCGCCAGTTCTTCCGATCCATCCCCGACGAGATCATCCACGCCGCGCGGCTCGATGGACTCGGTGAGTTCGAGATCATCTGGCGCATCATGATGCCCATGAGCGCGCCAGCGCTTGCCGCTTTCGGCATCTTCTCGGTAGTGGCCCACTGGAACGACCTGTTCTGGCCGCTCATTGCCGTGCGGAGCGAAGACATCTCGACACCGGCCCTCGGCATCCTCCTGTTCCGCGACGACGAGGCGGGTCAATTCCTCGGCCCGCTCATGGCCGGCGCCACGATCATCGTCGCCCCACTGCTACTCGCTTTCCTCTTCGCCCAGCGCCGCTTCATCGACGGGCTGGCAACCACTGCCATGAAGTGACCAAAGGGAGATTGTCATGCTCGACAGACTGTTGCCGCGCCGCGTGTTGAGGGGCGTGGGTGCCACATTCCTGGCCGCCTTCGCGATCACCCCTGCCCATGCGGAGATGACGCTGGACGTGCTTTACACCACGCCGGGGACCTTCAATGCTCTTCAGCAGGAGCTGGCCAAGCGCTTCACCGAGACCCATCCCGACATCAAGGTGAAGTTTCGCAATCCAGTGGCTGGATACGAAGAAGGGGCACAGCAGATCCTGCGTGACCAGATCACCGGCAGCGTGCCGGATGTCGCGTTCAACGGCATCAACCAGATCGGCTTGTTCGTGGATCGCGGTCTCGGCGCCCCCCTCGATACCTTCGTGGCGGCGGATGGCGGCCTCGACAAACTTGGCTACTACTCTACGCTCGCAGCGCTCGGCCAATGGAAAGGCAAGCTCTATGGTCTGCCTTTTGCGGTCTCAACCCCGGTGCTCTACGTGAACGCCGACCTGGTGAAGAAGGCCGGCCTCGCTCCGGCCGCCCTACCCAAGTCCTGGCCCGAACTGGTCGCCGCAGGTCAGAAAATTCAGGCGAGCGCCGGAGCCGGCGTGACGGGATTCTACTACCAGTGGGACCAAACTGGAAACTGGCTGCTGCAGTCACTCGTCACCAGCCGCGCCGGGCACATGCTGAAGGCCGACGGCTGCACGATAGCGTTCAATGACGATGCCGGCATGTGGGCACTCAAGACCTTGGAGTCTTTTGGCAAGTCGGGAATGCCCAATTTCGGTATCAGCCAGGCGCGTCAGTCATTCGTCGCCGGCAGCCTCGCCATTCTCGTCGATTCCACGTCCTATGTGGCTGCGGCAGACCGCCAGATCGGCAACCGCTTTGATTTCAAGACGGTCGCGTTTCCGTTGTCAACACCAGACGGCAAGCTGCCTGCGGGCGGCAATGTCGCCATGATCTTCGCCAAGGATGCCGAGCGGCGGAAGGCAGCATGGGAGTATGTGAAGTTTGTCACCGGCCCGATCGGTCAGACGCTCATGGTGAATTATACCGGTTACATGCCCGGCAATGAGATCGCGGTGAAGTCGCCCGAGCTCCTCGGGGCATTCTATGCCAAGAACCCCAACCACATGACCAGCATTCAGCAACTGCCGGTGCTGACGGACTGGGCGTCCTTTCCGGGTGGCAATTCGCTGAAGATCATCGAGGTGATCAAGAGCCACACGGAAAGCCTGGTGACGGGCAAGCGCCCCGCCGCGGAAGTGATGCCCAGCCTGGTGCAGGATGTGAATGGCCTTATGCCCAAATGCAGCGGCTAGAGCATTTCGGTTCTGATTGAATCAGAACCGAAGTTCTAGATTCTTGTCTTGACGCGTTTTCTTCACGCGAACCGGTGTCCACTTCGCTCGAAAACGCTCTAAAGCCAAGAATGTGTCAGGCAAGAATGAGAAGCTATCGCCCTCTTCCAACTCGGCCATCCTTCTCGCTTTGAACCGGACCATGTTCGATAATTTCAGGCTCGAGGCCGGTACGACCATGGTAGTCAAGAACCCCATCGCTTTGCCTCATTCCTGTGGGCAACGACACCTGCGCACCGTCGGGACAGATGTGAAAATCGCTGACGTCTCCTTTGAACCTAAGCGATGCCCTCAACTGCGTGAACCAGTTCCTCATGGAGGCACCCTCAACAAACCCGCGTACGCAAGGGGTGGCAAGCAATGACTATGCCGAATTCGAACGAGCCCAGCCGCAGAGGCTTGCCTTTCTTGCTAACCGGAATCAGCTTCGTCCTCCTTCATGACGATCTGCATACCCAGGCGATCTAGGCTCCCCAGACTTCGCGCAAGACCGACAGCCAGTTTTTTCCGATCACGCCCTCGATTTTGCTCGAATTCCAGCCGCGTTCCTCCATCGCGGCCGTGAGATTTGGCCAATCACCGATGGTGCGCATGCCCTCCGGATTGATCACATTCCCGAAGTCCGTGAGCTTGCGTCCGTAGCCTTTGTCGTGCGTGATCCAATCGAAGAAGGGCTGCGCGTAACCTTGCGTGAAATCGGTGCCGACACCGACGTTTCGCTCGCCGCAGATGTCGATTACGTATTCGATCGCTTCGACGTAGTCGTCAACCGTGGCTTCCACGCCGCGTTTGAGGAAAGGAGGAAACATCGTAACGCCGACGAACCCGCCGCGATCGGCGATAAACTTCAGTTGCTCATCGCTCTTGTTGCGCGGATGGGACTTAAGCCCGGCGGGCAGACAGTGCGAGTAAGTCACGGGCTTCTTGGAAGCAAGGATCACGTCCGTGCTCGTCTGAGGACCGACATGCGAGAGGTCGCACAGGATGCCAAGTCGGTTCATCTCGGCAACCACCTCGTGTCCAAAGTCGGACAGCCCACCGTCCTTGCGTTCATAACAGCCGGTCCCCACGAGGTTCTGGGTGTTGTAGGCCATCTGAATGATGCCAACACCGAGCTCCTTGAAGAGGCTGAGATAGCCGATCTGATCCTCTATACCGGTGATATTCTGCCACCCCAGTATGATCCCGGTTCTGCCTTCCTTTTTCGCAGCCATGATGTCCTGGGTTGTATAGACCTGCTTGATCAGATCGCCATGTTCGCGGAACCAGTGTTTCCAGTGCATCACGTTCCGCATCGTCTCGGTGAACCCCTCCCAAATGCAGCACGTGCAATTGGCGGCCGTAAGCCCTCCCTTTCGCATGTCCTCGAATATATCCCGGCCAAAATTGGAGATGATCAGACCGTCAATGACGATCGAGCGCTCGTGCAGTTGCGACGACATGTTCTTGTTCTCCTGACGCAAATCGATGTTCGAACGCCGGGCAGCGATGGGGACGCCGCCGGTACCAAGTGAATGCTCCGTTAGGGCTCGCTCTCCAGGTTCGCATTCGTGCCTGGGTCGGCATTGAAGAGAAAGCACCACTCCGGAGCAATCGTGAGCCTGACCGCCTGCCCTGGCTGTACCGCTTCCGGCACGTCCCGATTGGCCTGCTGAACCAGAAGACGTTGCTCGCCGGGGACCTTAATCTGATACTCGGTGAAAGGTCCGAGATAGCTGATGAGCTCGACCACCCCGTCGATCTCGTTCGCGTCGCCGTGCACCGTTGCCGCGGATGCCGGGCCGACGGCAATCTTGATTTTCTCGGGTCTCACCCCAAGCAGCGTCGCCCGCGCGACTTTGGGCGCAACCCTGAGGGAAATTCCCGCATCGGTCGTGAACCTATCGCCAGCCAGCGTTCCCTTGAAGAAGTTTGTCTTACCGATGAAGTCGGCGACGAAAGGCGTAGCCGGTCGTTCGTAGAGATCGGCGGGGATCCCGATCTGCTCGATGGCACCCCCGTTCATCACCACGAGCCGATCTGCCAGGCTGAGCGCTTCCTCCTGATCGTGTGTGACGAACACGGTCGTCAGCCCAAGCGATTGTTGCAATCGTCTGATCTGCAACCGAACATCGTGTCGTAGCTTCGCATCAAGGGCCGACAGCGGCTCGTCCAGCAACAGCACATGCGGATTGATGACCAGCGCGCGAGCCAACGCGACCCGCTGTTGCTGCCCTCCCGACAATTGTCGCGGCATGCGTTCTGCGAAACGGCCGAGCTGCACCAGGTCCAGAACCTTGGCGACGCGCTGTCCGATATCGCCTTTGGGAACCCGGCGCATCTCCAGTCCGTAGGCGATGTTCTGATGGACGTTCATATGGGGAAACAGGGCAAAGCCCTGAAAGACCATTCCCGTGTTGCGCTTGTTGGGCGGAAGATCGGTCACGTCCTGATCGCCGAAGAAGATCCGGCCCGCACTCGCCTCGATAAAGCCCGCGATCATCCGAAGCGTCGTGGTCTTTCCACATCCGCTGGGCCCAAGAAGCGCCAGGAATTCTCCGTTCGCAATATCGAGCGACATTTCCCTCACAGCGACGAAGGAGTCGTATTGCTTCACCACGTTCTTGAGGGTGACCTGGGACACCGTTAGCCCTTCTATTCTTCAGAATGTTCGGCCGAGACGCACGTATCGGTCGGAAATGATGAGCGCGATCGCGATGATGAGAACCTGGATGGTCGCGACCGCCATGATTGTCGGATCGGTTCGGTATTCCAGATAGTTGAGCATCGCTATCGGCAACGTGATGCGGCCTGGGCCGACCAGCAGGAGCGACTTCTCAAGATCGCCGAACGAAGCGATGAATCCGAACAGAACGCCAGCCGTGATACCCGGGCGTATCAGCGGAAGCGTGATGCGGAAGAAAGTCGTAAGCCGCGTCGCGCCGAGACTAAGCGATGCTTCCTCGATCGCCGGATCGAGCCCCGCCAGGGATGCAACGAGCAGCCGCAACACCCACGGTATCGCGATCAAGGCATGGGCCAAAGTCAGGCCGTAAACCGTGGAGGCGAACTGAACGTCGCTCCAGATCTGGAGCTCAATGTAGAACAGGTAGATCGCGCTGCCGGCAACGATGGCCGGGATCATCAGCGGCGACATCAGCACAGTGTTGATGAACTCCCGTCCCCGGAACTTGTATCTGCCGATTGCGAGCGCTGCGGGAACGCCCAGGCATAGCGCGAGCACCGACGCACTGATCGCCACCTGAAAGCTCAGGAAGAAGCCGCTCCTGAAGGCTTCGAGGCTCCAAGCCTGAACGAACCAGGTTCCCGTGTATCCCTCGGGAGGAAACGAAAGGATCTTGTTGCTGAAGAACGCAACCCATATCGTTGTCGCGAGCGGGACGAGCACGAAGAGTATGATGGCCCATACGAAAATCAGATAGGTCCACCTGAGCGGGCTCGCTTTGCTTATACTCGTCATCGGAGGGCGCCCACCCGTGCCGTCCGATTGAACATTACGGCGGACACGACGGTGAGCACCATCGTCAGCGAGATTAGTATGAACGCCAGCGTCGAGGCGAACGGCCAGTTCATAGCCGCCGATATCTGCTTATAGATGGTCGGCGCCATCATGTAGAACTTGGGCCCACCGATGAGGATTGGCGTCGCATAGGCATTCATGGACAAGATAAAGCACAGTACGCAGCCAGCGAAGATACCCGGCATCAGGAGAGGAAGGATGATCCGGCGAAACGTTGTCAGCGCGGAAGCCCCCAGATTGAGCGACGCCTCCTCCAGCGATACGTCGATATTGTGCATGACGCTGTTGAGCGTCACGATCATGAATGGCAATAGGACCGACGTCAGACCCGTGATTACCGCGCCGGACGTGTAGAGTAGCTGCAGCGTTTCCCCTCCCGGGTCGAGTTGTTGCAGCAGGAAATTCAATAGGCCCTTGTTATCGAGGATGATGATCCATCCGGCGGTCCTCGCCACGTTCCCCATGAACAGCGGCAAGACGATTGCGATAATCAAATACCGCTTCAGTATAGTCGAATTCGTCCTGGCCATGAAGTACGCAACAGCCAATCCACCGATCAGACACAGCAAAGTCGTGACTGCCGAGACCCAGAGGGTCGTCCACAACACTTGACGGTAGAATTCGTCCTTGAAGAACCTGACGTAGTTATCCAGCGTGAACGCCTGGATGTACATCTGCGCCGCGTCGTACTGGTAGAAGCTCAGCCGCAGCATCATGAGAAGCGGAAGCATCAGCAGTAGCGAGACAAATACGAAGGCCGGTCCCGATAAGGCATAAGGGGCAGCCCACCGGGTGCGTCTTGCGACGGCAGGCATGCCGCTCGACTCTCGTGCAACTACTAGCGTGGTCATCTAGACGCGTTCAGCTCTTGAATTCTTTGTTCCACCAGTCGAGCAGATCATTGCGGTTCTTCAGCCAGAATGCATGGGGCCGGTTATGGATCGCTTTCTTCTCTTGCTCAGTAAATTCGATCTGCTTGGCGGCAGCTTCAGGCAACACCGACTTGGTGTTTGATGGCGAATAGAATGACTTCTGGACCAGAGCCGTGAGCCCGTCCGGGTCAAGCAACGCATTGCAGTAGAATTTGGCCGCCTGAGGATTCGGCCCCTTCTTCGGCATCACCAGGCCGAAGATGATGCCGATGCCGCCCTCAGCCGGATACGCGGAAACCACATCGACACCCTCCGAGGCGAATTGCAGGATTCGGGCCTTATACTCGGGAGCGACGAGGATCTCTTCGTTCTTGAGCGCCTGCTCGATCTGCAAATGGTTCGGATAGATGCGCGGGCTGGCCGCTTTCTTCCATTCCATCATGCTGGCTTTCACGGCCTCGATATTGATGTTGTCGAGGGACTTTCCGAGCTTGAGTGCCGTGGACTCGATGTGGTGAAACCAGTGGGCGTCGCTCAAACCGACGATACCCTTGTATTTGGGGTCCCAGAGATCGGCAAAGCTCTTGGGAGCCTCCTTCAATTTCTTGGGATTGTAGCCGATGATCCAGGCGCTGTATTGCCAAGGAACGAATGTAGGCGTTCGCAGGATGGGCAGGGTATCCTTCAGTCGTGGGACGGCCTGCTCATCGATCGCGTCAAGCGCTTCCAGCGAGGCCAATTCAAACGCAGTCGCATCGTCCATATGCGCGACATCCATCGGCGCACGCGGCAGTCTGCGGCTTGCAATGATCTTTGTTCTGCGCTGATCGAACCCGTCGAGGTCGCGGACAACAGTGTAACCGGCTTTCTCGACAAGGGGTGCTTCGAAGAACTGGACCGTGCGATCGTTCCAGTCCCCACCCCAATTGGCGACGATGATTTGGCCGCCTTCGGCACGGACACCGCGCGCGCCTAACGTGAGCGCCACCGCGCTCGTTGCACCCGCAAGAAACCCGCGCCGGTTGATCAGATAGCCCATGCGTCCCTCCGTTGTGCCACTCGCTCCTTTGGCGCCATTGCCAAAGCAGCAAGTGCCCTCCCGTGTCCCCTCTTGCTTTCGCGTTCCGAAACTCACAAAAATGTATACGTGCACTGCCAGCCGGGGCTTGTATGAATGCGACATGAAAATTGTAGCTGTTGGAAGACGCTACGGGCGTCGCGTCGCACGACCCGAGCAATGTGCAGCAAGTATGCAGATGGCCGCCCATCGGCTAAGCAAACGGCACACGATCGCATCGCCATCGACCTGGCGTAGTTCTACACTTCAGAAGTGATGCCCAGTTGAGCTACGTTTGCGATTGCCTCAACAACACGGCAAGTCACGGCGCGGCGCCGCCTGATGTGGGGACCGGAGCACTCGGATCGCCGTTCTCTGTATTAGAATAGAATTGGCTCGTCCCGAGCTTCATCGGCGAGGCTCTCTATCCTCTCTCTCGACATACCCATGGAACAAGCACTCATGCTGAAGATAAGGCCTGCCACAAGTGAGGATAGCGCATCGATCTGGTCGATCATCGGCCCCGTCATTCGCGCCGGCGAGACGTATGCACTCCCTAAGGACATGTCGGAGGCAGACGCTCTCAGCTATTGGATGGGGACAGATCGTCAAACCTTTATTGCGGTGCAAGACGGACTCGCGCTGGGCACTTACTACCTTCGCGCCAATCAGGCCGGAGGCGGATCGCATGTCGCCAATTGCGGCTACATGACGCACCCGAGCGCGCAGGGAAAAGGCATCGCTCGGCGGATGTGCGAACACTCCCTGTTGCAGGCGAAGAGCCAGGGATTTTCCGCGATGCAATTCAATTTCGTTGTCAGCAGCAATGAGCGCGCCGTCAGCCTCTGGCATTCTCTTGGCTTCCGGGACGTCGGTCGCCTGCCACTCGCCTTCCGTCGGCCCTCTGGCGACTATGTCGATGCGCTTGTGATGTTCAAGTCGCTGTAGCTGCGAACCGTTCATGACCAACGACGGCGAGACTCTGTCTATCTCGCCGTCGCCACGAGAGCGCTACTCGGCCGCTATGCGCGTCGATCCCATGCTGTTCAAATAGTCAACGCATTCATCGACGCTGTGCACGTCAGCGAACTTGGCGTCGATGTCGTACAGGTTCCAGGCGACCGCACCGGGTACGCGGTCGCCGATGCACTCACGAACGGCAATGGTACGAAAACCGTCCGCCAAGCCATCGCAGATCGTCGTACGGACGCATGCCGTCGCGGTCACGCCAGTTACCAGGATGGTGTCGACGCCGGCAGCGCGCAGAATTCCCCCAAGGCCCGTGCCATGAAACGCGCTCGCCCGTTTCTTCAGCAACGTATATTCCCCCTCGACCGGAGCGATGCGCGCGTCGATGGCCCAGAGCGCCGGATCGTTGAGATTGACGACCTCGATCGGTATTTTGCAGTGCCACAAGCCCATGTCGGTAAACGGTGCATTCCGGTCGGTGATCTCGTAGGCCGTGGTCACGTGGATCACCGGATGGCCGTTCGCACGGCAGCCCTTCAGGAGCCGCTGCATGCCCGGGATGATCTCGTTGTCCATCGCTTCCTGATCGCAAGTGAAGGGATTGCCCGGGCGCGTCCAGGCGTTGGCGAGGTCGACGCTCACCAGCGCCGGACGTGTTCCGAATCCGATGCGACGCTGGAAACCGCGCTCCTGATAGATCTTCGTCGAAGCATCGAAGGCCTGCTGCAACATGCGATTGAGCTCACGATTGTCGATGTCCTGCACGGTCAATCTCCTCATTGTCAGGCCGCCCTGACCGACGGCTCCATCGAGGCCATCATGACGAAAGGCGGCGCGAGCGGAAGTGACCGTTCACCAATTGTTGTTGCACGGCCTGCATCAATCGATATCCTTCACTCGCCCGTAGGGAAGGCGCCGAATGTGCGGAGACGAAGGTATCGAACTCACGCAGTCCTTTGTGGTGGTTGCCGAGGAACTCAGCTTCCGACGCGGCGCCCAACGCCTCAATATTGATCAGTCGGCTCTGACCCGTCGTATTCAGCGATTGGAACAGCAGCTCGGATTCAAGCTGTTCGAGCGTACCACCCGAGAAGTTTCGCTCACGCCAGCGGGCCGCTCGTTTTACGAAACAAATGTCGAGCTGTTGCGGGGTTACGAACGGGCGGTCGGCGCGGCTCGTCTCGTTGCGCAGGGCAAGACCGGAGAGCTGAGATTGGCTTACATGTCTTTCGCGGCAACGACGCTGATGCCTTCGGCAGTCTCTCGGTACAGACGACTCTACCCGCATGTCGCGCTGAACCTGCGCTACATGCGTACCCAGGGTCAGAAGCTGGCGCTCGCACATGACGAGATCGACGTAGGCTACATGATCGGGCCGTTCGACCATCCCGATTTCCAGAGCCTGGTGGCTTGCGTGGAGCCGCTTTATCTCGTTGCGCCGCGGGATCACGCGTTGACCCGTGCACCAACGATACGTCCAGCCGATCTCGCCGGGCAGGATCTTATTCTCGGAGATATGGGCGAGTGGGAAGCGTATCGCTGGCGCCTGAGCGACATCTTCTCGGCGGAAGGCCTGAGCATGAACGTCAGCCTGGAAGCGTCGAATCCGATGGCGCTGCTCGGACTGGTCGCGGCCGGCCTCGGCGTTACGATCTATCCGAAGAGCTTGATCGGGTTCGCCGGTCAGAACATCGATCTGCGTCCGATCGACGATCAACGGTTCTGTCTGGAAACGCTTCTGGTCTGGAAAAGAACGAACAGGTCCAAGACGGTCCGCGCCTTCATTGAGCTGGCCGAGCAAGGCCACCCATCCATCGGCTGATGATCGCGCGGTATTACTTAACGACCAAAGGCGTAACCCTGCATATAGCGAGGGTTCGCCGCCGCGCGCAGAACCCTCCCTCTTTTGGAAACCGCCGAAAGCCTTCCGAGCGACCATCCGTCGACGATTTCGATGCGATGGCCCCTGTCCGCAAGCTCCTTCTGCACGTCCATTGAAAAACGACTTTCCATGGTCAATGAAC
>NZ_PSRR01000046.1 GCF_004296405.1 Bradyrhizobium sp. Leo170
CTGCGAGGTCGAGGAGAAGTAGGCGTAGTCGCTGGAGAACAACTCGTCCGCTGCGGTATAATCCTCGGTCTGCACCAGCCAGCACGTGTCGCAGACGAGGATTTTCAGCGGGAAGGTTGTCTCCGGCGCGCGGAGCTGCGCTTCCGACAGATAGGCGTTCGAGGGTGGCGCGTGCCCGAGGTCGAGGAACACGTGTTGCAGTTGCGCGTGACAGTGACGGCACTTCATAGCTCTATGCCCTTAAAGCCCGCATCAAGATAGGGATGTGAGGAGTCACGTGCGGACAAGTCTCTTGGCGGCAGGGGCCAGGCGACCCCGACCATCAGATCATCAAATCGAATGGCACCCTCGTCCGGCGACGAATAGAATGCCGTGTGCAGATACAATAGTTCGGAGTTTTCCTCCAGCACCTGGAAGCCATGCGCGCATCCTTCGGGGATCACGAAGGAGCAGCGGTTGTCCGGAGCAAGTTCGATTGCCGTCCATTTCAGGAAGGTGGGCGAGTCCTTGCGAAGGTCGACCGCGACATCGAACACCCGACCTCGCAAGCAGCGCACGATCTTCATCTCCGCCATTGGCGGCTTCTGATAGTGCAGGCCACGGACCGCACCGACAGCGCGGGTGATCGACTGGTTGATCTGGACGATCTTGCGCGTGCCGATGATGGAGCTTTCCTCATTGGCGCAGAACAGACGCTGGAACGAACCGCGGTGATCCGAAAGTGCGCTGGTCTCGGCGATCCAGACCCCGGCGATATCGGTTTGGACCAGTTTCATGCCCCGCGGCCCCTCGTCCAGACAAGGCCGCGCGCGCTGGCCGCAGCAATATAGCGCTCGAGCTGGATCCGGCTCAGCGCTTCATTGCGCTCGAGCCAAGCCCGATACCACTCGGCAGTTGCCGCGACACCCTCCTGGAAGTTCCAGACCGGCCGCCAACCCAGTTCGCTCTGCGCCTTGCTGGTTTCAAGCTGCAGCAGTCTGGCTTCATGCGGCTGCTCCTGATCTGTGCGGTGCCAGTCAACGGCCGGCCAGGCGTCTTGCATCTGCTCGAGAACATTCTTGACCGTTCGATTGCCGTCGCGGTCCGGTCCGAAATTCCAGGCCCCGAGGCACGACTGATCACCCTTGAGCAGACGCTCGCCAAGCAGAAGATAGCCGGACAGGCATTCCAGCACGTGCTGCCAGGGCCGCGTGGCGTTGGGCGAGCGTATCTCGACCGATTGGCCGGCGCCGATCGACCGTACTACGTCAGGAATCAGCCTGTCTTCCGACCAGTCACCGCCGCCGATCACGTTGCCTGCACGCGCCGTTGCCAGCAACGGGCTGCCCGCTGTGTGGAAGAAGGAACGTCGGAAGCTCGCTGCCACCAACTCTGTACCGGCTTTCGAGGCGCTGTAGGGATCGTGACCGCCCAGCGGATCGATTTCGCGATAGCCCCAAACCCACTCCTTGTTCTCGTAGCACTTGTCCGTGGTCACCACGACCACCGCTTTGAGCCCGGACAGCTTGCGGCAGGCCTCGAGCACGTGGGCCGTACCCATCACGTTGGTAGCCCAGGTCTCAACCGGGCTGCAATAGGACCGGCGCACCAGCGGCTGCGCCGCCATGTGGAAGACCATATCGGGCCGTGTCTTCAGAATGGCGCCCTCCAGCGCCTCCTGGTCGCGGATATCGATGAAGTTCGAATTGATGTCGAGGCGCAGGATGTCCCAGTGGTTTGGGCTGGTTTCCGGCGGCAGCGAAATGCCGGTAACTCGCGCGCCCAGCGTCTCCAGCCAGAGCGTCAGCCAGCTTCCCTTGAAGCCGCTGTGACCCGTCACGAGGACGTGCAGGCCGCTATAGATGTCAGAAAACATCTCTACCAGCTTTTCCAGGGCGCGCGGCCCTTGGCCCACATATCCTCAAGCTGGTTCTTGTCGCGCAACGTGTCCATCGCGTGCCAGAAACCATCATGTTGGTAGGAGGTGAGTTGCCCCTTTGCCGCAAGCGTCTGCAGAGGCGCCTGCTCCCAGACCGTAGCGTCGCCCTCGATGTAGTCGATCACGGACGGTTCGAGCACGAAGAAGCCGCCATTGATCCAGGCGCCATCGCCGGCGGGTTTTTCCTGGAACTGTTCGACCTTGCCGTCGTCGATGCGAAGCGCGCCGTATCGTCCGGGTGGCTGGATCGCCGTGACGGTTGCTTGCCGTCCTGTCTTCTTATGCACCTTGATCAGCGCATCGATATCGATATCCGATACGCCGTCACCATAGGTGAAACAGAACGTCTCGTCGCGGAGATACGGCGCGACACGCCTCAGCCGTCCGCCAGTCATCGTCGCTTCGCCGGTGTCGACTAGCGTGACCTTCCACGGTTCGGCAAACTTCTCGTGGATCTCCATCTTGTTGTCGCGCATGTCGAACGTCACGTCCGACGTGTGCAGAAAATAGTTCGAAAAATACTCCTTGATCACGTAGCCCTTATAGCCGAGGCACACGATGAATTCGTTGATGCCGTAGTGCGAGTACATTTTCATGATGTGCCAGAGAATCGGCTTGCCGCCGATTTCGATCATGGGTTTGGGCTTCAGATGAGATTCCTCGCTGATGCGAGTTCCCAGGCCGCCCGCCAAAATAACAACTTTCATCCGCCGTCCTGTCCCCGTTCAGCTAGCCTTGTATAGACGTTCAGCCGATCTTTTGCGCTGAAAATATCCGCGTCGACCAGTTTACAATACCTGCTGTGCGCCCTCAATGCTTCGACGTTCTTAAGCTATTGTTATCTGGAGAAAATCTCTCGCCCCTAACCCCAAACCGATTGAGTATCCAATCGGCCGTAAAGATGCAATTTCGGATTGCTCGTCGTGATTGCGGTCAGGCCGCGCGCCCAAGGGGACTAGCTCCGCGCTGTCGGGCCAGCCGATCGGCACTGGGCTCGCGCAGGGAATCGATTTTGATCCTTCAAGATTCTGGCCGCATGGCGTGTGATATATCGATCCCGATCGAGGTGAGCACGTCATCCCAAGCCTGGAGTTGAGCTGCTTTCGTTAACACGCGCTCAACATACTGGCGGCCTAGTGTGTCAGCTCGGGCAGGAGCTTCCTCGCTGCCAATCAATTGATCCAACGCCCCTATCCACTGCGCGGTGTTGCGGCATGCGAGTTGGCTGCTGCCGACCGCCTCGAGCGTGCGTGCATAAGAAGGGGTTTTGGAGGCAATGACGGGTAAGCGTGCAACTCCCTGGCTTGGCCGGGTGAGAACGCTCAATATAGCGCGCCGCATCTTTGACCATGTCAAGGTCGTCCCATGGGAGCGGGCGAGTTGGTCAGACACCACTACTCAGGGAGATTTGGCGGTCATTCCGATTGATATGGACAACTGCATCACTGCCGGAAAGCCAGGCAACAAACTGGCTCTTCTTTGTCGCGCCGGCGCGCCGCGAAAGTCGAACAGCGGTTGTCGCTGAAAACCTTTCGAATACCACGCAATCCCACGCACTAGTTGTTTCGGATTGCTGCGCGGGACCGAGAGAATCGATCAAGTCCGTAGACGACCCCGAGTTCGCAACTCGCCCCAACCGGGGCCAAACTCAGAACAGACTCTCCCCTTATAAACGAGGGCAAACAGGGGAGCAGGTCACTTTAGTTAGATGCCACGGACTGCTTGTGCAGCGCGGGTTGCACCAGTTTTGCGCGAATGATACGAGGCTTTCTCGCGGAATGGTCATGATACGTGGGGGAGCTTATATTGGTTGATATCGGGATTTGCCGCAGGTACCCGCTTCTTTTTTGGATCGGCGCGCTGATCATCTTTCTGCAGGCATACCGAGTGCCGGTTATACCGATGCTCCCGGGGCTGGACGAGTCATTTCCTTACATCTTGAACCTCGGGGCTTCCACCGGGGCGCGGTTTGGAACCGATATCATCTATACCTACGGACCGCTCGGATTTCTCCTCGCAATCGAAGACGTCGGCAGCAATTTCACGGTGGGGTACGTCTTCTGGACCATCGTGTATTCAGCTTTTGCGGCGGCAATGAGCTACTTCGTCGTCAGCCGTACACAGGCCTGGAGCGCGATCCTGGGACTTGCCCTCGGCGCAGTTGTATCCGGCTACATCGATATCGAAAGACTGCCGTCGTGCTTCGTCATGCTGCTGTTATTTCTGGGGTATGAAGAACCTCGGTTTAGGACCCCGATCATCGCATGCTGCGGACTGATAGCTGCTGTCGGGCTCTTGATGAAGGTGACGATTGGCGTCAGCTGCCTCGGTGCCATAATCGCAAGCACGCTGGTACCGTTCACCTCAATTCGCCAGATCTCTCGACGCGCCGCTGTCGCAATCATATCAACCGCGGTGAGTTTCTGTGTCGCCTGGATTATCCTCAGTGGATCCGTCGAAGGAATTTCCTCATATTTCTACAACTCACTGCAATTGTCCGCCGGATATACCGCGTCAATGAGCGCCTCTCGAGCAAACGAGAGACTAAGCTTAAGCCTGTTCTTGTCGGCTATGGCGCTGCTCGCGATCTTCGCTGGACTGCTGCCCCGCTGGCGCAACTTGCATGCGCTGGCAACCATAATTCCATTGGTCGCCATCGCCTGGAAACATGGCGTCGTTCGATACGACGCTCACGTTTTCGCGCTCGTTATCATCCTGGCGTTCTCGACGTTCTGCGTCTCGATCTTGCATCTGAGCAAATCGCCAGCCTCGGCGAGTAACACAATAAATGGTTGGTTCACCCTTGCCTTCTACCGACCTACGATCGGCATCCTCGGGGCGACTGCCATCACACTCCTGGCCGCAACAGCACTTGACAATGCTAATCTCAAGTTCACGCCTAGAATTGCTGGCGGGCTGGAGCCGTTGGCTCACCTCCGTCACTATTCGCAGTATCGATTGTACCTCCGGCAGGTCTCAGACTCACAATTGGCGGGTTCTCGGCTCGAGGCCGATACTCTGAATCGCATCGGCAAAAAGACGGTCGACGCATATTCCTATGAACTCAGCCTTGTGGCTGCCAATCCCCAACTGAACTGGCGCCTCAAGCCGGTTTTTCAGCATTTCAATGCCTTTACGGAACATCTCGATAGCCTCAACGCCGATTTTTTGCGGGGTCCAAACGCGCCAAGCTTTCTGATCATGCATCATCCGAGAGACTCGATCGCCGGAGTCGACGACCGTCACCAACTTTTCGATGATCCGATCGCGTTCCTGCAGGTGATGCGACACTATCGAACAGTGTTCGTGGAGAATGACCCTTCAAAACTTCAGGTTGGCTTGCTGGAACGCCTCTCGGACGCGGAGCGAGGTTTTAGCGAGCCGACGCCTTTCAAGTCGGAACTGGCGCGCTGGAACAAAACGATTTATTTGCCTCCGACGCCGACCTCGGCAATTCTGCGGGTCAAGGTTGATCTCACCAAATCTCTTTCCTCGAAACTCAAAGAGGCACTCTTCCGCCTCAGCCCGATACACCTCGTCTACATCCTTTCGGACGGCACCGAGCAAAGATATCGGCTGATGCCGCCGCACCTGATGACCGGCGTCTGGATAGCTCCGCTCTTTGAGAATTATTCCACGCTCTATAAATTCCTCGGTGGCCTCGATTGGGAAGGACCGAAGGTCGTTGCGATCCGCTTCGAGAGCGAGAACCTTAGCGACTACAACGAGCCCTTCTCCGTGTCCTGGGAGAAGATAGACTGCGACGAGGGTACTCCGTGCCAACCGGCGTCTTCGCGATTTGTTTCGACTTTCGCTGATGGGCGGAAAGGTGTCCCATCCCTCATTCGGACCACGATCACCGCGGAAATTCCCACTCCGGCTCACACCATCCGAGCAATTGACGTTCGTCTATCCACCTACGGACAAATCAACAAGGGGCTCTTGACCCTTTCAGTGCTCGACGACAACGGGAACGTTCTGGGCAAGTCACGGTTGAACGCCGCACTTGTGCGCGACAACAACTATGCCATGTTCACCTTCGAACCGATCATTCAAATCAGCGGCGGAAAGACCTTGCTGCAATTGTCCTATGAACCGGTCGGCCAGGGACTGATAGCCGCCTGGAAGAGTTCTGAGACCGCCCAGGACCTCGATTTTCGAGCTTATGGCGATTAAGTGCTTGTGCCGAAAACGATAGGTCCAACCGCATCGATAGGCGGCGCCAAGCCGGTCCGAAGGGCGACTTGCTTACAATCAGGTTAGGCTGCTAGACATCATGGTCTGGGTAACGAGGGGATCCTAATGTCGCTAAGAGAGCCAATAACGCGCCATTTTGGCTATGACATTCCAATCCGCCTGATGAACCTTACCGGAGGGGGCCCTGACACGTTTGAGCCGATGTGCGAATTCCATATGGCCGCTCTCAAAGAGCACACCCCGATCGATCCAGATCATGCTGTTCTAGAGATCGGTTGCGGCATCGGACGGGACGCGATCCCGCTTACAAATGTCCTCAGCGCGAAGGGCAGCTATATCGGCGTTGATATCGTTAAGGACTCGATCCGATGGTGCAGCGACAATATCACTGTAAGGCATCCAAACTTCAAATTTGTCCATTTCGATATTGGCGACCAGCTTCATAATCCTGGCGGCACGATGAGAACGACCGACGTGAGGCTTCCACCGCCAGATGCCTCCATCGATCGAATTATCCTATGGTCGGTCTTTACGCACATGAGGAAGGTGGATATCGCGCACTATCTTCGCGAATTTGCCCGCGTGTTGAAGCCCACCGGCACCGCCTTTGCGACGTGGTTTATTGTGAACGACGAAATCCTCGCGAAGGCAAGAACAGTCAATCTCACGCCGTTCAATCTTCGTTTCGAGCACGTCCTAGAAGAAGGCTGTTTGATCAACGATCCAAGATCGCCAATGGGCGCCGTCGCCTATATAGACACCGAGATGCAAGCGCTTGTAGCTTCGTCCGGACTGGAGGTCGTTGGTGATGTTCTTCCTGGTCAATGGTCCGGATACTTCGATATTCCAAAGGGAGGGCAAGACGCGACTATTCTACGGCGCAAGCGCTAATCAAGACGCTACGCAGTCATATTGCTCATCGAAGCGGTGCCGACACCGTTTCCGGCACCGCTATTAGAAAACCTTTGTTCCACACTCGTGTGGGTGCTCATTCTCACGGTCCAATTGGAGCTACCCCCCAAAGAGATTCCAACCACGAGCCGGCTGAGAAAAGGCCGGACGGCAACGAAGGAAATGCTGCCGATGCAGCCGGGCGATGTGCCCGCGACCTACGCCGATATCGACGATCTCGCGCGCGACATCGGGTTCAAGCCTGCGACCACGATTGAGGATGGCATCGAACGATTCGTGAACTGGTATCGCGAATATCACAAGGTCTGAGCGAGGACTGCCCCCCGTTCACCTGTCCGGGAGCCGTCTTAATCAGAAGATCGGGATAGATGGCTCCGGGTTTAGCCGGTTTTCTGCACTTCCGCCTTGATCCGCAAAGGATTTTCTTAATATAGGATGGAGCGGTCAAGGGGCGCATCAGCAGCGACTATGGGGTGCTGTGAAGGCGCCAGGGAGGAGAAGCATCCTGCATGAGGACGCCGGAATCAGATGATCCACAACCCTTTATCCATCCGAGCGCCGTGGTCGAGGAGGGGGCGAAGGTCGGCAAGTTCACCAGGGTCTGGTATTTCTCCCACGTCGCGCCAGGTGCGGTGATCGGCGAGAACTGCAGCCTCGGCCAGAACACCTATGTCGAGCGCAATGCCATCGTCGGCAATGCGTGCCGGCTTGGCAATTCGGTCTCTATCTTCTCGCATGTCGAGCTCGAGGATTTCGTGTTCTGTGCGCCGTACATGGTGTTTACCCACATCTCCTTTCCCCGTGCCGCGGTCAACCGCCATGCTGTCTTCAAGAAGACGCTGGTGAAAACTGGCACCACGCTTGGCGCAAACTCCACCGTGGTTCCCGATATTACCTGTGGCGTCGGCACTTTCCTCGCTGCAGGCGCAACGCTGACCAAGAGCTCGAAGGATTGGTCAATGATGGTGGGAACGCCTGCGCGGCAGGTCGGCTGGGTGAGTGCGTTTGGCGAGAAGATCGATCTGCCGCTAAGCGGTCAGGGCGAATGGCGCTGCAAGCATACCGATGACCTCTATGTTCTGAACGGCTCGGAACTGGTACGACACCCTGGCCCTAAGGACATCCTCAAATATGAGCCGGGCCAACGCCTGATCCGCATGGAGGTCCGCTAGGCGTCTCGTCCGTCATCTTGATCAGCTTTGGTCTTTTTCGATTGCAGGAGCGGTTTCACGAACCGCTCCAAATTCTGACCTGAAAACAAGTATCCTTTCAACCCGGCGGCGCGCGCCGCCTCTAGATCGGTAGGCTTGTCCCCGACAAGAATGCTCCCGTCGATGTCAATCGGGAAGCGCTTCAATAGATCGGTTATCATGCCCGGTGCAGGCTTGCGTCGGTCACTGATCTGACGATAGCGTTCTATCGTGGCTTCAGGATGATATGGGCAATATTCGAACGCATCTATACGGGCTCCGATCTTCGCCAACTCGGCTGCCATCCACTCATGTAACGCGTTCACTTGAGTTTCGTCGTATAGCCCTCTGGCGACGCCCGACTGGTTGGTGATCACAAAGGCGAAGTATCCCGCATCATTGACGGCTTTTACTGCCTCGCGCGCGCCCTCTATCCATTTCAACTTGCCGATCTCGAATACATAGCCGGTATCTTCGTTCAGCACTCCGTCACGATCGAAAAAGACTGCTGGTCTTCTTGCGGCCATCCAATTCTGCCTATCGATGCTCAGTGCCTAACGCCAATTAGAGTTTTTTTGCCGATAACTTGTCGCAAGTCCATATTTCCTCGAAGTCTCTATCAACTCCTTTCGTCCGATATCACTTTGCCGTCGTTCGGCAGCGCGCCGGCGCCGACCAGTTCGACATTGCCGCCAAGCTTGGTCACCGTCCGCAAGGTCGCTGCGAGCTCGCTCTGAAAGGCTGTGCTCGCCGCGGCTGTTTCTGCCTTCAGCGTCATCACGTCGGTCTCGCCGGAACGTGTCACGACCAGGCGCAGCCGCCCGAGCTCCGGATGGCGTTTGCCGATCTCGGCGATCTGTTCGGGGCGCACGAACATGCCTTTGACCTTTGTCGTCTGATCGGCGCGCCCCATCCAGCCCTTGATGCGCATATTGGTACGCCCGCACGGGCTTGCCCCGGGCAGGGCCGCGGTAAGGTCGCCAAGTGCGAGGCGGATCCAGGGGTGGTGCAGGTCGAGGGAGGTGACCACCATCTCGCCGACGTCACCCTCCGCCACGGGGGCGCCGGTGCCGGGCCTGACGATCTCGAGGATCAGGTCCTCGTTGACCACCATGCCGTCGCGGGCCTCGGTCTCGAACGCGACCATGCCCAGATCGGCGGTGCCGAATGCCTGATAGGCCTCGATGCCGCGCAACTTGATCTCCTCCTGCAGCGATTTCGGAAAAGCCGCCCCCGACACCAGCGCGCGCTTGATCGAGGAAACATCGCGCCTGGCGCTCTCGGCTGCATCGAGCAGGATCTTCAGGAAATCGGGCGTGCCACTGTAGCCGATCGGCCGGTAGGCCTCGATCAGCTCGAATTGCTGCTCGGTATTCCCGGGGCCCGCCGGGATCACGGCGCAGCCGAGCGCGCGGGCGGAGGTATCGAAGATGAAGCCACCGGGGGTAAGGTGGTAGCTGAAGGTGTTGAGCACCACGTCGCCCGGACGAAAGCCTGCCGCGAACAGCGCCCGCGCCCCGCGCCAGGCGTCGGCCTGGGCGGCCTCAGGCTCGAAGATCGGTCCCGGTGACGTGAACAGGCGCGCAAACGATCCTGGCGGCCCGGCAACGAGGCCGCCGAAGGGTGGGGCGGCCTTGTGCAGGGCCGGGAGTTCCGACTTGCGCAGCACCGGCAGGCGCGCCAGCGCGGCGCGGCTGGTGATGATGGCAGGATCGACGCCTTCGAGGCGCTCGGCATAGGCCGGAGCCGCCATGGCCCGCCGCAGGACCTCCGGCAGGCGGGCGAAGAGTTCCGCCTCGCGCTGGGCGGGATCGCGGGTTTCGCGGGCGTCATAGTGATCCGTCATGGGTCATCCTCACGGGTTCGCGCCAATTGCGCTCCGCCTTCGACGTGCTATCAGACGGCTTCCCGCCGAACTGGCGATGCTCCGGGAAATGCAATGGCAGATATGCAGACCGCCGCAGCGAGCGGCCCTTCCGATGCCGATGTCGTCGGCAGGTTGAAGCGTCGCGTCATCGATCACTGTCTGCCGTTGTGGTGCACAGAAGGCTGGGACGGTGTGGCAGGGGGCTTCGTCGACCGGCTCGATCCCGACGGCCGCGCCGATCGGCTCGCGCCGCGGCGCATATTCGTTCAGGCCCGGCAGATCTACTGCTACGCCAAAGCCGCGCAGATGGGCTGGTACGCGGAAGGCCGTGAGATCGCTCTGAAGGGGCTCGATCACCTGTTGACGAAGGCGAAGGCGCCGGACGGCCGGCCGGGCTTTGTCCACAGGTTGACGGCCGACGGCGGGGTGCTCGATGCGCGGCGCGACACATACGACCACGCCTTCGTGCTGCTCGCGCTCGCCACCGTTTACGGGCTTGATCGCGACGCGCAGGTGCGCTCGGAGATCGATGCGCTGCTCGCCTATCTCGATGGGCACCTGCGCTCGCCGAATGGCGGCTTTCTCGAGGGGACGCCGGCGTCCCTGCCGCGGCGGCAAAATCCGCAGATGCATCTGTTCGAGGCGATGATCGCCGTATTCGATGCAACGCATGATCTGGCGTTTCAGCAGCGCGCCGGCGAGTTCTTTGCGCTGTTTCTTGCCAATCTCTATGACAAGCAGACCCAGGTGCTCGGCGAATATTTTGAAGACGACTGGTCGAGGATTTCGCCCATCAGCGTCGAACCCGGGCACCTGGCCGAATGGGTCTGGCTGTTGAAGGGTTTTGAGCGCATCACGGGCTGCCCGACGGGACGCTATCGCGGTGAATTGCTGGCGTCGGCGCTGCGCTACCGCGACGAGGCGACCGGTTGCCTCACCGATGAGGGCAATGTTGAGGGCCGTATCCGGCGTCACTCTCGGCGCCTGTGGCCGCAGAGCGAGATCGCAAAGGCCTGGATTGCGCAAGCTGAAGCCGGCGAGGCGGGTGCCGCCGACGAGGCGCGCGCTGCCTTGGCGCGCCTTGAGCGGCATTATCTGAGCCACCCTGTTGCGGGCGGCTGGTACGATCAGTTCGACCGCGACGGCAAGTCGCTGGTCGACACCATCCCTGCGTCTTCGTTCTATCATGTTCTTTGCGCGGTTACGGAAGCGGAGCAGGTGCTGCAATAGGCACCCGGCTACACTCACAGCCACCGCTTCCGCCGCTTGAAGCTCTTGAGGTTCTTGAAACTCTTGCGCTGGTCGCCGGCGCCGCCGAGGTAGAATTCCTTGACGTCCTCGTTGTCGCGCAATTCGTCGGCGGTTCCGTCGAGCACCACCTTGCCCTGTTCCATGATGTAGCCGTGGCTCGCCACCGACAGCGCCGCCCGCGCATTCTGCTCGACCAGGAGGATGGTGACACCGAGGTCGCGGTTGATCTCCTTGATGATGGCGAACACTTCCTTGACCAGCAGCGGCGACAGTCCCATGGACGGCTCGTCCATCAGGATCATCTTCGGGCGCGCCATCAGCGCGCGGCCAATCGCCAGCATCTGCTGTTCGCCGCCGGAGAGATAGCCGGCCAGCCCCGTACGCTCCTTCAGGCGCGGGAAATAGTTGAAGACCATGTCGATGTCGGCATTGACCTCGCCGTCGCTGCGGGTGAAGGCGCCGAGCCGCAAATTCTCCAGCGACGTCATGTCGGCGATGATGCGGCGTCCCTCCATCACCTGAAAGATGCCGCGGCGGACGATCTTGTCGGGATCGATGCCGTTGATGCGCTCGCCGTCGAAGATGATCTCGCCGCGCGTCACCTCGCCGTCTTCGGTCTTGAGCAGCCCCGAGATCGCCTTCAGCGTGGTCGACTTGCCCGCACCGTTGGCCCCCAGCAGCGCTACGATCGAACCCTTGGGTACTTCGAGGCTCAGGCCTCGCAGCACCAGGATGACGTCGTCGTAGACCACCTCGATGTTGTTGACACTGAGGAGGGGCGGCGCGGGGACCGCGCTCGGTGCCGGGTGAGTTGCTTCGACGGTTTGGGTCATCTCGTAATGCCCTCGGATGTCATTGCCGGGCTTGACCCGGCAATCCATCGCTCGAAAAGCGTTGTTTCTTGATGGATGCGCGGGTCAGGCCCGCGCATGACAATTCGTGTGCGTGGGACGGACCGCTCCCTCACCACCCCAGCCATTCCGGCTTGCGCGGCAGCTCCACGGTCTTGACCTTCTCGAGCTTGATCGTGCCCTTGGCCATGAGGTCGTTGAGATCGCCGTCGGTCGAGCCCGTGACCTTGGAGCGGTAGAGATCGACCTTCGTGGTCGGGCGATGATCCTTTTCGGTCCAGGTCGAGGCGTTGCAGACGCCTTCCATGCCTGCCGGCACCCAGTCTTTCTTCTGATAAAAGCCCTTCGCGACGTTCTCACCGGTCGCACCGCCGTTCTTGTTGGCCCACTCGATCGCCTCCTTCATGTAGAGCGCGGAGCAGACGGCTGCGATATAGTGCACGGGACGGTAGATCTTGCCGGAAGGATCCGACATTTTGGAGATTTCCATCACCGTCTTCATGCCGGGCGCATCGCCGCCCCAGCCGACCGCGGTGCGCAGCGGGAAGATCACGCCGTCGGCGGCATCGCCGGCGGTCTTGGCCGCGTTCTCATCCATGCCCCAGACGTTGCCGAGGAACTGTACGTCGGCGCCTGCCGCTTTGCAGGCCTTCAGCACGGAGATGTTGGAGGCCGCCGTATTGCCGAGATAGGCGTAGTTAGCGCCGGAGCTCTTCAGGCTGAGGCATTGCGCCGAGTAGTCGCCGGGGGTGAGCGCGAACACCAGCGGCGGCAGCACCTCGAAGCCGAGCTCGGCGGCCATGGCTTCGCCGGCCGCCTTCGGCGCGTTCGGATAGGGATGATTGGCGCCCATATGGACGAATTTGGGCTTGCCCGGCTTGCCCTTGGCTTTCCAATCGTCCGCTGCCCACATCAGCATGGCGCGCAGCGAGTCAGAATAGCTCGGACCATAGAAGAAATTATAGGGCGCGGGCTTGGCCTTGCCGCTGGTGCCTTCCGGATCGGTCAACGCTGCCGCATAGGAGCCGGAGATATCCGGGATCTTGTCCTGGGCGAGGAAACCGGTCAGCGCTTCCGTATCGGCGGTGCCCCAGCCCATGATCGCCGCGACCTTGCTGTCGGGCGCCGACCATTTCTTGTAAAGCGCGATCGCGCGCGGCACCTGATAGCCGTAGTCGTTGGTATCGACATTGAGCTTCTTGCCGCCGATGCCGCCGTTCTTGTTGACCCAGGCAAAGGTGTCGGCGACGGCCTGGCCGTAGGGCGTGCCGACGTCCGAGGTGCCGCCGGAATAATCGGCGAGGTGGCCGATCGCGATCTGGGCCTGCGCGGCCACGGATACACCGCCGATCAGCAGCGCCAGCGAAGCCGTGCTCAAAAGAGATCTAATCGTCATGGTCTTTCCTCCTGTTATTCGTTGATGCGTTTGTAAGTCTTTGCCCCGACCTCAATGTGAGAACGGGTAGAGTTTCCAATATGCCTTGATCTGCCGCCAGCGATGCGCAAGCCCGTCCGGCTCGAACATCAGGAACGCGATGATGATGAGCCCGATCGCGATCTCGCGCAGAAACGTGATGTTGTTGTTGAGCTCCAGCGCCCTGTCGATCGCGCTTCCCTTCAATTGCAGGCTGAGCCACTCCATCGCCTCCGGCAGCAGCACCACGAAGGCTGTGCCCACCAGCGTGCCCATCACCGAGCCGGTGCCGCCGATGATGACCATGGCCAGGAACAGCACGGAGCGCTCGATGCCGAAACCTTCCTGCGAGACGACAAGCTGATAGTGCGCATAGAGCGCGCCGGCGATACCGGCGAAGAATGCGGCAATGCCGAACGACAGGGTTCGGTATTTGGTGAGGTTGATGCCCATGATCTCGGCGGAAAGATAATGGTCGCGGATCGCAATCAGCGCGCGGCCGTCGCGCGTGCGCATCAAATTGGTGACCAGAAGATAGCTGATGACCACGTAAGCCAGCACGACATAAAAATACTGGCGGTCGCCGCGCAGCGTGTAGCCGAAGATCGAAAATGGCTCGGCGCTCGCCGGCACCGAGCCGCCGGAGAACCATTCGGCGCGGGAGAAAAAATCGAGCAGGATATATTGTGCGGCGAGCGTCGCGATCGCGAGATAAAGCCCCTTGAGCCGCGCCGCCGGCACGCCGAAGATCAGGCCGACCAGCGCGGTGACGAGACCCGCAAGTGGAATGGCGAAGAACACCGGGATCGGCGCGTTGTTCGAGATATAGGCCGAAGTGAAGGCGCCAAGCAGGAAGAAGGCCGCGTGGCCGATCGAGATCTGCCCGGTGAAGCCGACCAGCACGTTGAGGCCGAGTGCCGCGATCGCGAAGATGCCGATCTGGATCGAGATGCTGAGCCAGTAGTTCGCGAAGACGTAAGGCGCGAGGCAGGCCAGCACGATGCCGGCGATCGCGAAATTGCGGCTGGTGATGGTCGGAAAGATCGTGGTGTCGGCCCCGTACGTCGTACGGAAGTCGCCGGAGGGAATCAGGGAACGCGTCGCCATGGTCAGACCCGCTCAATATCCTTGGTGCCGAAGAGGCCGTAGGGCTTGATCATCAGGATGATGATCAAGACGTAGAACGGCGCGATCTCGTAGAGATTACCCCAGTGCAGGTACTGGCTGTCGACATATTGCGCGACATTCTCGAGCAGCCCGATGATGATGCCGCCGAGCACGGCGCCGCCGACCGAATCGAGCCCGCCGAGGATCGCCGCCGGAAATACCTTGATGCCATAGGCGGAGAGACCGGAAGAGACGCCGTTGACGACGGCGACGACGACGCCCGCGACCGCCGACACGGTCGCCGAAATCGCCCAGGCCATCGCGAACACGCTTTTCACGGAAATGCCAAGCGACTGTGCGACCTGCTGGTTGAAGGCGGTGGCCCGCATCGCCAGGCCGTATTTGGAGGCGCGGAAGAACCAGGCCATGCCGATCATCATCGCGATCGAAACCACGAGACTCATCACGTAGACGGTCTGGATCTGGAGGCCGAACAGGTGGACCGATTGGCTCTGGAATACGCGGGGGAACGGCTGCGGGTTGACGCCGAACATCCATTTCAGCGCGGCCTGGAACACCGTGGAGAGCCCGATCGTCACCATGATGACGGAGATGATCGGTTCGCCGATCATTGGCCGCAGGATCACGATCTGAATTGCGATGCCGAAGATGAACATGAACGCCAGGGTGAGCGGCATGCCCAGCCAGAACGGCACCTGGTATTTGGCGAGCAGTGCCCAGCACACCCAGGCGCCGATGAGCAGCAGTTCGCCTTGCGCGAAATTCACGACCTGGGTCGCCTTGTAGATCAGCACGAACGACATCGCGACCACGCCGTAGAGCGTACCGACCACGAGGCCGTTGATGAGGAGCTGGAGCAGGAATTGGGTGTTCATGTTGATTTGCGACTAACGAAAGAGGGGAACGCCGCTGCACCCTCTCCCCTTGTGGGAGAGGGTGGCGTCGCGAAGCGACGTCGGGTGAGGGCTCGCCTCCGCATCGGGAGTGCGGGGAGGGAACCCCTCACCCTATGGAGGCCTTGTCTGCTGGCGGAGGGGCCCTCTCCCACAAGGGGAGAGGGCACCACAACTCGCATCGCGCCTTGCTGTTGCAGATAGCTCATTCCGCGGCCTCCGCAGTCGCCGCGCCCACCATGTCCACCACCTTCAGCGTGGTCCGCACGCGCTGGGTGGTGCCATCCTGGAAACGGATCACGGTATCGACCGGAATGTTGGCGTCGCCGCGATAAATCGCGTCGATGATCTCGGCGTATTTCTCGTTGATGACGCCGCGGCGCACTTTTCGGGTGCGGGTCAGTTCGCCGTCGTCGGCGTCGAGTTCCTTGTAGAGCAGCAGGAAGCGGGAGATGCGCTGGGCCGGTGGCAGCGAGGCGTTGACGGTCTCGACTTCCTTCCGCAACAGCGCATAGACCTCGGGACGCGAGGAGAGGTCGCTATAAGTCGTGAACGAGATTCGGCTCTTCTCGGCCCATTTCGAGATGATGGAGTAGCGGATGCAGATCATCGAGGCGAGCGCGTCGCGGCCGGCGCCGAGCACCACCGCTTCCGCGATATAGGGCGAGAACTTCAGCTTGTTCTCGATATACTGCGGCGAGAAGCGATCGCCACGCGAGGTCTCGGCAAGGTCCTTGATGCGGTCGATCACCACGAGCTGGTTGCTATCGTTGAAATAGCCGGCATCGCCGGAGCGCATCCAGCCATCCTGGATGTCTGCCACAGACGCCTCTGGGTTCTTGTAATACCCCAAGAACATGTTGGGGTGGCGCACCACGATCTCGCCGACGCCGTTGACATCAGGGTTGTCGACGCGGATCTCGATCGTCTCGGCCATCGCGATGCCCGTGGTATCGGGATCGACTTCGCCGGGCGGATGCAACGTATAGGCGCCGAGCAGCTCGGTCTGGCCATAGAGCGTACGCAGCGGCACGCCCATTGCCCGGAAGAATTTGAAGGTGTCGGGGCCGAGCGCGGCGCCGCCGGTGGCCGCCGATCGCAGTCGCGTGAACCCGAGCCGGTCGCGGAGTGCACGGAACAGAAGCTGGTCCGCGACCACCGAGCGCTTGCCTTGCTCGAGCGCCGCAAGCCCGGTTTTCATACCGAGCTCGTAGAGCCTTTGCTTCAACGGCGACGAGTCCATCACGTCGGCGCGCACGTCTGCCGCGATTGCCTCCCATACCCGCGGCGCGAACAGCACGAAGGTCGGCGCGATCTCGCGGAAATCGTGCATCATGGTGTCGGGCTCTTCGACGAAGTTGACCTTCATCCGGCAGAGCAGACCTTTGCCAAGCGCGTAGACCTGTTCCATGATCCAGGGCAGCGGCAGCACCGACACATATTCGTCGTCCGGTCCCTTCGGATCGAAGGAGAGATAGGTTGCGCAGTGCTTGAGCACGCGGCCGGCGGCGAGCATCGCGAGTTTCGGATTGGCTGTCGTGCCTGACGTCGTGCAGAGGATCGCGACGTCTTCGCCATCAGTGGCATCGACCAGCGTGTCGTAGAGGGCGGGCTCGCGCGCGGCGCGCGCGCGGCCGAGGCCGGCGAGCTTGCTTGCCTCCATCAGGCGCGGATCGTCATATTTCCGCATGCCGCGCGGATCGGAATAGACGATGTGCTTCAGGTGCGGCGCGCGGTCGGCCAGCCCCAGCAGCTTGTCGACCTGCTCCTCATCCTCGGCGAATACGAGCTTCGCCTCGCCATAGTTCAGGAGATAAGCCGCCTCCTCATCCAGCACGTCGCGATAAAGCCCAAGACTCATGCCGCCGATCGCGTGGCTGGCGATCTCGGCGGCGACCCAGTCCGGGCGATTGTCGCCGATGATGCCGATGACGTCACCGCTGCCGAGTCCCAGTTCGATCATGCCGAGCGCGAATTCCCGCACGCGGGCCTGATAGTCGTTCCAGGTGAATTCACGCCACAGACCAAGATCCTTCTCGCGCAGTGCGATCTCGCGGCCATGTTCCCTGGCATTCAGCCGCAGCATCTTGGGAAAGGTGTCGGCCTGTGCGGCGCGCCTGGCGTAATCCATCATGCCGCGCTCTCCCGCGGCAGCGGCACGTCGTCGGGATCGACCAGCGCCTCGTCCTCTTCGCCGAGATAGGCGCGCTTGACGTGGGGATCGGCGAGCACGGTCGCAGGATCGCCCTCGGCGATCTTGCGGCCGAAATCGAGCACCATGACGCGGTGGGAGATGTCCATCACCACCCCCATGTCGTGCTCGATCATCACGACGGTCATGCCGAACTCTTCGTTGAGATCGACGATGTAGCGCGTCATGTCCTCCTTCTCTTCGAAGTTCATGCCGGCCATCGGCTCGTCCAGCAGGATCAACTGCGGTTCGAGCGCCATCGCGCGGGCAAGTTCCACGCGCTTGCGCAGGCCGTAGGGAAGCGTGCCGGCGGTCGCCTTGCGCACCGACTGCAGGTCGAGGAAGTCGATGATCTCCTCGACCTTGCGGCGATGATCGAGCTCCTCGCGCCGCGCGCCGGTCAGCCAGTACAGCGCTCCGGTGATGAAATTATTCTTCAGCAGGTGATGGCGGCCGACCATGATGTTGTCGAGCACGCTCATGTGGTGGAACAGCGCGAGATTCTGGAAGGTGCGGCCGATGCCGAGCGAGGGCCGGGCGTTCGGATTGAGGCCCGTGATATCCTTGCCGCGATAGAAAAGCTGGCCTTCGGTCGGCTTGTAGCGGCCGGAAATGCAGTTGACGATCGAGGTCTTGCCGGCGCCGTTCGGGCCGATGATGGAGAACAATTCGCCGGGCTTGACGCCAAAGCTCACTTCGGTCAGCGCACGGACGCCACCAAAGCGCAGCGACACCCCGCGCACCTCCAACGTGTAATCCACCTATTCCCTCCAGATGCGGCGCTTCACGCGCTCTTTGTCTCTTGTTGCAAAGACAGCGATAATCTTACATCGGTCGTTCCGGCTAAGCCATCCGACTAATGGTGCCTCGTTCCGCTCGCGAACGCGACCGTTCATGCGCGGTAACGCCGCACCCGGCATCTTGCCCGTTCGCGCTTCCACGCGTGTCGTGCAGATGACGTTGCGCCGGTGGCCCTCCATAGGGCAAAGCGGTACGGTGAAATGTCTTGTGCCCGACAATTCGCCGGCAAATTTCGTTCGGCCGCGCGTTGTTGCGACGCAACATAACGAGACGGACGACAGTCAACGGGATCATGATTGCTGCCGATTACCTGAAGCGCATCGCGGCCTGGTCGCGTGAGCTGGATGACCGCGAGATCGAGGTCGCGCGCAGCGGCATCACCGAGAAATCCTATGGCGCCAATGAATTCATCTTCATGCGCGGCGACCGTTTCGATTACTGGACTGGCGTGGTCACGGGGCTGGCGCGGATGGGCATCGTCTCCCGCGGCGGCAAGGCCGCAAGCTTCGCCGGATTGACCGCCGGCGCCTGGTTTGGCGAGGGGTCGGTGCTGAAGAATGAAGCGCGGCGTTACGACGTGGTGGCGCTGCGCGACACGCGGCTGGCCATGATGGACCGCAAGACCTTCGTCTGGCTGTTCGAGAACAGCGTGGCGTTCAACCGTTTCCTGGTGGCGCAGCTCAACGAGCGGCTTGGCCAGTTCATTGCGCTCCTGGAATATGGCCGTACCCTGGATGCGACCGCGCGGCTGGCGCGTTCCATCGCCTCCCTGTTCAACCCAATTCTCTACCCCGAGTTGTCGCGCCATCTCGAGATCACGCAGGAGGAAATCGGGGCGCTTTCCGGCATCTCGCGGCAGAATGCGAACCAGTGCCTGAAGCGGCTGGAGAAGGAGGGCCTCCTGCGGCTGGAATATGGCGGCGTGACCATCGTCGACCTCGAACGTCTCCGCCACTACGGCGAATAGCCAACTGGCCGGCCCGGCGCCGTGTCTACCCGAAAGCTTGAGCGTAACGGCCTGATTTCAAATGGTTATGGCATTAGACTTCGCGGAGGACGGATGCTACAGACCGGGCCATTCGCAACCCGGCGCAGTTCCGTGCCCTCGGAGAGGATATGGCGGTTCAGGACTCCAAGCGACGTGTCGCGCTGATCACGGGCGCCACCGGTCAGGACGGCGCTTACCTCGCTGAATATCTGCTCGGCCTTGGCTACACCGTCCATGGCATCAAGCGTCGCTCGTCGTCGTTCAATACGGCGCGCGTCGATCATCTCTATCAGGATCCCCATGTCGGCAACGTGCCGTTCCTGCTGCATTATGGCGATATGACGGACTCGACCAACCTGATCCGGCTGATGCAGCAGATCAGGCCGACCGAGATCTATAACCTCGCCGCGCAAAGCCATGTCGGGGTCAGTTTCGAAAGCCCGGAATATACGGCGAATGCCGATGCCATCGGCGTGCTGCGCCTCTTGGAGGCGATCCGCATCCTCGGCATGGAGAAGGAGACGCGGTTCTATCAGGCCTCGACATCGGAGCTTTACGGCCTGGTTCAGGAAGTGCCGCAGCGGGAAACCACGCCATTCTATCCGCGTTCGCCGTATGGCGTGGCAAAGCTTTACGGCTACTGGATCACGGTGAACTACCGCGAGGCCTACGGCATGTATGCTTCGAACGGCATCTTGTTCAACCATGAGAGCCCGATTCGCGGCGAGACCTTCGTCACCCGCAAGATCACCCGCGGCGTCACCCGCATCGAGGTCGGACTCGAGGAGACGCTCTATCTCGGCAATCTCGAGGCCAAGCGCGACTGGGGTCATGCGCGGGATTATGTCGAGGGCATGCACAGTATCCTGCAGGCGGATGCGCCTGACGATTTCGTGCTGGCGACTGGCGAGACGCGCTCGGTGCGCGAATTCGTGGAACTCGCGTTTGCCGAAATCGGCCGCGGAATCGAGTGGCGCGGGAAGGGCGTTGACGAGATCGGGGTCGACACAAAATCCGGCAAGACCGTGGTCCGTATCGACCCGACCTATTTCCGGCCGACCGAGGTCGACCTCTTGATCGGCGACGCCAGCAAGGCGCGCGAGAAGCTCGGCTGGAAGCCGAAGACCAGCTTTGCCCAGCTCGTGAAGGAGATGGTGGCGAGCGACCTCGCCGAGGCCAGGCAGGAGGCCGCCAATGGCAAGCACGCCGTTTGAGCTGAAAGGCAAGACGGTCTTTGTCGCCGGCCATCGCGGCATGGTCGGCTCGTCGCTGGTGCGACGGCTTGCACAGGAGGATGTCGAGCTTCTGACGATGCCGCGCGGCGAGGTCGATCTGCGCGACCAGGCCGCGGTCAACCGGTGGTTTGCCGCCAGGCGGCCGCAGGTGGTGTTCCTGGCGGCGGCGAAAGTCGGTGGCATCGCCGCCAACGACCTGCTGCGCGCCGAGTTCCTCTACGACAATCTGCGATCGCGACCAACGTGATCCATGCGGCTCACGTCAACGGAACCGAGAAGCTGATGTTCTTCGGCTCCTCCTGCATCTATCCTCGCCTGGCGCCACAGCCGCTGCGCGAGGACTCGATGCTGACCGGGCCGCTGGAGCCGACCAATGAGCCCTACGCGATTGCCAAGATCGCGGGCATCAAGATGGCGGAAACCTATCGCAGCCAGTACGGCGCGGATTTCATCAGCGTGATGCCGACCAATCTTTATGGTCGCGGTGATAATTATCACCCCGAATACAGCCACGTCGTCGCGGCCTTGATCCGCCGTTTCCATGAGGCGAAAGCGTCCGGGACGAAGAATGTCGTGGTCTGGGGCACCGGCACGCCGCGGCGCGAATTCCTCTATGTCGACGATCTCGCCGACGCCTGCATCCACTTGATGAAGGTCTATTCCGACAGCGGCCTGGTCAATATCGGCACCGGCAAGGACATCACGATCGCGGAATTCGCCCGCGTCGTTGCGGCGGCGGTCGGCTATAACGGCGAGATCAGCTATGACACCTCGCGGCCGGACGGCACGCCGCGCAAATTGCTGGACGTCAGCCGGCTAGCCGCGCTTGGCTGGCAAGCGAAGACATCGCTGGAAGACGGCATCGGGCTCGCCTATCAGGCTTATCTCAGCGAGACCCAGCAGGCGGCGGAATAGTTCTCTGCGAACAAAATCGGCCAGTGGCGTTGCTATGCCACAACCTCTACCGTCATCGTCCGCGAAGGCGGACGATCCAGTATTCCAGAGGCGGCAGCGCTCAAGCCGAGAAGCTGCCGGATACTGGATGCCCCGCCTGCGCGGGGCATGACGAGTTGGTTATTTCGCCCCCATCCGTGGTGGCTGCTTCGCCAGTGCCACCGCCATCGCCGAGATCAGCGGCTTCATGAAGTAAGCGTCGTTCGGCGGCGCGATATCGGTGCGCAGGCCGTGCGAGGCGAGCTCGCCGGAGACCGCCGGCCCCACCGAGGCGATCGAGGTCCGGTCAAGGCCCTGACGCAGCCTGTCCTCATAGCCGCGCGCCCGCGCGGCTTCGAACAGCCGGCGCACCTGGCCCAGGTTGGTCAACGCGATCGCATCGATCCGGCCCTCCGCCATCTCGTCGATGGCGACGACGATGTTGGCGTCGGCCGCCTTGGGATCGTAGACATAGGGCAGCACGGTATCGACCTCCGCGCCCTGGGCCTCGATCGCGCCGATCAATGCGCCATGATCCTTGTCTGGATAGAGCTGGAGGCCGAGGCGATGGCCCTTCAGATCGATCCGGGACAGTATCTCGATGACGCCCTCCGAGGTCGGTTTCTCCGTCGTCACCTGCGGCTCGAGCCCGATTTCGCGCAACGCACGGCCGGGCTTTGGGCCACGGGCGAATTTGCGGGCCTTGGTCAGCGCTGCAATGAACTCCTGCTCGACGCCGACGCGGCGTACGACCTTCATCAAGCGCCGCAGGCCCTCGCCGGTCATCAGCACCAGATCGTCGAAGGGGTTTTCGATACAACGCTTGATCCAGGCCTCGATCGGCGCCGGATCCGGCGCATCGTGGATCGCGAACATCGGACATTGCAGCACGTCGGCGCCCTGTTCGGCGAGCAGGCGGGAGAATTGCGCCTCCTCGCGCGTCTCCAGGATCAGGATGCGGTAGCCGTTCAGCCGGTCAGCCATGATGTGCCTCTCGTAGAGTTTAATTTGGCCCCTGCCGCGGGATTGGCGCAAGGGCGACGGCGGTGGTAGAGCAGGGCCCGCAAATCAGCCGTTCCTGCGGCAGCCCAAGCCTTAGTCAATCAAGCCCTCATCGGCCAAGTCTCGATCCATCGCCATGTCCGACCCCCAATTTGTCCTGACTCTGTCCTGCCCCGACCGTCCCGGTATCGTCTCGGCGGTCTCGACCTTTCTCGCGCATAATGGTCAGAACATCCTGGACGCCCAGCAGTTCGACGATATCGAAACCAAGAAATTCTTCATGCGGGTGGTGTTCACCGCCGCCGACCTCGCGGTCGAATTGTCGGCGCTGCAGACCGGCTTTACCGCAATCGCCGAGCGTTTCGGCATGGTTTGGCAGATGCGCGACCGCGCAAGTCGCCGCCGTGTGATGCTGCTAGTCTCCAAATCCGATCACTGCCTGGTCGATATCCTCTATCGCTGGCGCACCGGCGAATTGCAGATGATCCCGACCGCGATCGTCTCCAACCATCCGCGCGAGACCTACAGCCATCTCGATTTCGGTGAAATCCCGTTCCACTACCTGCCTGTGACCAGGGAGACCAAACGCGAGCAGGAAGCCGCGCTCTGGAAGCTCGCCGAGGACACGAGCGCCGACCTCGTCGTGCTCGCACGCTACATGCAGATCCTGTCGGACGAACTGTCGGCCAAGCTCGCGGGCCGTTGCATGAATATCCACCATTCGTTCCTGCCGGGCTTCAAGGGCGCGCGCCCCTACCACCAGGCCCATGAGCGCGGCGTCAAATTGATCGGCGCCACTGCCCATTACGTCACCGGTGACCTCGACGAAGGGCCGATCATCGACCAGGACGTCGAGCGCATCAGCCACCGCGATACGCCCGACGACCTCGTCCGCAAGGGCCGGGATATCGAGCGCCGGGTGCTGGCCCGCGCGATCCGCTACCATCTCGAGGACCGCGTGATCCCCAACGGACGCAAGACGGTGGTGTTCGTCGACTGAGCGGAGTGGCGCTCGCCCGTCCTCAATGAGCGGTGTCCTGCGAGGTCGGTGCCGGCTTGTTATCGTCGCCGCGCTCGGCAGCCGGCATCATCCGCTTGCGTTCCCGCTCGCGCATGAATTCGTCATATTTGGCGGTGCCGGGCCGGGGTGGGGCGTCGGCGGGCAGCCCGCCCGCCCAGGCCGGAATGAGGTCCGCGGCGCCGGCAGACAGCTTCTCGTTGACGGTACCGCATCCTCCCAAGGCGCAGCCTGTCAGAGTCAGGGCTAAGAGGGTTGCGAGAGGGCGGGCGCTGGTTGGCATCGCAATGCAGGGTGTCGTGGGCTTGAAGATTTGGACCGAACTGCGCCAACCGTTGGCGCGGGTCAGCGGACCCTAGTTTCGAAATGGTAAGATAGCCTTATCAGGTCTTGTTGGAGGTATTATAGAACCTTAAGCTATCGGCAGCTCCTGGCGGTCATTGCGCCGGCACCATCCTTACGTTGGCTTGACAAACCGGTGCCGGACAACGCCTTTCGCCGCGCTACACCGCCGAACAATCTGGGCTATGGTGAGGCAAGGGCCGTTCGATCCGCAAGAACGATGAGGGGGAGAAGCGTTCATGTTCATTCGCCGTCAATTGTTGCTGGCTGCAGGCGCCATTGCCGCCGCAGCGGCAGTCGTGCCCGCCCAGGCGGAGGAAACGGTCAAGATCGGCCTGATCGTGCCGATGACCGGCGGACAGGCCTCGACCGGCAAGCAGATCGACAACGCGATCAAGCTCTATATGCAGCAGAAGGGGGACACGGTCGCTGGCAAGAAGATCGAGATCATCCTGAGGGACGACGCCGCGGTTCCCGACAACACCAAGCGGCTCGCCCAGGAGCTGATCGTCAACGAGAAAGTGAACATCATTGCCGGTTTCGGCGTCACCCCGGCCGCGCTCGCTGCGGCGCCCCTGGCGACGCAGGCGAAAGTTCCGGAAATCGTGATGGCGGCCGGCACCTCCATCATCACCGAGCGCTCGCCCTATATCGTCCGCACCAGCTTCACGCTGCCGCAGTCTTCCACCATCATCGGCGACTGGGCGGTCAAGAACGGCATCAAGAAGGTGGCGACCCTGACCTCGGATTACGCGCCCGGCAATGACGCGCTCGCTTCCTTCAAGGAGCATTTCGTGGCCGGCGGCGGCGAGATCGTCGAAGAGGTGAAGGTGCCGCTCGCCAATCCCGACTTCGCGCCATTCCTGCAACGGATGAAGGATTCCAAGCCGGACGCCATGTTCGTGTTCGTGCCGGCCGGGCAGGGCGGCAATTTCATGAAGCAATATGCCGAGCGCGGGCTGGACAAGAGCGGCATCACGGTGATCGGCCCAGGTGACGTCATGGACGACGATCTCCTCAACAACATGGGCGACGCCGCGCTCGGCGCGGTCACCGCGCATCTCTATTCCGCCGCGCATCCCTCGCAGACCAACAAGGAATTCGTGGCCGCCTACAAGAAGGCGTTCAACAACCGTCCCGGCTTCATGGCGGTGGGCGGCTATGATGGAATCCATCTGATCTATGAAGCCCTGAAGAAGACCGGCGGCGATGCTAGCGGCGACAAGCTGATTGCGGCGATGAAGGGGATGAAGTGGGAGAGCTCGCGCGGCCCGATCTCCATCGACCCCGAGACGCGCGACATCGTGCAGAACATCTACATCCGCAAAGTCGAGAAGGTTGACGGCGAACTCTACAACGTGGAATTCGCCACCTTCGAGGCGGTGAAGGACCCCGGCAAGACCAAGAAGTGACGCTCCCCGCTGTCATTCCGGGGCGCTGGCGAAGCCAGCGAACCCGGAATCCCGAGGTTACTGAGCAAGATTCCGGGTTCACGCTTCGCGTGCCCCGGAATGACGAGTTCCTGTTAGAGTTCTCCGACCTCCAATGACCAGTCTCTTCACCATCCTGTTCGACGGCGTCGCCTACGGCATGCTGCTGTTCGTGCTCGCCTGCGGGCTCGCGGTGACGCTCGGGCTGATGAACTTCGTCAACCTCGCGCACGGCGCCTTCGCGATGGCCGGCGGCTACATCTGCGCGGTGCTGGTGAACAATTCCGGCTGGCCGTTCCTTGTGGCGCTGCCGCTCGCCTTCGTCGCGAGTGCTGCGATTGGCGTGGTCCTGGAGCGAGCGCTGTACCGTCATCTCTATGCGCGCAGCCATCTCGACCAGGTGCTGTTTTCCATCGGCCTCGTTTTTATGTCGGTCGCGGCGGTCGACTACATCATGGGGTCGTCGCGGGTCTTCATCAAACTGCCCGCGGCCCTCGAGGGGCAGTTCGATTTGTTCGGGGTCGGCATCGGCCGCTACCGGCTGATGATCATCGTGATCTGCGGTTTCCTCACGGTCGCGCTGCAATTGATCCTGGCGCGCACGCGCTTCGGCAGCCGCCTGCGCGCAGCGGTCGATGATCCCCGCGCCGCGATCGGGCTCGGCATCAATGTGCCGCAGGTGTTCGCTTTCACCTTCGCCTTCGGTTGTGGGCTGGCCGGGCTCGGCGGCGCGTTGAGCGCGGAGATCCTCGGTCTCGATCCGTATTTCCCGCTCAAATTCATGATCTACTTTCTGATCGTGGTGACGGTGGGCGGCTCCTCCTCCATTACCGGGCCGTTCCTGGCCTCGCTCTTGCTCGGCATCGGCGATGTCGCCGGCAAGTATTATGTCCCGAAGATGGGCCCCTTCGTGATCTACACCATCATGATCGTGATCCTGATCTGGCGTCCGAACGGCCTGTTCGGCCGCACGGCCGCGCGTTGAGGGCGCGATGACCACGCTTCCCGACGTCTCCACGCATGCGGTTGCCAGTGCCCGCTGGCGGCCGGGCGAGATTGCGTTCTGGATCGTGGTCGTCGCCTGTGGCTTCCTGTTTCCATCCCGCTACCTGATCATGACCGACATCGTGCGGCTCGCTTTGTTCGCGCTGTCGCTCGACCTGATCCTCGGCTATGCCGGCATCGTCTCGCTCGGGCATGCCGCGTTCTTCGGCGTCGGCGCCTATGCCGCAGGGCTGCTGGCGCTGCATGGCATCATCAGCGAGCCTGTGCTTGCGCTCGTGGTCGCAGGTTTTGCTGCGATGGTACTGGGCTTCTTCACGAGCTTCCTTGTCATCCGCGGCGTCGATCTGACCCGGCTGATGGTGACGCTCGGCATCGCGCTGCTCCTGGAAGCGCTCGCCGAACGCTTCTCCGATATCACCGGCGGCACCGACGGATTGCAGGGCATCGAGATGCAGCCGATTCTCGGCCACTTCGCCTTCGACATCTTCGGCAAGACCGGCTTCTTCTATTCGCTGATCGTGCTGTTCCTCCTGTTCGTGCTTGCCCGGCGGATCGTACATTCGCCGTTCGGGCTGTCGCTGCGCGCGATCCGGAACAACCCGCTGCGCGCCGCCGCGATCGGTATTCCCGTCAATCGCCGATTGATCGCGATCTACACCGTCTCGGCGTTCTATGCCGGCATCGCCGGCGCGCTGTTCACACAGACGACGGCGCTCGCCTCGCTCGACGTGTTCTCGTTCGAGCGTTCGGCTGATTTAATGCTGATGCTTGTCATCGGCGGAACCGGCTATCTCTATGGCGGGCTGATCGGTGCCGTCGTGTTCAAGATGCTGCAGGAGCTGTTTTCGACTATCACGCCGCAATATTGGCTGTTCTGGATCGGGCTGGTGCTGGTCGTGATCGTTCTGGTCGGCCGCGCCCGCATCCATCGCTGGGTGCTTTGGCTGCCGAACCTCATCATCCGGCAATTTGCCGGCCGCCGGGCCGTTGTCGTGGTCCCTGAGAGCGACCCGTCATGACGATCGCGCTGGAAACCAGGGGATTGGATAAATCCTTCGGCGGCTTGCGTGTCACGCGCGAGCTTTCGCTTCGGATCGAGCAGGGCGCCTGCCACGCTTTGATCGGGCCGAACGGGGCCGGCAAGACCACGGTGATCAACCTGCTCACCGGGGTGCTGCGGCCCAATGCCGGCCGCATCCTGCTCGAAGGCAACGACATCACCAGCCTGCCGGTGCACAGGCGCGTGCTGCGCGGCCTGTCGCGTACGTTCCAGATCAATCAGCTCTATCCCGATCTCACGCCGCTCGAGACCATTGGGCTCGCGGTCTCCGAACGGATGGGCCGCGGTGGCGACTGGTGGCGGCGGATGGGGACGCGGGCAGACGTCAATGCCGAGACCGCCGAGATCCTCGCGCGGTTTCATTTGCTCGACGTCATGAACGAGCTCACCGTCACTTTGCCCTATGGCAAGCAGCGCCTGCTCGAGATCGCGGTCGCGATCGCCGCCAGACCCCGCGTGCTGCTGCTCGACGAGCCGGCGGCCGGCGTACCCGAAATCGAGCGCCACGACATCCTGGCCGCAGTCGCGGCGCTGCCGCGCGAGGTGACCGTGCTCCTGATCGAGCACGACATGGATCTCGTATTCTCCTTCGCCGACCGCATCTCGGTGCTGGTCAATGGTGCGCTATTGACCGAAGGTCCGCCGGATGCCGTAGCGCGCGATCCGCAGGTGAAGGCGGTCTATCTCGGCGAGGCAGCCAATGCCTGACCTGCTCGCGATCGAGGGCCTGCGTGCCGGTTATGGCGAGGCGGTGGTGCTGCCGGGCATGACACTGTCGCTCCCCGAAGGCCAGGTGCTGGCGCTGCTCGGGCGCAACGGCACCGGCAAGACCACGCTGATCAATTCCATCGTCGGCGTCACCCGCCGTTTCGGCGGCACCGTGTCGTTGGGTGGGCAGGACATCACGGCATTGCGCCCAGACCAGCGGGCCCGCGCTGGCGTCGGCTGGGTACCGCAGGAACGCAATATCTTTCGCTCCCTCACGGTCGAGGAGAACATGACCGCAGTGGCCCAGCCGGGACCGTGGACAGTCGAGCAAATCTACCGGATGTTTCCGCGGCTCGAAGAACGCCGCAACAATTTCGGCAACCAGCTCTCCGGTGGCGAGCAGCAGATGCTGGCGATCGGGCGTGCGCTGACGCTGAATCCGAAGGTGCTGCTGCTCGACGAGCCGATGGAAGGGCTGGCGCCGATCATCGTTGAGGAATTGCTGAAGGCGCTCGGCACGATCACCCGCTCTGGTGGTATCTGCTCGATCATCGTAGAACAGCACGCGCAAAAGGTTCTGGGGCTCGCCGACCGCGTCGTGATATTGGAACGCGGCACAATCGTGCACGATGCGGCAAGCGATGCCTTGAAGGCCGATCCCACGGTGCTCGAGCGGCATCTTGGGGTCTCCGGCGCCAAAGCGCATTAGTTCCGTCCCTAGGGAGTCGAAACCATGCAACGAACAAAACCTCCTTTCCGCGCCGACGAGGTCGGCAGCCTGCTGCGGCCACCGAAGATCAAGGAGGCCCGCGCCAAGCTTGAAAAGGGCGAGATCACGCCCGAGGATCTGCGCAAGATCGAGGACATCGAGATCGAGAAGGTCGTACACCGCCAGGCCTCCACTGGCCTGAAGCTCGCGACCGACGGTGAATTCCGCCGCTCCTGGTGGCACTTCGATTTTCTCGCCAAGCTAACCGGCTGCGAACTGTTCCACCCGGACGCCGGCATCCAGTTCGCGGGCGTGCAGACGCGTCATGACGCGATCCGCGTGATCGACAAATTGGATTTCCCCGACAACCACCCGATGCTCGATCACTTCAGGTTTCTGAAGAAATACGCCGACCAGGCTCACGTCACTGCGAAGATGACGATCCCGGCGCCGTCGGTGCTGCACTTCCGCGGTGGCCGCAAGCTGATCTCGAAGGAGGTCTATCCCGAGCTTGAGCCGTTCTTCGAGGACCTCGGCAAGACCTACCGCAAGGCCGTGAAGGCGTTTTACGACGCCGGCTGCCGCTATCTGCAGTTCGATGACACGGTATGGGCCTATCTCTGCTCGCAGGACGAATTGCAGAAGGCGCGCGAGCGCGGTGACAATCCCGATGGCCTGCAGGAGATCTACGCCCGCGTCATCAATTACGCGATCGCGGACCGTCCGTCCGACATGATGATCACGACCCATGTCTGCCGCGGTAATTTCCGCTCTACCTGGATTTCGTCCGGCGGCTACGAGCCGGTGGCGCAAACGCTGCTCGGCGGCACCAACTACGACGGCTATTTCCTCGAATATGATTCTGACCGTGCGGGCGGCTTCGAGCCGCTGCGCTATTTGCCGAAGGGCAACAAGGTCGTCGTGGTCGGCGTCATCACCTCGAAATTCGGTGAGCTCGAGACGAAGGACGCCATCAAGCGACGGCTGGAGGAAGCTTCGAAATTCGCGCCGCTCGACCAGCTCGCGCTCTCGCCGCAATGCGGCTTCGCCTCGACCGAGGAGGGCAACATCCTTTCCGAAGAAGAGCAGTGGGCGAAGCTCAGGCTCGCGGTGGAAGTCGCAGAAGAGGTGTGGGGCAGGTAGCGCCACTTCATCATTGTGAGGAGCCGACGGGTCCCGCCTCTGGCGGGGCCGATGACAGGCTCTGCGACGAAGCAATCCATCTCCACATAAGCGCGAAGATGGGTTGCTTCCGCCTTCGCTCGTGGGCTGCGGCCGACGAGTCGCCGCGCGCGGTGATCAGTAGTATCCTTCATTTATACCCGTTTTGATTGCGGAGAGGAGAGGGCTTCAAGAAGTGGGCAGATGGTGATAGGGGTACTTCCTCGCCCACCCCTGCCCACAGCGGTCCCACCGTCCTGGCCCAATGAAGAACGACGAGATCCTCAGCCAGATCACCGACTTCTGCCGCCGGGCGGATATGGCCGAGACGACGTTCGGCCGCCGCGCCGTGAATGACGGCAAGCTGGTGCACCGGCTGCGGGAGGGTAAGCGGATCACCATCGATACGCTGGACCGTATCCAGGCCTTCATCGCCACCTCCACGCCCGGCGGGGTGGCGCCGCCGCGCGGCCTGGTGGTGCCGCCCGAAAAGCGCGATCCGCGGCAAAACTTCCGCTTTTTCGAGAACCGGCAGAGATACCTGCTGTTTGTCCACACCTGCGGCGAGAAGCGGGTGATCGCGCAGCGTGTCGCGCTGGAACTGTCCGCCCTCCATCCCCGGCCGCCGGCGCTGCGGGTATTCGACGCAGGCATCGGCGACGGTACCGTGCTGGCGCGAGTTCTGCGCTCCATGCATAGCCGCTTCCCGCATATGCCGTTCTACGTCGCCGGCAAGGAATTGAGCCTGGAGGACGTCCGGCTGACCCTCGAAAAGGTGCCAGACCGGCTGTTCGAGCATCCCGCTACCGTCTTCGTGCTGACCAACATGTATTACGCCGAGGCGCCCTGGCTGACCCCGAAATCGCCTGCGGCAGCCGCCGGTACGCTCTGGCACGAAGTGGCGTTACGGGGGGCGTCGTCGGGCGAATTCGAGGCCCAGATCGCGGAACTCGGCCCATTTCTTGAGCAGAATTGGCGGGCTAGCGTCAGCCCACGATCCGGGATGCCCATCTATGAGCGCCCGGTGGTTTTGGCGCTCTATCGGGAGGACCAAAGGTTCCTGCTCGATTCGATCATCCCGCGGGCCGGCAAGACCGAGGCCAATTTCGACCTCGTCATCGCATCCCAGCCATACCGGGCAAAATCGTCTGTGAATTTCCGCGCCAAGCGCATCATCGCGCCGCTGGCGCGGGCCTTGCGCGCCGGTGGGCGCTTGATCGGTATCCACTCCCATGGCCACGATCCGGGCCTGGAAATTATTCAGGCAGTGTGGCCCGGAGAAAATCCTTTCGCCGTCAGCCGCCATGAGATATTGCGCGCGGTCAAGTACGAACTCGGATCGGCCGGGCGCGACCTTAACTTTAACGCTTACGCCGATAACCGTTCGATCTTCCGTTATGATATGGAAGCCTTGCCGAACGAGGTCACCGGGTCGATCGGAACCTCGACGGCTTTTGCAGCGTGGAACGCGGCAGTGTATGTCGCCCAGATCGAGGATGACCGGTTGACCGAGATGACGGAAAGCGGCCGAACTCTGGAGGCTACCCGCGAAGTGCTGCGCAAGCACAATGGGCTGTGGTTTTACGACGAATCCTACGTCATCTCGCGTCGTAGAGACTGACATTCCAGGGACACATTCAGGAACGAACGTCGGAGCTCGACGAAAAAAGGGGTTTGCTAGATGCGCGCGTCTTACCTGTTCACCAGCGAGTCGGTCTCGGAGGGTCATCCCGACAAGGTCTGCGACCGGATTTCCGACGAGATCGTTGACCTGTTCTACCGGGAAGGCCCGAAAGCCGGGATCGACCCGTGGCAGATCCGCGCTGCCTGCGAAACGCTCGCCACCACCAACAAGGTGGTGATCGCCGGCGAAACCCGCGGGCCGCAGTCGGTGACCAACGACCAGATCGAAAGCACTGTCCGCGAGGCGATCAAGGACATCGGCTACGAGCAGGAAGGCTTCCACTGGAAGACCTGCGACATCGAGATCCTCTTGCATCCGCAGTCGGCCGATATCGCACAGGGCGTCGACGCGCTGCAGCCGGGCGAGAAGAAGGAAGAGGGCGCGGGCGACCAGGGCATCATGTTCGGTTACGCCACCAATGAGACGCCTGACCTGATGCCGGCGCCGATCTTCTACGCCCACAAGATCCTGCGGCTGATTTCCGAAGCGCGCCACTCGGGCCGCGAGAAGGTCCTGGGGCCGGACTCCAAGAGCCAGGTGACCGTGCAGTACGAGAACGGCAAGCCGGTCGGCGTGCGTGAGATCGTGGTCTCGCACCAGCATCTGGTCGAGGACCTCTCCTCCACTCAGGTTCGCGACATCGTCGAGCCCTATGTGCGCGAGGCGTTGCCGAAGGACTGGATCAACGGCAAGACCATCTGGCACATCAACCCGACCGGCAAGTTCTTCATCGGCGGGCCCGACGGCGATTCCGGCCTCACCGGCCGCAAGATCATCGTCGACACCTATGGCGGCGCGGCCCCGCATGGCGGCGGCGCTTTCTCCGGCAAGGACCCGACCAAGGTCGACCGCTCGGCCGCCTATGCCGCGCGCTATGTGGCCAAGAACATCGTCGCGGCCGGTCTCGCCGACCGCTGCACGCTGCAGCTCGCTTACGCGATCGGCGTGGCGCGGCCGCTGTCGATCTACATCGACACTCATGGCACAGGTAAGGTGCCGGAGGACAGACTCGAGAAGGCGGTGGCGCAGGCGATGGACCTGACCCCGCGCGGCATCCGCAGCCATCTCGACCTCAACCGTCCGATCTACGCGCGGACCTCGGCTTACGGCCATTTCGGCCGCACGCCCGACAATGAGGGCGGCTTCTCCTGGGAGAAGACCGATCTCGTCGAGCCGCTCAAGCGCGCAGTCTGACTTTCTCCGTAATTGTTGTCCGTAACCGTGTCGCGTATTCCGGAAAGCTGAGACCGCTTTTCGGAATACGCTTTTTGAGGGATCAATCGCATGACCGCCGCCGCCAAGAAGCCTGCCTTCACCGACTACATCGTCAAGGACATCTCGCTCGCCGACTTCGGCCGCAAGGAAATCTCGCTCGCAGAAACCGAGATGCCCGGCCTGATGGCGACACGCGAGGAGTTCGGGCCCAAGCAGCCCCTGAAGGGCGCGCGTATCGCCGGCTCCCTGCACATGACGATCCAGACCGCAGTCCTGATCGAGACGCTCGCCGCGCTCGGCGCCGACATCCGCTGGGTCTCCTGCAACATCTATTCGACCCAGGACCACGCCGCGGCGGCGATCGCTGCGGCTGGCATTCCGGTGTTCGCGGTGAAGGGCGAGACGCTCACCGAGTACTGGGACTACACCGCCAAGCTGTTCGACTGGCACGGCGGCGGCACGCCCAACATGATCCTCGACGACGGCGGCGACGCCACCATGCTGGTGCATGCCGGCTACCGCGCCGAGCAGGGCGACACTGCGTTCCTCGACAAGCCCGCCTCTGAGGAAGAGGAGATCTTCTACGCGCTGATCAAGCGGCTGCTGAAGGAGAAGCCGAAGGGCTGGTTCGCCGAGATCGCCAAGAACATCAAGGGCGTCTCCGAGGAGACGACGACGGGCGTGCACCGCCTCTATGAGATGGCGAACAAGGGCACGCTGCTGTTCCCCGCCATCAACGTCAACGACAGTGTCACCAAGTCGAAGTTCGACAACCTCTATGGCTGCCGGGAGTCCTTGGTCGACGGCATCCGCCGCGGCACCGACGTGATGCTGTCGGGCAAGGTCGCGATGGTCGCGGGCTTCGGCGACGTCGGCAAGGGCTCGGCCGCGTCGCTGCGCCAGGCCGGCTGCCGCGTGATGGTCTCCGAGGTCGATCCGATCTGCGCGCTGCAGGCGGCGATGGAAGGCTATGAGGTCGTGACCATGGAAGATGCCGCGCCGCGCGCCGACATCTTCGTCACCGCCACCGGCAACAAGGACATCATCACCATCGAGCACATGCGCGCGATGAAGGATCGCGCCATCGTCTGCAACATCGGCCACTTCGACAACGAGATCCAGATCGCGTCCCTGCGCAATCTGAAATGGACCAACATCAAGCCGCAGGTCGACGAGATCGAATTCGCCGACAAGCACCGCATCATCCTGCTGTCAGAAGGCCGCCTGGTGAACCTCGGCAACGCCATGGGCCATCCGTCCTTCGTGATGTCGGCCTCCTTCACCAACCAGACGCTGGCGCAGATCGAGCTGTTCGCCAACAACAAGGACGGCAAGTACGAGAAGAAGGTCTACGTGCTGCCGAAATCGCTGGACGAGAAGGTCGCCCGCCTGCACCTCGCCAAGATCGGCGTCAAGCTGACCGAACTGCGCAAGGACCAGGCCGACTATATCGGCGTCAAGACGGAAGGGCCGTACAAGTCGGATCACTACCGCTACTGACCCCCAGTTCTCCTCAGCGAGACATTGGAAGGCCCCGGCGCAGTCCGGGGCCTTTTTCTTTGCCGCTGTCAACCGAAGCGAGTTGCAAATTGGTTCCCGCCTGCTCAATACTTCGGCAGGGAGAACGTCATGACCGAGGCAATGGAGCATTTCGATGTTCTGATCGTCGGTGCCGGGCTGTCCGGCATCGGCGCGGGCTATCACCTGCAGCAGAAGTGCCCGACCAAAAGCTACGTCATCCTCGAGGGCCGCGACTGCATCGGCGGCACCTGGGATATGTTCCGCTATCCCGGCATCCGCTCCGACAGCGACATGTACACGCTCGGCTACTCGTTCCGCCCCTGGACCGAACCGAAGGCGATCGCCGACGGGCCGCGGATCCTGAACTATGTGCGGGAGACCGCGGCGCAGAACGGGATCGACCGCAAGATCCGCTTCAACCATCGCGTCAAGCGCGTCTCGTGGTCGTCCGAACAGGTGCGCTGGACCGTCGAGGCGGAGCGCAGGGCAGGCGAGGGCGCGGCCGAGATCGTGCGCTTCACCTGCAATTTCCTCTTCATGTGCTCGGGCTATTACAAATACGAGGAAGGCTACACGCCGGAATTTGCTGGTGCCGCCGACTTCGAGGGCCAGATCGTTCATCCGCAGAAATGGCCCGAGCATCTCGACTATGCCGGCAAGCGCGTCGTCGTGATTGGCTCGGGGGCAACCGCGGTGACGCTGGTGCCGGAGCTCGCCAAGACGGCCGCGCATGTCACCATGCTGCAGCGCTCGCCGACTTATGTGGTGGCGCGTCCGGCGGAGGATGCGCTCGCCAACAAGCTCAGGCGCAATCTCTCGGCCAAGCTCGCCTATCATCTGATCCGCTGGCGCAACGTGCTGCTCGGCATGTATTTCTTCCAGCTCTGCCGCCGCAAGCCGGAGCGCGCCAAAGAGCTCATCCTCGGCGGCATCAAGATGGCGCTCGGTCCGGATTACGACATCGGCACGCATTTCACGCCGCGCTACAATCCCTGGGAGCAGCGGCTCTGCCTCGTGCCTGACGGCGACCTGTTCAAGTCGATCCGCGAGAAGCGCGCCTCCGTCGTCACCAGCCGGATCGACACCTTCACCAGGAACGGGATTCGCCTAGAGGACGGCAGCGAGCTTCCGGCCCATATCATCATCACCGCCACCGGCCTGATCCTGCAGGTGCTCGGCGGCGTCGAGGTCAGCGTCGACGGCCGCAAGGTCGATTTCGCGAATACGCTGAGCTACAAGGGCATGATGTATTCGGATGTGCCGAACCTCGCTGCGACGCTCGGCTACACTAACGCGTCCTGGACGCTGAAATGCGACCTCACCTGCGAATATGCCTGCCGTCTGATCAACTACATGGACCGGCACGGCTTCAGGCAATGCGTGGCGCACAATCTCGATCCCTCGATCGAGGCGCTGCCGGCGCTGGATTTCTCATCCGGCTATGTCCAGCGCTCGATCGCCAAACTGCCCAAGCAGGGCTCGAAGCGGCCGTGGCGGCTCTACCAGAACTATGCGCTCGACATCGTCTCCCTGCGCTATGGGAAGGTGGATGACGGCGTGATGCAGTATTCGTGACAATCCTCGCTGTTCTCGCGAAACCTGCGCCTTAACGTCCCATGGGTAGTTTTGCGGATTCGGGCTTCCTGCCGAATCAGCCATTCTGCCGCGACGGTTAACGCCGGATTAACCGAGATGCCCTACGCTGCACGGCCTGTGGCTGCTGATAGCAAGAGGAAGCCCATGGACGCCCAGCGAATTGCCGTCGATGCCCTCGTGGCGCTGACCGATTGCGACCGCGACGCCGCCGTTGCCTTCATCCGCCGCCTCTACCTCGCCGGCATCAAGGACCCCAAGCGCCTGACCTTCAAGGGCCTGCAGGCGATGCGCGCCTGACGGTGCAGTCCCGTAGGATGGGTAGAGCGAAGCGAAACCCATCGCGATGGTGCAAGCGGCGTGAATGATGGGTTTCGCTCCGCTCTACCCATCCTACGATTCCCATAACCACAGGAAGGTT
>NZ_PSRR01000047.1 GCF_004296405.1 Bradyrhizobium sp. Leo170
CGCTCCCTGCGCGACGCGGGCAGCGATCAGCCAGGCGGGCGAAGGCGCCAGCGCGCAAGCTGCGGACGCCAGACCGAACAGGACGCAACCGAGCCCGAGCATGCGCGCCTTGCCATAAACATCGGCGAGCGCGCCGCCGATCAATGTCAGCGAGGCGAGCGCCAGCATATACCCGTTGAGAACCCATTGAACGGAGGCGAGGTCCGCTCCGAAATCAGCGCGCAGTCTCGGTAACGCAACGGGCAGCGCTGTCCCATCGATGAACGCCATCGAGGACGCGAGCACACAGGCCGTGAGGACCATGCGCCGGCACTGAGGCGACGCTTCCCGCCCGAGCTCTCGCGGGCAGGGTGCTGCATCGATAACGCCGCGGCTGCACGGCTCCACAAGTGGCTGTGCCATTCATCGACCTCCCCGCTAGTCTGCCGCTGGTCTTCAGTTCTTTGCCAAAGATTTGAGGTGGCGGACAAATCCGAGCACATCGTCGGGCATCAGACGGCCGATCGCGCGGGTCGAATACACGGCCGTCACCTCCCGGCCTTCGGGATTGAGGACGAAGCCGGTTGCCTGGAGACAGACGGGATCGTCATTGACGAAGGCGCCGGTGACTGCGGAAACCGCTCGCGCGTTGGCGCCGTAAGCGATCGGGAAATTGAGCTTGTGCTTTTCGACGAGCATCTCCGACTTTTCCCGATCGTCTACCGATACAGAGACGACCTTGACGCCTTCCCCAGCGAATTTGTCCGCCGCTCTCGCAAAAGCGGCAAGCTGGGCATTGCAGTACGGACACCAGGAACCCCGGTGGAATAGGACCACACCGAACCAACCGGCGAGATCGGCAGGCAAATGGATTTCGCCGCCACCGACGCGAGCAAAGGTAAGAGAGGGAAAGACATCGTTATTCTGCAGCATCACAATTGCGCTCCTTGTTTGAAATGTCTAGCGCTCAAAGCGCCGAATGATCCTTCACCGCTTCTGACAGAAAAACGTCTTACACCATGGCGGTCGAACCCCCGGCGAGGGAAATCACGTCTCGCCATAGAGTCGATAGACGATCGTTATTGCCGCTCGCCGCGCGGCGTGACGCGTCGCGGCCTGCACAACTTGCCTTGATTTACGAATGGCGGAGAGGACCGTCGGGGCACAATTCCCGGCCGCTATGAAAACTATACGCACCGGCTATTGGAAAAATTCGTCCGGCACTGCGATCAATAACTGCGACATTCGTAAATGTTACCGAATGGCGCCCAGCAGAAAACAGGAGACCCCCTGATGTCCGAGAGATTTCCACTCCCAACTGAACCCGAAGGCGTTATCCCGTCTCTGCTCAAGCGATTTAACTCCGGAAAGATCGAGGCAATGATGGCCTTGTACGCCCCGGAGGCGGTATTCGTCGCGAACGACGGGCGAACCATCACTGATCGCGCCGAGTTCACGGCCATACTCGAGCACGATATCAAGCTCGGCCTTCCGCTGAAGGCAAATGTGCGCCATGTGTTCGTCGGCGGCGACACCGCCCAGATTGTGCTGGACTGGTCAATTGACGGAACAGGTCCTGACGGCAAGATCGTGCACATGCACGGCACAGCGAGCGACATCATGCGGCGCGGCGCGGATGGGTTCTGGCGGTACATTATCGACAATAATCAAGGCACGGCGGTGCGACATCCCGCCTGACGTATGTGCGCCACGGCGGCTCTCAGCGATGGAGCCGCTCTTCAGACTGGCGTCGACGATCACCGCGATACCGTGGTGGCGTAGCTGCTTGGCTGCGCCCAATGCCCGAGTGTATCAGGATCGTCGAGCTATGGACCGTGCAGGCCGACAGCACTAACTCGCCGCGCCATGACCGTCTCGAGGCCCTTGTCCATCAACTCGACGCCGACAATCGCCCGCGCGACCCCTACGCAAGACAATCAGCGCGGCTGCTCGGTGTCCTCGACGAAAGGTCGCGTGCCGCGACTGGGTGATGGGCGCCGACTACAGCATCGCCGATATTTCGCTGCCCGCAACGGGCAGCGCTGTCCGGTCGATGAACGCCATCGAGGATGCGAGCGCGCAAGTAGCAAGCACCATGCGCCGGTTCGGCTCGCTTCCCGCCGAGTTCTCGCGGGCAGGGCTCTGCATCGATAACACCGCGGCCGCAAGTGTCTACAAACCGCTGCGCCTCGTGGTGACGAGCTCGCCGTCTCGAGTTTGTAGGAGAGGTCATTTGCAGTCTCGTTTTGGGTTGTAGGTGCTTCTGACAGCGGTTTCACATCGTGGTGGTCGAATCCCCGGCGAGGAAAATCACCTCTCGCCATAGAATCGATAGACGAATCGCTATTGCCTCACTGCGCGGCGTGATGCCGGCGGGGCCTGCACACTTGCCTTGATTACGAATGGCAGAGAGGACCGTCGCAGCAGTATTCCGCGCTGCTATGGAAACTATACGTGCCGGCTATTGGAAAATTTCGTCTCGCGCTGCGATCAATGGATACCACTGTCGTGGAAGCTACCACATGAGATGTCGAACGGGCTCTTATCGCTGGAACATATCCAGCAAAGAGACAAGTATCCGAGGAGGCAATTCATGAAGGCGATCGTCGTAACGGATCAGGCTGCGGGAACGGCCGGGATGAGGCTCGTGGAGCGGCCCGAGCCGCAGGCGGCGATCAACGACGTCGTCGTTCAGGTTCATGCGTCGGGATTCACCTGGGACGAGCTGACGTGGCCCTCGACCTGGACCGATCGCCTCGGCCGTGACCGGGCGCCGGTGATTCCCGGGCAGGAGCTGGCCGGAGTGGTCACCGCCCTTGGCTACGGCACGAGGGGGCTGTCGGTGGGACAGCGGGTGTTCGGCCTCACGGACTCGTATCGCGGGGGCACCTTGGCCGAGTATGTCGCCGTCGAGGCGCGCAACCTCGCGCCGCTACCGGGTGATGTCGACTTCACGGTGGGCGCGAGCGTGGCGATGCCGGGCCTGACCGCGTGGCAGGGACTGTTCGAGCACGGTCGCCTTCAAGCGGGGCAGAGCGTCCTCGTGCACGGCGCGGCCGGCGCAGTCGGTTCGATAGTGACCCAGCTCGCACGTGAGGCTGGCGCCTACGTCATCGGCACCGGACGCGCCGTCCACCGTCAGACGGCGCTCGACTTCGGCGCGCAGGAGTTCGTCGCCCTCGAGAACGACGCCCTAGAAGACGTCGCCCCGGTAGATCTGGTTTTCGATGTCTTCGGCGCCGACATCGCGAAACGGTCCGCAGGGCTGATCCGAGCTGGAGGAAGGCTGGTGACCATCGCCGGGCCGACCGAGGCGCGGCCCGCCGGCGGCTTGGCGATCGACTTTGTTCTCGCGCCCGATCGCGCCCAACTGGGTGAGATCGTCCAGCGGGTGCGGGACGGACGACTGTGGACGAACATCGGCAACATCGCGACCCTCGACGATGCCGTCGCTGCTTTCAATCCGACCAAGCGGATCAGCGGGAAGACGATCATCCGGGTTCGTCCGTAATGAACTTGGGGAGGCGAGGGATTCTGTCCTCTTCGTGGGTCAACGTCGCCTTTTGGATCGTCTCGATCGTCGTTGCCTTTGCAATCTGGCTGGTCTCCTGGGTCATTAACGTCGACACAAAGCCGCACCGGATCGACATCTTGGCGGACGAAAGCCACGACCCGGCCTTTCTCGCGCTCAACCCCAACGGCAACATTCCCGCAATCTACGACCCCGACGGGCCGAGCGGCACGCCGCTCGCGCTGTTCGAATCGGGCGCGATCCTCCTCACCTGAGGGATTGCGTCGTGAGCAGCGCGTCCCTGATCCTGACCGACCGCGGCCTGGCGCTCTCCGAGCCTAAGGCCGTCGGCGCGCAGGGCAGCACCAAGGTGCTCGCCGCGTCGAGCCTGGGCGGCTGCCTCGTGTTCGTCAGCAGCGCCGTCGTCACGGTCGCGCTCGCGGCGATTGGACGAGACATGCGCCTGTCGCCGCTCGACCTGCAGTGGGTGATGAACGCCGAGCTCCTGCCGCTCGCGGCCCTGACCTTGGTCGCCGGCGCCTTGGGTGACCGGTTCGGACAGAAGCGGATCTTCCTCGGGGGGATCGCTCTCTACGGTCTGGGCGCGGCCGCGATTGGTTTCGCGCCGAGTTTCGCGCCGCTCATCGTCGGCCGCTTCCTGCAAGGCTTGGGCGAAGCCGTGATCCTGCCCAACGGCCTTTCCGTGCTTGGGCAGGCTTTTCCCGCCGACAAGAAAGCCCGTGCGGTCGGCATCTGGTCCGCCGCCGCGGCTGTCGCCAGCGGCGTCGCGCCCGCGATCGCCGGTGCGATCCTCGATCACGGGTCCTGGCGGACGACCTTTCTGATGCTCCTGCCCGTGGTCGCCGGCGCGCTGGCCGTCGGCGCCGTGTGAATACCCAATGACTCCCCGACCAGCCACGCCCGGGTCGACGTCGGTGGCGCGGTCCTTTCGACAGTCGGGCTCAGCGGGCTGGGCGCGGGGCTGACCAACCTGACCAACGGTTCCGGTCCGAACCTTTGGGTGCTCGTCACCTTGATCGTCGGTCTGGGCGGCTTAGCCGGCCTCATCGTGAGCCAACGGCGATTAGGCGACAACGCGATGCTGCCGTCCCTCTTCGCCTCGCGGTCGGTCGTTGGCGCAAACCTTTTCACCGCGCTCCTCTACGGGCCATTCACGGTCGTGCTAACCTTGATCCCGTTCGTGATGATCCGGGGCGCGCACCGGCCGACGCTGGTGGCGGGCCTGGCCTTCATTCCCCTGCAAGTGCTGATTACGGTCGTCTCGCGGCTCGCCGGTATGCTCTGCCGGCGGTTCGGCCGGCGCTTGCCATTGTTCGCCGGCGGCGCAGTCGTCGCCTCGGGATGCACCATGGCGCTCCGTATCGGCCCCAACGCGACCTATTGGGCAGACATCTTCCCCAGCATCCTGTTGCTGGCGCTGGGCATGAGCCTGGCGATCGCGCCATTGACGACCCTCGTCCTCACCTCCGTCGAGCCCGGTCGCGCCGGAACCGCGTCTGGCGTCAACAGCGCGGTCTCGCGCCGGGTCACTCTTCGCCATCGCCCTGCTGGGCGGAGTCCTGCAGCAGGGCGGTCCTCAGCTGTTCTCGGGATTCCACGCGGCGATGGCGGTCGCCGCGGTCGCCTGCGTTTTCGCCACGCTCGCGGTGTTCATCATCGAGCCGGGGCCCCACGTCGACTTCATCCCGCGAGACTGACCCGTGCGGTGTCCGTAATCAGCCGGCCCGCGAGGCCGGGAGGAAACAATGAAGAACGAAGACCTATAGATGGAAGGAGAAAGCCCATGAAGATCCGAACCATCATCGCCACCAGCGGCGCGGCCCTCGCCATCTCGATGGCCGGCCCGATCTACGCCCATGATAGCGAAGGACAAACCGTCACGAAAAACTTCGAGGAGGCAATTCCTAATATCCCCGGCAAATCGCTGATCGCCGTGGAAGTCGATTACGCCTCCGACGCAGCCTCCGCGTCCCACACCCACGCGAAGTCGGCTTTCATCTACGACCATGTGATTTCGGGCGCGATCGAGTCGAAGATGAATGACGGCGAGACGCGCATTTATCGGGCAGGCGACAGCTGGTCCGAACCGCCGGGCGCGACCCATTCGATCAGCCGCAACGCGAGCAAGTCAGAGCCGGCAAAGCTGCTCGCTGTCTTCGTCCTCGACACCAATGACAAAGTGCTGACCACGCCCGTCAAATAACCTACTGGCTGCGCCAGGCAAGAATCTACAGGATCAGCGCGTTACACTCTGTGGGCGGACGTTCCATTTGAGAACGTCGGAAACCATGCACACTGAGAGCTCCCGAAAATATACTGCGGAGAGCCTCGAGCGGCTCGTCCACCCTGGCGGATGAAGGGTAGCCGAGGCTTGGCAGCACGCGGAGGGCCTATTCGGCCTGTTCGGACTCATTCGCTACTGAACAGCCGATCGTCGAATTGCGGTCCATTTATGTGCCGGCTGAATACATCTTATTTGGACGGAAATCCGGGTGATGACGACTGCCGTATTGACGGACTCGGGAGGGAAGTAGTGGTTGCCTTGCAATGCTCCGAGCACCCTAGGAGATGGTCGATGCGACCGCATAGAGTTCAGATCGAGCCAGCAGGCGCGACGACGGGAAAGTCCTTCTCGGGATCGAACACGTTATTGAAAAAGTTCGTCAGGGAGTACATGGCAACCAGCGCGACGATCTCCATGACGTTCGCATCCGTGTAGCCGGCATCGCGGACGGCTTTCAGATCGGCGTCACTGACCTTGCCGCGGGTATCGATCACTTTGCGCGCAAACCGGATGGCGGCGTCCCGCTTCGGGTCGCTGGCATGGCCCTTCCGAGCGAGAATGATTTCATTGGCCGGCAGCTTGGCCATATGATCGGCCGTAAAGCTGTGAACCGTCAGGCAGTAGTCGCAGCCATTCACTTCGGAGACAGCGAGGCCGATGCTGTCACGCGTCTTCACGTCGAGCGTCTTGCTCATGGAGCCGAGCAGGGTGGCCCATGAGTTGAAGGCGATCGGGCTTGCCGCGAAGGTCGCCATCATATTTGGGGTGAACCCGATGTTCTTGGTGAACATATCGAGGGTCGGTTTCGAATCGGCCGGCACCTGCTCCGACCTTAGAGCGGCACATCTTGGCATCGTAGTCTCCCCAACTTATTGGTTTTACAAACAGAATTATACGAGATCCAGCACATCGGCGACCGGACGGCACGGCCTCTGCGGCCAGTTTCCCGGACGCTCCCCTATTGACAACAGCATGACCGGTACTTCGTCCTCAGCCAGTCCGAACTCGCGGTGCACTACTTCGGCATCGAAACCGATCATCGGCGTCGAACCCAGGCCTAGCGAGTGGGCCTCATAGATCATCGCAGCTGCGCCGAAGGATATGACGCAGCCGGCCGCGTGCATCGAAGGCGCGCGTCGTTCACGGGCGAACGCGGATGATCGTCTTCCCGCTGATCCGCTTGGTCGGATTGAAGGCAGCGACGGCATCGTCGAGGGTCGAGACGTTGCCGATGTTCGTCCGCAGTCGTCCGTCCCGCACCCGCTCGACGATCTTACTCAGTTGGGCACGATCGGACTCGACGACGAAGTCGACCGCCAAGCCGTCGGCGGGCCGCGCCTCGCTCGGCCCGACGATGGACACCAGTGTTCCTCCAGCTCGAATCAGGCGGGCGGAACGCTTCCCGATGTCGCCGCCGATGACATCGAACACCAGATCGACTTCGCCGATGTCCTCGAGGACGTCGTTCTCGAGGTCGACGAATTCGCGCGCGCCGAACTCAAGCGCCTTCTGACGATCAGCGGCACGTCCGGTGCCGATGACGTAGGCGCCGCCCAATTGTGCGAGTTGCGTCACCATGGACCCGACTGCGCCGGCCGCGCCGTGCACGAGGACGCTCTGCCCCGCCTGAAGGCGGCCGTGCTGGAACAGTCCCTGCCACGCGGTGAGGCCCGAGATTGGCAGACTCGCGCCCACCGCGAAGTCGACGTCACCCGGGAGCGGCGCGAGGTTGCGCGCCTCCATTGCTACATACTCCGCCAGGGTGCCGTCGCGATACCAGTCGGCGAGGCCGAACACTCGCTGTCCCACCGACAGCCCCGTTGTGCCATAGCCGAGAGCGGTGACTACCCCGGCCAGCTCGTGGCCGGGGATCGACGGTGTCCGGTCACGGTCGAGGCGGTCGGTCCATGTCGAGGGCCACGTCAGCTCAGTAGGGACGAATCCCGACGCATGAACTTGAACGACGACGTCGTTGATCGCCGCTTGCGGCTCGGGCCGCTCCACGAGCCTCATCCCGGCAGTTCCCGCAGCCTGGTCCGTTACGACGATTGCCTTCATCATCCACCTCCCTGTGTGTGGTGTGTCGTCATCTTTCGAGTTCTCTTGCAGACGAGCAAAAGTACGATCGTGAAAGTCGATGGTCCAATGACCCGTGGCTATGGAATCGATGCCATCGACGCGAAAGATCAAAGCCCGCCAGCGGTGAGCCGCGGAGCGAATGCCCCGCGAGGCGTCGCGGGTTCACCGAACTGGAGACCCTGCGGGTATGATTGGCCGCGGTACCCCGGGTGCAGTGATCGACTGCACGAGAGACGCTCAATCCGGAGTGATATTCGGGATCGGGAGTTGTGCCAGATCATCCTCGTAGCTGGCCTGAGGGCTTTCGTTGTGGCCGGGAGTTGTAACGTCCAGGCGTGTGGTAATATCCGCACTAATGCCGAGAATTTGGCCTACGGGACAGAGGTTTGCGGCTTCCAGCAAGAATGCGCGCTGCTGCGCGTCGAGTTCTCCCCCCAGCACGAGGGTGCGCTCGAACGAATCTCTTTCGCCCTGGGCGCCGTGGTGGAAGCTGACGCCCACCTCCACCCGCTCCAGCGGTAGTTTCTGGCGCCGAGCCTGAAAACGAACGCTCATAGCGGTGCATGCGGCGAGAGACGCGCTGAGAAGGTCGTAAGGATTGGGACCGGAAGAAATGTGGCCGCCGCCATCTGGGCCGCCGACAGGAAACCGAGATTCGCCGACATGGCCAACCAGCGCGCCATGATTGGTGGGGTCGCTTGCGACGACGACTTCGCGGATCTTGGTCATGATAAGGTCCCGATCGTTCGAATGATTGATCCACCGGCTTCGACGAGTGTGTACGCCAGTGGCAGCGCAAAATAATTCTTAGCGTTCGTGCGAGCTCTCAGTGCTGCGTCCGCTCCAGCCAGTGCGTTCAGCAAGTAAATCCGGCGACCATTCGGGTAAAGCTATCATGTCCATAACCGCCAGGAATGCTCCGTGAAGTCAGTGTCGAAGTCCCGGTGAGCAAATCCGTGAACGCGTGTAGCGGGCTTGATGGTGTTTCCGTTCACGAACAATGCATTGACTTCCAGCGAGCCGAAGTCCCAGTCGGACAGAATGCGAACGAGCGCACCGCTTTCCAACTCGGCCCCCACACTATTGAGGCCCGAGGCGACGACGCCGCGACTGAACGCGACTTAGAAGTCTCTGCAGAATGAAAACGTCGCGGTTTCGAGTGCTCTGCGGATTGTGGCATTCCTCGCTACGGCGTCACGCTCGCGCGGCGAGCGACAATAACGACTGTTTATCGACTCCATGGCGAGAGGTGATTTCCGTCGCCGGCTTTGCAAGGTCATTCTCCAAAGCATCGTCGAGCCGAAACTTGCGGTTCCGCGATCGACACGCGGAACACGATGGAAGATTAAAAGGCAGTGGGTCGATATGCAAAGCAACGACGTAATTGAAATCGTCGCGCCCTTGGGCACGCTGACATTACGAGAAGTGTTTTGGCAAGTGCGTTCGACTCCAGTTTGACGACGAAGCCGGTTGGGCCAAGGTTCGAGTCTCGGTTAGGTTCAGGGATTTGTCCGAGAGAGCGACAGCGCCATCGAAATCAAGTTCGAGATCGGCATCGGAACGGCGGTGCGAATGCTGCCGCCTTTATTGAGACCGGCCGACGGTAGCCGTGCGACCTGTCCAATTCAATTGCAACATTCTAGGTCCTTGGAGAGACGGAAGTGAGTACGACTGGCAGAACCGAGCCTCCGGCTCCGGCGCGCGGTTCGTTTCGTCGCCTTCGATGCGGCGGCGCGCCGATCGGTCTGCTGTTCGCGCTGGCGCTCGCTGGCTGCGACGAGAAGGCGCAATCGCAGGCGGCCGCGCCTCCACCGCCTCCGGTGACAGTCGCGCAACCGGTCAAGCGTACGGTCACCGACTGGGACGAGTTCACCGGCCGCTTCGAGGCGATCGAGGAGGTCCAGGTCCGCGCCCGCGTCGGCGGCTTCGTCAACAGCGTCGAGTTCAAGGACGGTGCGATCGTCCATGCGGGCGATCTGCTCTACATCATCGATCCGCGCCCGTTCGAGGCGGTCGCGTCGCAGGCCCAGGGCCAACTCGACGACGCGCGGGCCAAGGCAGAGCTAGCCAAGCGTGAACTCGACCGTGGGCTGAACCTGGTCCAGACTAGCGCAGTTTCCGTACAGGTCGTCGATCAGCGCCGTCAGGCCTTGCAGGCGGCTTATGCGGCCGAGACGCAGGCCGAGGGTGCACTGAAGGCCGCGCAGCTCAATGTCGAATTCACCCACGTGCTGGCGCCGATCACCGGCCGCGTCAGTCGCCATCTGGTGACCCCGGGCAACCTCGTGCAGGGCGCCGATAGCGGCGCGACGTTGCTCACCTCGATCGTGTCGCTCGATCCGATCTACATCTATTTCGACGTCGACGAGGCGACCTATCAGCGCAACAGCAAGCTGTGGTTCGAAGGCAAGCGGCCGAGTTCGCGCGATACGTCAAATCCCGTGCAGGTGACGCTGACCGGCGAGACAAAGCCCTCGCATGAGGGGAAGATGGACTTTCTCGACAATCGACTGGACATCTCGACCGCGACGCTGCGTAGCCGCGCGGTGGTTCCGAACAAGGATCTCTCGATCCTGCCGGGGCAATTTGGTCGCGTCAGGATCATCGGCTCGTCACCCTACGAGGCGCTGCTGATCCCGGACACCGCTGTAGCCACCGACCAGTCGCGCAAGATCGTGTTCGCGGTCAAGGACGACAATACGGTGGCGGCAAGGCCGGTGGTGCTCGGACCGCTTGATGAGGGCCTGCGCGTGATCCGCGAGGGTCTCAAGGCCGAGGATCACGTGATCGTCGACGGGCTGCAGCGCGCCCGCGTCGGCGCCAAGGTGACGCCGCAAATGGTCAAACCCCCGGCAGGGGATAGGCCGCCAGCAGGCGGCCAGCCCGCGGCAGGTGCCAAGCCATGAATCTCGGCAGGCTCTCCATCAACCAGCCCATCCTGGCGATGGTGCTGTCGATCGTGCTCTTGATCGTCGGCGCGGTCGCCTACCGGACGTTGCCGGTCTCGGAATATCCGCAAGTGGTGCCGCCGACCGTTACCGTCACCACGCAATATCCGGGCGCCTCGGCGCAGACCGTCTCCGACACCGTCGCCGCCCCGATCGAGCAGGAGATCAACGGCGTCGAGGACATGCTGTATCTCTACAGCCAGGCGACCTCAGACGGCCAGCTCACCATCACCGTCACCTTCAAGCTCGGCACCAACCTCGACACCGCCCAGGTGCTGGTGCAGAACCGTGTCGCGATCGCGCAGCCGCGGCTGCCGGAAGAGGTGCAGCGCAACGGCGTGACCACGCGCAAGAACAGTCCGGACATCCTGATGGTCGTGTTCATGCTGTCGCCCGACGACACGTTCGATCAGCTCTACATCTCCAACTACACGCTGCTGCAGGTCCGCGATCAGCTTTTGCGGCTCGACGGCGTCGGCGACATCCAGATGTTCGGCGCGCGCGACTACTCGATGCGGTTGTGGCTCGATCCCGACCGGATCGCCGATGTCGGTCTGACATCGAGCGAGGTGGTGGCCGCGATCCGCGCCCAGAACCTGCAGATCACCGGCGGACAGATCGCCGAGCCGCCGATCGCCGATCGCGCATTCCAGCCGAACCTCGTCTTCACCGGCCGCCTCAAGGATCCCAGGCAGTTCGAGGACATCGTGGTGAAGGCCGGCTCCGACGGCCGTACCGTGCGACTGCGCGACGTCGCTCGCGTCGAGCTCGGCGCGCTGTCCTACACCACCAACAGCTTCATCCTGCGCAAGTCGGCCGTCGCAATGGTGGTGACGCAACGGCCCGGATCGAACGCGCTCGCCACCGCGAAGCATATCTCCGACACGATGGCGCAGCTCAAGACGAGCTTCCCGAAGGGGCTCGACTACAATATCGGCTACAACCCCACCGAATTCATCGCCCAATCGATCCATGAGCTGATCAAGACGATCTACGAGGCGATGGCGCTCGTCGTCATCGTGGTGCTGGTGTTTTTGCAGGGGTGGCGGCCTGCGATCATCCCGATCATCGCGATCCCGGTGTCGCTGGTCGGCACCTTCGCGGTGATGGCGGCGCTCGGATTCTCGATCAATAATTTGACGCTGTTCGGTCTGGTTCTCGCGGTCGGCATCGTGGTCGACGACGCCATCGTGGTGGTCGAGAATGTCGAGCGACATCTCCAGAACGGTATGAGCCGGCGCGAGGCGGCGCTCAAGACCATGGAGGAGGTCGGCGGCGCGCTGGTCTCGATCGCACTCGTGCTGTGCGCGGTGTTCGTGCCGACAGCCTTCCTCGGCGGCATTTCCGGACAGTTCTTCCAGCAATTCGCCGTCACCATCGCGGTCGCGACCGCGATCTCCTGCTTCTGCTCGCTGACGCTGTCGCCGGCACTGGCCTCGCAGATCCTTACTCCGCACGAGGAGAAACGTCCGCCGGCGCGCTGGAACATCATCGCGCGCGGCTGGGACAGCTTTACTGCGCTGTTCAACCACATCTTCGATCGCCTGGCGCTCTGCTACGCGGCCGCGCCGACGTTGTGATCCGGCATACGGTGGTGATGCTTGTGATCTATCTCGCGCTGATCGGCAGCGCCGGCTGGCTAATCGCCACCACCCCGCAGGGCTTTATTCCCGCGCAGGATCGCGGTTACCTCATCATCTCGGCGCAATTGCCAGGCGCCGCGTCGCTGGCGCGGACCACTGCGGTGGTGCGCGAGATCGAGCGAATCGCGCTGGATACGCCGGGCATCGTTCGCGTGGCGGCTTTTGCCGGCTTCTCCGGCGCGACGCGCACGCAGTCCGGCAATGCGGCGGCGCTGTTCCCGGTGTTCGATGAGCCGGAGGCCCGCCAGAAAAAGGGGTTGTCGGCGAATGCCATCACGGCCGAATTGCGCAAGCGACTGTCGGTGATCCAGGGCGCTTTCATCATCGTCATTCCGCCGCCCGCGGTGCCGGGTATCGGCACGAGCGGCGGCTTCACCATCCGCGTCCAGGATCGGCAGGGGCGCGGCCCTGAGCTGCTGGCGGCCGCGACCGACGAGCTCGTCGCCGCCGCGCGGAAGTCGCCAAACCTGACCTCGGTCTTCTCGCCATTCACGGCGAATACGCCGCAAGTGTTCGTCGACATCGACCGCGTCAAGGCGCAGAAGCTCGGGGTGCCGATCGCCAACATCAACGACACCATCCAGACCTATTTCGGCTCGACCTATGTCAACGACTTCAATTTGTTCGGCCGCACCTATCACGTCACCGCGCAGGCTGACCTGCCGTTCCGCATGGAAACCTCTGATCTCGCGCGGCTGCGGACACGCAACGCCGCCGGCGACATGGTGATGCTCGGCAGCGTCGTGGACTTCAAGAACATCTCGGGCCCCGACCGTGTCGCGCGGTACAATCTCTACTCGGCGTCCGAGCTGCAGGGTGAGCCGGCACCGGGCGTGAGCTCGACGACGGCGCTCAACACCATCAAGCAACTGGCTGACGAAACATTGCCGAGCGGCTTTTCCTTCGAATGGACCGATCTGTCCTATCAACAGGTGACGGGTGGCAATGCCGGCCTCTATGTGTTCCCGATCTGCGTGCTGTTCGTCTATCTGGTGCTGGCGGCGCAATATGGCAGCTGGAGCCTGCCGTTTGCGGTGATCCTGATCGTGCCGATGTGCCTGCTGGCCGCGACCATCGGCGTGCGCATCATGGGGCAGGACGTCAACATCCTGACCCAGATCGGCTTCGTGGTGCTGGTCGGACTCGCGGCCAAGAACGCGATCCTGATCGTCGAATTCGCGCGCGATATCGAGGCCGAGGGCAAGCCGCGGCTGGAGGCGGTGATCGAGGCCTGCCGGTTGCGGCTGCGGCCGATCCTGATGACGTCGTTCGCCTTCATCCTCGGCGTGCTGCCGCTGGTGGTCTCGACCGGCTCGGGATCGGAGATGCGCCAGGCGGTCGGGGTCGCCGTGTTCTTCGGCATGCTCGGCGTCACGCTGTTCGGCCTGATCTTCACGCCGATCTTCTACATGGTGGTGCGCAACCTCGCGGAAGGCAAGAACGAGGGCAAGCCAACCCAGACGACCGCGGCCGCGGCGGAGTGAGTCGCGGCGGCGCCGATGCGCGATGAAGCCGGAACACTATCTCAGTTACACTGAGGAGCGCGGAACGCGCCTGGGCTCGACGACGTACCGTCTCTGCCGAGGCCAGCATGCGCGCCAGCATCGGAAGGATTTCCGTTCCAAGATCGGTGAGCTGCGTCAGCTGGCGCTCGGGATGGCTGAGTTCCAGCTCGAGTCTCGGCACCCTCAGGGCGGGTAAATCGCTCCAAATTGCTGCTAAACGAAGGAGGATCCGCGTCCGCCGTACCCGGCAAGATGGAGGGCGGCTGGCATTTCTCGGGCGATGGAGTACGATTTCTCCAGGCTGGAGAGGGGCCGCGCGTGCGGCACGCGAAGAGCTTGATCAGCCGACTTCAAGCCGAAGCTCGACGCCGGAGTCTGACAGATGGTGCAGCAGCCGCTGAACGTCGCGTACTCGGATGGTAGCTCTCAGGTGTTGTGGGAGGACGGCGAGCGCGTGTTCAGCCGTGGCTGGCGACTGGACGACAATGGCAACCGCCTCGCCGTACTGCTTGTTGCCCCTGCCGCCGACCACCCGTCTCGGACAAGACTCGATCGCCTCACGCACGAATACGAACTGAAAGATGAGCTCGACGGGGCATGGGCGGCGCGGCCGCTGGCCCTCATGCGCGACGCCGGTCGGACCGCGCTGGTGCTCGATGATCCGGGCGGGGAGCCGCTCGATCGTTTGCTCGTTGGGCCCATGGAGGTAGGACGCTTCTTGCGCCTTGCTATCGCTGTTAGCTCGGCTCTGGGCAAGCTTCATCAGCGCGGGCTCATCCACAAAGACATCAAGCCAGCTAATATTGTGGTGGACTGCGCGGATGGACACGTGCGGCTCACCGGGTTTGGCATCGCATCGCGCCTGTCCCGCGAGCGGCAGGCGCCCGAGCCGCCCGAGACCATCGCCGGTACGCTTGCCTACATGGCACCCGAACAAACCGGGCGGATGAACCGTTCGGTCGACGCCCGCAGCGATCTCTACGCCCTCGGCGTCACGCTGTACCAGATGCTCACGGGCGTTCTGCCCTTCACGGCGGCCGATCCGATGGAATGGGTGCACTGCCATATTGCAAGACCACCGGCGCCGCCCAGCGAGCGGTTAAAAAACCTCCCAGCCTCCGTCTCTGCGATCATTATGAAGCTGCTCGCCAAGACTGCTGAGGAGCGTTACCAGACGGCTGCAGGCGCCGAGAGCGATCTACTGCGTTGCCTTGCTGAATGGGAAACCCGAGGCGATATCGACGAATTCCCGCCCGGGGAACACGACACTCCGGACCGGCTGCTGATCCCCGAGAAATTGTATGGTCGGACAGCCGAGATCGATACCCTGCTTGCCTCCTTCGACCGTATCGTCGCCGGCGGCAGGCCGGAGTTGGTGCTGGTTTCCGGATACTCCGGCATCGGCAAGTCCGCGGTCGTCAACGAGCTTCATAAGCCACTTGTTCTGCCCCGCGGTTTTTTGCATCGGGCAAGTTTGACCAATACAAGCGCGACATCCCCTACGCCACCCTTGCGCAGGCCTTGCAGAGCCTGATCCGCCCGCTTTTGAGCAAGACCGAAGCGGAGCTGCGGCAATGGCGGGAGGCGCTGCTCGAGGCGCTCGAACCGAACGGTCGGCTCATTGTTGATCTCGTCCCGGAATTGAAGCACATCATCGGCGAACAGCCGCCGGTCCCCGAGCTGCCGCGACAGGATGCACAGGGCCGCTTTCAGCTGGTGTTCCGGCGATTTATCAGCGTATTCGCGCGGCCGGAACATCCGCTCGCCCTGTTCCTCGACGATCTCCAATGGCTCGATGCAGCAACGCTCGATCTGCTCGAGGATCTGTTGACCCGGCCGGATGTGCAGAACCTATTGTTGATTGGCGCTTACCGCGACAACGAAGTCGATCCCATCCACCCGCTGATGCGCAAGCTCGAAGCGATGCGCCAAGCTGGAGCGATATTGCAAGACATCGTATTGGCACCCCTAACCTGTGAAGACTTGGGACAACTAATCGCGGATTCTGTTCACAGCGAACCAGAGAGAATCACGCCGCTGGCGCAGCTGATCCACGAGAAGACAACCGGCAATCCGTTTTTCGCTATTCAGTTCATTTCTGCGCTCGCCGACGAAGCATTGCTCACTTTCGATTATGGCGAGGCTCGATGGTGCTGGGACCTGAATCGCATTCACGCCAAAGGTTACACCGACAATGTGGTGGACCTTATGGTAGGGAAGCTGAACCGCCTGTCCGCCGAAACTCGAAACGCATTGCAGAAGCTCGCCTGCCTGGGCAACGACGCAGGGTTCACCATGTTGCGGATCGTTTACCATGACTCCGCCGAGGAGATGCATGGCCAGCTTTGGGAAGCGGTGCGAGCAGGGCTGATCTTTCGTTCGGAAGATTCCTACAAGTTTCTCCACGATCGTGTCCAGGAAGCCGTCTACTCCTTGATCCCGGAGGAATCGCGTGCCGAAGCCCATCTCCGAATAGGGATGCTGCTCGCAGCGCAGACCCCTCCAGAGAAGCTGGAGGAGACGATCTTCGAAATCGTCAATCAGCTCAACCGCGGCTCGCATCTCATCACGTCAATTGAAGAGCTTGAGCGGGTCGCGGAGTTGAATTTCATTGCAGGTAGACGCGCCAAGACCTCGACAGCCTATGCCTCGGCGCTGAACTATCTGCTCTCCGGCGCGGCACTGCTGCCACGGGACTCTTGGGAGCGCCAGCACGACCTGATCTTTGAGCTGGAGCTGCACCGGGCCGAATGTGAGTTTCTCACTGGTGCACTGGCGGAAGCCGAGCAGCGCCTGGCGGTGCTGTCGGCCCGTGCCGCAACGACGATCGAACGAGCCCGCGTCACGTGCCTGCAGGTGGATCTTTACACGACCCTGGATCAGGGCAGCCGCGCGATCGCAGTCGGTCTCGACTATCTCCGCCACCTGGGTATCGACTGGTCGCCGCACCCGACGGAAGACGAGGCTCGGCGCGAGTATGAGCGGATCTGGTCCCAACTCGGCTCCCGCACGATAGAAAGCCTCATTGATCAGCCTTTGATGAGCAATGCCGCATCGCTCGCGACGCTCGACGTCCTGACGAAGCTCGGGCCGCCTGCACACTATACGGATGCGAAACTACGTTCGATGGTCATCTGTCGAGCAGTCAATCTCAGCCTCGAGGGCGGCAATTGTGACGGCTCGTGCTACGCCTATGCAGTGCTTGGCAGGCTTGCTGGACCGGAATTCGGCGACTACCAGGCGGGACTTCGATTCGGCCGTCTCGGCTATGAGCTGGTCGAACAGCGCGGGCTAAAGCGCTTCCAGGCCAGGACCTATTTGAACTTTGGATATTTACTCATGTTCTGGACGAGACATGTCCGGGAAGGTCGTGATCTGCTGCTGCGTGCGTTTGAGACGGCAAACCAGATCGGTGACCTCACTTTTGCGGCGTACTATCACACCCACCTGAACACGTATCTTCTCGCGGCGGGCGATCCGCTCGATAACGTGCAAGTCGAGGTCGAGCATGGTCTCGCGTTCGCGCGGAACATACGGTTCGGTTTTGCGATTGACTCCATAGCCGGCCAGCTTGGGCTGATTCGGACACTCCGCGGCTTGACGCCGATTTTCGGTTGCTTTGACGATGGGCAGTTTGACGAACGCCTACTGGAGTCCCGTTTCTTCAGGAACCCGGATCTGGCGTTGGCCGAGGGCTCGTATTGGACCCGCAAGCTGCAGGCACGCTTCTTTGCCGGCGACTATGCGGGTGCCCTCGAAGCCTCATTGAGGGCGCAACAGCTGCAGCCGACATCGGCGTCTTTTTTCGAATGCGCGGAATATCACTTTTACAGCGCGCTCTCCAGAGCAGCATGCTGCGAGTCCGCGGCGGCCGGCCAATGGCAGGAGCATGTCAGGGCATTAGCCGCGCACTACCGACAGCTCGAGGTCTGGGCGACGGCTTGCCCGGATAACTTCGAGAACCGCGCCGCACTCGTCGGGGCGGAGATCGCCCGGATCGAAGGCCGCGCGCTTGATGCCGAACATCTTTACGAGCACGCTATCCACTCGGCACACACGCACGGCTTTGTCCACAACGAGGCGCTCGCCAACGAAGTCGCCGCACGCTTTTATGCCGCGCGCGGGTTCAAGAAGATCGCGCATGCCTATCTGCAGGACGCGCGGTACGCATACATCCGTTGGGGAGCCGACGGCAAGGTACGCCAACTCGACGAGTTGTATCCGCACCTCAGGGAGGAAAAGCCGGTTGTCGGCCCCACAAGCACGATCGGGGCACCCGTCGAACAACTGGATCTAGCTACTGTTATCAAAGTCTCCCAAGCCGTGTCGGGCGAGATCGTTCTAGAAAAACTGATCGACACGCTGATGCGCACAGCGATTGAGCACGCGGGTGCCGGGCGAGGTCTGTTGATCCTTGCGGTAGGTGACGGGTATCGGATTGAGGCGGAAGTCACGACCAGCAATAATACGGTGACCGTCGGTCAGCGACAAGCAAGTGTAACCGCTGCAGATCTGCCGGAGTCCATCCTACACTACGTGATCCGGACGAAAGAGAGCGTTCTTCTCCACGATGCCGCAGCCGCGAACCCGTTTTCCGCCGATAAGTACATTCATCAGCATCACGCCCGTTCAATTCTCTGTCTGCCGTTGCTCAAACAGGGCAGATTGGCCGGTGTACTCTACCTCGAAAACAACCTGACGGCCCACGTTTTCACACCTGACCGCGTCACAGTGTTGAATGTGCTTGCGTCGCAGGCGGCAATCTCGCTGGAAAATTCGCGGCTTTATGACGACCTCGCGGACCGGGAAGGGAAGATTAGGCGTTTGGTCGACGCCAACATCATTGGGATCCTCATTGCCGACCGCGAAGGGCGGATCCTCGAAGCTAATGACGCGTTTCTACGCATCGTGGGATATGACCGTGAGGACCTGGTCTGGGGGCGCCTGCACCGGACTGGGCTGACCCCGCCGGAGTGGCGCGAGCTCGACAAACGTGCCTGGGAAGAACTGAACTCGACTGGAAGGCTTCAGCCCTTCGAGCAAGAATATTTTCGGAAAGACGGCAGCCGCGTGCCTGTGCTTATTGGCGCCGCGTTGTTCAAGGAAGGAGGTGACCAGGGCCTTGCGTTCGTCCTCGATCTGACCGAGCGCAAGCGCGTCGAGGAAGCGCTTAGCCAAGCACAGAGACTCAGCCGCACCGGCAATTGGATCTACAACGCGACAACGAAGCGTTACCTCTATTGGTCGGACGGGAGTTACAGGATCTGGGGGTTTGATCCGCTGCAGGGCCTTCCAAGTCGACAAAGTATGTGGGAACGCATTCACCCAGAGGACCGCGACAGAGTGTGGGGAGCGGTTCAGGAGGCCGTGCGCCAGAAAAGAGATTTCATGGCCGAGTTCAGACTCCTCCTACCTGATGGAACAATCAAATGGGTCGAAGGAACCAGCTACCATGTGTTTTCCCCCCAGGGCACGGTGAGTGAGGTTATCACCACAACCGTCGATGTGACGGAACGAAGGCGAGCACAGGACGAACATGAAAAGCTGCGCCAGCTCGAGTTGGATTTCGCCCACATGAACCGCGTGAGCATGATGGGAGAATTGGCCGCCTCACTGTCTCATGAAATTTTGCACCCGATCGCTACCGCTCGCAACAACGCCCGTGCAGGGACGCGCTTTTTGGAAATGAATCCGCCAAATCTGGATGAGACCAGGGAAGCGCTCGCTTGCGTTGTCAGGGACACGGACCGAGCCAAGGATATCGTCGGACGGATGCGTGATCACATCAAGAAAGCGCCTCCGCGAAAGGAGCGTTTTGATCTCAATTCGGCTACCAACGAAGTGATTCTACTGGCACAAAGCGTGATCCACAGGAATGGCGTCTCGGTCCAGACTCTGCTTGCGCACGGTGTGGTTCCGGTTCTGGGAGATCGCATTCAGCTCCAACAAGTCTTGCTGAACCTGATTCTGAACGCGGCTGAAGCGATGGGCTCGGTTGAGGAAGGGGTAAGAGAGCTGTTGATCAGCACCGAGCAGGATCAGGCAGGCGCCCTCGTAGCCGTACGCGATTCTGGGCCCGGCATTGATGCGCAGCATCTCGATCGAGTCTTCGACACCTTTTACACCACGAAGTCCAGTGGAACAGGGATGGGGTTGTCGATATGCCGCTCCATTATCCATGCTCATGGGGGCAAGTTGTGGGCGGAAGCGAACGAACCTCGCGGCGCCGTATTTCAGTTCACTCTGCCGGCGGACAACGACTCATGAATTGTCCTCAATCGGCGTACTCGGCTGCAGAGCCGAACGCAGGCATCGCTCGAGATAGTCGTCGTCCACTGGCTTGCTGAGGTAGTAAACAATCCCATCCTTTAGAGCCCGATCCTTGACGACCTCATCGGGGTAGGCGGTAACGAGGATCGTCGGGATCGCGTACCCTGCATCGACCAAATGCCTGTGCAGCTCGACTCCAGTCATTCCGGGCATGTGAACGTCGGCGATCAAGCAGGTGGTTTCCGGCAAAAAGCGTGACGCCAGGAAATCGGCTGCTGACGGAAACGCCTCGACAGTGTAGCCCATTAACACTACGAGCTTTCGCATTGACTCACGATAGAGCTGATCATCGTCAACGATGGCTATCAGTGTTCGGTTCAACATTGCCGGTTCCAGGCGTCTTCCTCGCTCCACTACACTGGCGGCATACCTCGCGCCTGCATGCAATTTCTAGTGTCCGGGACATTTCCCAATAATGCAATGACCGCGCCCGTAAGCGATGGCTTAGGCTTCCGGCTATCCGCTTAGGCAAAGAGACCTGTTCATCTTGACCAATTGTGCGTAGAGTGACGTCGGAAATGGGGAAAATGGGCTTCCCCACGCAGGATACCGAGAATGGGTGAGGCAAATCCCTGTGTCTTGGTTATCGATGACGATCCCGAGTTTCGCGACTCGGTCGCGCGGCTGTTGCGGACAGTCGGTTTACCTGCCCGACAATTTTCGTCTGTTCCCGAGTTTCTCAAGGCCGATCCGCCGGACGGTCCCACTTGCCTGGTGCTCGACGTGAGAATGCCGGGGCGAAGCGGTCTTGAGCTTCAGCGCGACCTTGTCGCCGCAAACAGGCAAGTGCCGATCATCTTCATCACGGCGCACGCCGACGTGCCGATGACCGTGCAGGCGATGAAGGGCGGTGCGATAGAGTTCCTTACAAAGCCATTCCGTGATCAGGATCTGCTTGACGCCATCGAGGCCGGCCTCGCTCGCGATCGCGCCCGTCGAGAGAGTGATAGCGCATTGGCTGTGCTCAAGGAGCGCTTCGACATGCTCAGCTCCCGTGAGCGTGAAGTTATGCTCGGCGTCGTGGCCGGTCGCCTAAACAAACAGATTGCCAACGATATCGGCATCGCCGAATCCACGGTGAAGGTGCATCGCGTGAACCTGATGCGGAAGATGAAGGCACGTTCGCTTCCCGAACTCAGCCGGATGGCGGACATTCTTAATCTAAGACTAGAGCACCCGCAGAACCCCTGAGCCGGAACGGCATGTCCTCGGCGTTTTCGTGCGAGGGCGCCATCTACTCGCAAATTGCGTCCACCGCATTTTTCTGCGCCGCTGATCCTCTTCCTTAGGTGCACATCCGGTCAACGGATTCGGGGCGCGAGGTTTGCGCCCTCACTTCTAAGCGATCGCTTAGCACAGGCAGCGACAAGCGAACCTTACAAGTACCTCCGCGCAATCGACCGCAGCGCTCCAAGCCATCAAAATGCGTCCAACAAGGCTCTCCTCGGAAAACCGCCTTTCCAGGCACGCGAGGTTATAATGCGCGCATTAATTGGTCGCTTGGCGCATCCCGAACCGGGATTTGACGTAAATTGTGTTTCTCAAACTCCGGATACGGACCAGGCCTTCTTTGTTCCACCAACTAAAGTTTCATCCTGACCGTTTCGCCTGCTTCCGACGCAGCTCCTTTTGCTGGAAGGCGAGAAGCCCGTGCCACTCGGAAGTCGTGCCCTGGAGATCCTGACTGTTTTGCTTGAACGCCGCGGTGAATTGGCCAGCAAGCAGGACTTGATGGCCCGATTTTGGTCCAATGTCTTGGTCGAGCCCGCCAACCTCACGGTCCATATGTCCGCGCTGTGTCGCGCGCTGCATGACGGCCGCGACAGGCATCGGTTCGTCAATCTCGCCGGGCTCGCAACAACCTGATGGAGAACAACCCATGGAGCTTCATCAGGTTCGCTACTTCCTCGCCGTCGCGTCCACACTCAACTTCACCCGCGCCGCCGAGCAGTGCAATGTCACGCAGCCCGCGCTGACCAAGGGGGTGCAGAAGCTCGAGCAGGAACTCGGCGGCCAGTTGATCTACCGCGAGCGCCAGCTGACCCAACTCACCGACCTCGGAAAGGAAGTCCTTCCGATGCTGGAGCGCACAGTGGCCTCGGCAGAGGCGGTGCGGCGCAGGGCCCAGGAGTTCCAACGCAAAGAGGTTGCGCCACTGAAGATTGGCCTGGCCCCTTCCATCTCAGCGTCGCTCGTCCTCGATCCGATCGCGGAGATCGCAAACTGCATCCCCGGACTTCACGTGGAGCTGCGCGAGGGCGTGGCGGAGAAGCTTGTCGACCTCTTGCTTGAAGGGGAGATCAACGCCGCAATGGTCGGGGACGTGCGGGACGTGCCTGCCCGTATCGACGACTGGTCGCTGTTCGAGGAACGCTACGTCGTGGTTCTCGCGCCGACACACCGGCTCGCAAACCGTCCCTCGATCAGCATCGACGACCTCCGTGAGACCGTCTTGCTGGAGCGCGTCGAATGCGACGTCGCCCCTAAGATCCAGCAGTCGTATTTCCCCGAGGAACCGCCTAACCTCGGCCACTGCAGCGGTCACGACTTGCACCTGCAGCACATGGCCGCCGCGGGCTTCGGCGTGATACTCGCGCCCGAGCACATGCCGCGCCTTCCGACGCTCAAGACCATTCCGCTCGAAGGCGACCCGGTTTCGCGCGAGGTGCGGCTACTGGCTGTGCAGGGGCGCCGCTACTCGCCGGCGCTGGACGCTTTCGTCAAGGTCACGCGGCTTCGCGACTGGTCGGTCGTCGCTCGGACGGCGTGAAATCGTGGAATGCGTCTAACGTCCGGGGAGAGCATGCGGCGCATGCGTTCACTGCGGCCGGTTCAAAAGCCACCCAAATGCGCTACGCATGAAGCGAACAATGCTGTCTTACCAAGCCTTCCCTGACCTCGACAGCCGGATACTGAAGCACCGCCCTCGGACACTCGCGGTCGACGCGCCAAACTAACCCGCTTCCATGGCGCCGGGCGAGTGGAATGGAAACGATAACGACCGGGCATTTCTAATGGTTGGCGTGCCGGCGTACCCTTACTGCTCGTCTAACCGGGCTGGCCCGTGACGGAGTGCTTGCCATCACAGGATCGCGAAATCGCCCTCTTGGCTGGATGCACTTTCCACGTCGCAAGGACCCGCTCGAGTAACCAAGCAGAGGAGTCTCCGATGTCGTTTCGCTTCATCACCAAGTCTATCCACGCCTACCTGATCGACTATCCTGTCGCGATCGTCTTGATCGCAGCTCCGTTCGTGCTGAAGCTCGGCCAAAGCGGACCGGTCGCAATGTGGCTTTCGGTTGTCGTCGGTGTGGCCGCGCTGCTCTTGGCCGCCCTGACCGACCATCCCACCGGTCTCGTCCACATCATTCCCTACTGGCTGCACCTTTGGGTCGATCGCGCCGTCGGGGTGGTCTTTGTCATTGCACCGTTTGCCTTCAAATTCGCAGGGCTCGACGCCTGGTACTATTGGGTCCTCGCTGCGGCAGTCCTGCTCACGACGTCGGTCCTGAACGCGCCTGAGGAGCCGGTTGCGATGCGTCCGGAATTGGGCAGGCGCGCAGCTGGCTGAAAGCTGCGAAGGCGTCGTCGAGACGTCGCCGATGTTCGTCTGCAGCCGTCGGTCACGGACCCGCGCGCTTGGGGCTGGGGCCGGGATCATTCTTGATAGCGCCGATGGTGGAGGGCTAATACGGCGCAAGCACTCGCCGGATCGGGCGGCTGATATTTACGGGGTTTAAGATGAACGCGTTTGCTCAGCCGCGGGACCGAAGCGCCGTGATCGGGCCACGCTTCGACTATTCGGCGCTGGCTCCCGCGGCGGCGGCCATTTGCTACCCTTTTCTACTCCGCGCCTTTCATGTCGTCGTTGGCACGCAGGCCGCAATACCTTCGCCTCTCGCAATTGTCGCCGCGACCTTGATCCTGGCCGTGGCGTTCGTCGTGCCGTTTCTCGCGCTCGCGCTCGCTTGCCGGTCCGACGCCGATCCATGGGCGCGGCGGCTCGCCTATGCCGGCGTAGCGACCCCAACGCTCTTCGTTTTTCTTGGCGTCGTTCAGGCCCTGATTCATAGCCCCATCCCCGACGAACTCGTGTGGTGCGTGCTTTGGCTCGCAATCGCGATCTGGTCACAGACCGCCGGCAATCCTGTCGCTGCGACGCGGCCGACCGTGGGGCGCTGGCGCATTGTCCACGGAATGACGGCGGCGGTCTTGTTTCTATATGTGGCGTTCCATCTAGCCAATCACTTGTTTGGGTTGATCGGCCCCGACGCACATGCGGCCGTCATGAAGGTCGGCCGCGTCGTCTACCGCTCTGACGTGGGTGAACCGCTGTTGGTCGCGGCCATGCTTTTCCAGATCGGCACCGGCCTGTTTCTGGCCTGGCGTTGGAGTGCCGCCCCGCAGGGCCTCCATCGGACATTTCAGGTCGGCTCGGGGGCCTACCTCTCGCTGTACATCCTCGGGCACATGAACTCCGTTTTCATCTACGCTCGTAGCTTTCTCGGTATACCGACCGATTGGAATTTCGCGATCGGAGCCCCGACCGGGCTCATTCATGACGCATGGAATATCCGGCTGTTGCCTCATTACGCGCTCGGCGTCTTCTTTGTCCTAAGCCATCTTACGTCGGGATTGCGAGTGGTGCTGATCGCGCATGGCGTCAATCGACGCGCCGCAAATCGTCTTTGGGGCGCGGGCGTGGCAATAAGCGCCGCTATCTCGGCCGCGATCATCGCGGGTATGTGCGGGGTTCGGATCAGCTAGGCGACAGCGGTAGTGTTGGTCCCGAGTCATGACGGCGCGGCCGGAGCCGGTGTGACACGCGGACCGCGTTTTTTGTTTCGTCGAGCGCGAGAGCACGTCTCGCGAAACGCTGCGACGCAGCTCTGGTACTTCACCGATGCCGGTGAGGCGAACGTCGCCAGGGCGACCTCGGGGAGCGACGATAACGATCGTCTATCGACTCGATGGCGAGAGGTGATTTCCCTCGCCGGCGTTGCAAGGTCACTCTTCAAAAGCATGGTCCGATCAATCTCAGGATCAGGAGCCGCGATGGCGCTGCGTCAGCGACGGGCGTTGATTGAACGATACAAATGCTATGAAAGAAAAACGGCACTGATGTCCCAGGAAGCCTACGATATTGTCATTGTCGGCGCGGGCGCGGCCGGCTGCGTTGTCGCGAGTTATCTCGCCGAACACACCGATGCGTCGATCGCGCTGATCGAAGCGGGCGACATGGATCGCGATCCGTTCATCCACATTCCGGCCGGCTTCGCCAAACTGCTGGCCCACGACCGGCATGTCTGGAAATACGAGACGGTTCCCCAGCACGGCACAAAGCGCGCATATCGCTCAGGCAAGGTACTCGGCGGCGGCTCCTCGATCAATGCGATGTGCTACGTCCGTGGTCAGATACGCGACTTCGCTGCGTGGCAGGACGCGGTCGGCGACACCGGCAAATGGTCGTATGAAGACCTGCTTCCCGTCTTCATGGCGCAGGAAGACAACGACACCTTCCACGACGAATATCACGGCATAGATGGTGGTCTGGCGGTCCAGTTGCCCAAGGGCATCAATAAGCTGAACCAATATTGCCTCAAGGCGTTCCAGGAATATGGGGTTCTCTATAATCCCGACTATAACGGCAAGAGCCAGATCGGCGTCTCGCCAGTGCAGTCGACGGTCGGAGATCAGCGCCGATGCAGCGCGGTCGACGCTTATCTGCGTCCGCACCTCACCTCGGGCCGCGTAACCCTTCTCACCGGCAAGACCGTCGTTCGCATCATCGTCGAGAACAAGCGGGCTGTCGGCGTTGAGTTCATGGACACGAGCCTGAAGAGGATCACGGCCGACGAAGTTGTGCTGTCGGCTGGCGCCGTCCATAGCCCGACGATCCTCATGCACTCTGGCATCGGGTCAGCCGAGCAGCTGCGACAGCATGGTATCGCGGTGATCGTCGATTCTCCGGAGGTGGGCGAAAATCTCCAAGACCACCCGATGGTACCGGTCCGTGTCTATGTAAAGGGCGATCTCGGCTATCAGGCTGCCGCGCAGGGCCTCGGTAGCGTGAAGGCGGGCTTGCGTTATCTCGTCACCAAGGATGGCCCGGCGTCGGGCAACGGCATCGAGACGGTGACTCACTGGAATCCGTCCGACTTCTCCGCCGAACCCACAATCCAATGCTATCACGCTCCTATCGTCGTGACCGAGCAACTCGGCCCGGCGGGCGACCGCTCGGGCATCACTTTCGAACTCGTGGTGCTTCAGCCCAAGAGCCGCGGCTGGGTGCGGTTGGCCGACAGCGACCCAACGTCGATGCCTCTCATCAACCCGAACTTCATCGGCGAGGAGGAAGACTTGAGGGCCGCGGTGGAGTCAGTGCGCGCGATCCGCAAGGTCATGGACCAGGAGTCGTTGGCGCCGGTGATCGAGGAAGAGATGGATCCCGGCCCACACGTCCAGTCGGATGCGGAGATCGGCGAATGGGTGAAGCGTGTCGTGACGACGATGTGGCACCCGGTCGGCACGTGCCGGATGGGCCAGGATGCGCGAGCGGTGGTCGACGCGAGGCTCAGGGTTCGCGGGGTCGACGGCCTCCGGGTGATCGATGCCTCGATCATGCCGAACATCACCAGCGGCAATACCAACGCCCCGACTCAGGCGCTTGCGCGCCACGCCGTGGCGATGCTGGTCGAGGATCTGAAGCGGACCTCCGGAGCTCCGGCGCGAGCCGACGTGGCCTAAGGTAGAACCCTGAAGGAGGGATCAAAATGAGTATGGAAGACGCGCGAAAGCGCCGCGAGGCACCACTCGACACGCCGAGCAATCTCGGCTCCAATGCCACCAAGCATATTTCGGCGGCGCTCACTGTGCTTCTGGCAGACGTGTTCGCGCTCTACGTCAAGACCAGGAACTTCCATTGGCACATATCAGGCCCGCATTTCCGGGATTATCACCTCCTCCTTGATGTGCAGGCCGCGCAGATTTTTGCGATGACGGACGACATCGCGGAAAGAACTCGCAAGATTGGCGGCACAACGATTCGTTCGATCGGCCACATCGCCAGAGTGAAGCATATCGAGGACAATGATGCTGGCTTCGTCACGCCCGAAGACATGCTGGCCGAGCTGAAGGAAGATAACCTGGCGCTTAGCCAGCGGATGCGGCAGACCCACAACGTCTGCGACGAGCATGGCGATGTCTCCACCGCCAGCCTGATCGAAAACTGGATCGACGAGGCGGAAAGTCGCTCATGGTTCCTGTTCGAGGCGACCAGGAGAGCTTGACCCCGAGCGCATGGCCACCCGCGAAGCTCGGGTGACTGCCTACGCTCCCGCAAAAATCCCGTCTAGGGCTTTGACGTTAGACTGGCGATTGCTGACCCTTAGTGAGTTAGCAGCTTCACCCTGAACTCCGACGACGACCGAAGGGAGTGCAAATGATGGTGGATGGATCAGAGCCAGCCTTCGAAGTCGGTCGTTTCCAGAGAAGGGTTGACCAAGAGGGCGAAGACGACCGCTTCTATCAGGCGCTTGTGCCCTTCGACACTTTTGATGACGTACTGCGGCGAGATCGGTATCGCCCTCTACCTCATGACTGGACCATCGCTGTTACGGACGTCAGCCATTCCACCGAAGCTATTGAACAAGGGCGGTACCGTGAGGTGAATACGGTCGGTGCGGCGGTTCTTGCCGCCGTGAGCAATGCACTACCCGACCTACAGTTTCCGTCCACGTTCGGAGGAGATGGCGCGAGCTTCGCCGCGCCCAGCGCCTATTCGTCCATCACCAAGGATACATTGGCAAAAACCGCCGCTTGGGCTGAAGACGCATTGGGTCTCACGTTGCGCATTGCGGTGATTCCTATCGCGGACATTCGAGCTCAGCATTTGGACGTCCTGGTAGCCGTTTCGCGCCCTCTTCGAACGTCACCTACGCGATGTTTGCCGGTGGAGGACTCGCCTGGGCAGAGCGCAAACTCAAGCAAGGCGACTACAGCTTTCCGCGCGCGCCCGTGGGAGTAACAGCCGATCTCACGGGTCTTTCGTGCCGATTTGCGCCGATCAGCGCCAAGAACGGCGTCATCTTTTCTCTTATCGTCGTTCCGTGCGATGATCCGACTTCGTTCGTGGAACTCATACAGGAGCTCCTGCGGACGCTCCGTTCAGATGAGTTGCCTGTCGAAGGCCCGCTCCCTGCATGGACCGGCGACCATCTTGATCATGCCATCAAGAAAGGCAGCCGAAAGATGCCCGTTGCGGCTTGGGCTGCGAAATGCTTGCGCGCCATTCTGACGCGGGTGGGAATTCCTATTGGTGGTTTTCATGAAGCTCAGTTCCGGCGAGAGCTTGTGGAGAATACGGACTACCGAAAATTCGATGACGGCCTACGTATGACAGTGGACTGCTCATCTGAATTCGCTGACGTCGTTGACGCACGCTTGGAAGAGGCTCAGCGGAGAGGAGCATGCGTTTTTGGAACGCATCGACAGTCGGCGGCAAATCTTACGTGCTTCGTGCCATCACCCACGCGAGCCAATCACGTGCACTTCGTTGACGGTGCTTCCGGGGGTTACGCCTTCGCCGCGGCCAACTTGAAGCGAAATGTTGCGAGCGGAGAAGTACCTGAGTCTGAGCGCCGCTCTGCATGACGCAAGGCGGAGGGCGCCATGGCGGGGCAGCCCCGTTCTTGCTTTCGGATCGCACCTTGTTCTCAGATCTCCTTCCGGGCTCTGCCCTCCTTGGCTATCCGTCGATAGTCGCTCGGATCTCGATTGTACGCCTTTCGAAAAGCTCGCACAAAACTTGAACGGCTCTCGTACCCCGCATTAAGAGCAACGACGTCGATCGACATCGTCGTTGTCGTCAAATCGATCGCAGCCTGGCGCATTCTCAAGTCTCGCAAGATGGCCATCGGGGATTGTCCAAAGATGTCCGAGAAACGCGCCATGAACGCCGAACGACTCAATCCTGCACTGTGTGCCAAGCTTTGAACTGAATGGGCGGCTCCCGGCCGCGCCACCATATCCGCAAAAGCACGGGTGACCTGCCTGTCGGCAAGTATCGAGAATCGTTCAGTCCACCGCTGGGATGACTTGAGGGACCGTCGCACCAACGAGACAACGATCTGCTTGAGCAGAGACGCTGTCATGGCTCCAACGCCGACCTCCTGTTGTAGCAACTCGTCTATAGCCTCGCGAAGCTTCAGATCGATCTTGTCCGCTGGCTCGAATTGCTCGATCACGGGTTCGCGGAGTTCTCCGAACAGCCTCACAGACTGACCAAAGGATGCGTTAAAAAAGCCGCATATCTGAACAATTTCGGGTTGCTCGTTTGGCACTGCGATGCGGAGGATGCCGTCTTGACGAGTCCAGCAGTCTCTCGAAATGAGCTTCGGTGGGCTACTTCCACCGCCAACCTCGATCGTGAACGGAGTGTTTGGCGGCACGATGATGAGCAAATGAGGGCTCAACGGCATCTCTGGTCCGCCGTTGATGGACATGCGTCCCACGCCACTCAAGTTGTAGTGGATCCCGGGTACGTCAATCGTCCCAAATTCGACTCGATGGCCGTGCGGCACCAAAATCTCAGTCAGCGCGATGACATCGATGTCGAGCGCCTGCATCAAGTTGTTGAGGTCTGTTGTAGACAATTTGACAGTGGCGCCCGCGGGCGGCGAAACGTTCTGCCCGACGAGAGCCTGCTTTGGAACCGCTTTCGAGGTGTTCCGCATGGCTGTAGTGGCCTATTTATTGCCCGGCTACCGGCGCCGATAGTGCTCCGAAACCTGTTCTCCAAGGATCAGCGGGGGCGTCGCCATGCTGTTCGTACCACTGAACCTCGTCTCTTGCCAATTAGACGAAATTGGGACCTGCCGAGAACGCGAACGCTCCCATAGTCATTATGCTCCGCGGCTTTAGTTCCCGACCGTCATCCCGAGCGCGCTACAACGCGCGCGGGATGACGGGCAAGGACTAAGACGACGATTTCAGCGAATTTGTATCGATCGGCAGGCTGCGCACGCGCTTGCCGGTCGCGGCGAAGATCGCATTGGTCACTGCAGCACTGACAATGGCTGTCGGAGCTTCACCAACGCCACCCGGAGCCTCCGCGTTCTTAATCAAGTGTGTCTCCACCACCGGTACCTCGTCGATACGCATTGGCAGATAGCTGTCGAAATTGCTCTGCTCGACCCGTCCATCCTTGAAGGTGATTGACCCATGGAGCGCGGCAGTCAGGCCGAAAAGCGTTCCACCTTGAACCTGTGCTTCGATCGTATCTGGATTGACGTACATGCCGCAGTCAATCGCACAGACGATCCGCTTGACTTTGACGGAGCCATCGGCCGCCACTTCGACCTCGGCGACCTGCGACGTGTAACTTCCGTATGCGAATTGTACCGAAATTCCGCGGCCATGCCGCGCGGGAAGGGGCGATCCCCACCCTGCGTTTTCCGCCGCGAGCGACAGAACAGCGAGCGCTCGCGGATTGTGGCCAAGCAATCCCTTGCGGTAAGCGACGGGATCCTGCTTCGCAGCATGAGCGAGCTCATCTATGAAGCTTTCGACCACAAAAACATTGTGAGTCGGTCCGACGCCGCGCCACCAAGACGTCCGGACACCAGGGTGCTCGACCCGGACAAAGTCGACGTGGATATTGGGCAGCGCATAGGGCGGCTCGGCTGCCGCTTCTACGGCATCGGGGTCCAATCCGTCCTTGACGTAAGGGGGATAGTAGCGAGCCATGACTGAGGAGCCGGCGATCCGATGCGTCCAAGCAACCGGCTTGCCGGCCGCGTCAAGTCCGGCCGACAACCGATCGAGATAGTACGGCCGATACATATCGTGCTTGATGTCTTCCTCGCGGCTCCAGATCACCTTCACCGGACCATCGACGTGCTTGGCGATCTTGACGGCCAGCACCGTGCCATCGGCCTCCAGCCTTCGGCCGAAGCCACCGCCAATCAGATGATTGTGAATTTTGATCACCTCCTTTGGGAGGCCGGTGAGTTCGACCACCAGAGACTGTGTGATCGTAGGCGCCTGTGTCCCGACCCAGATGTCGCAACGGTCCTTCTGCAGGTGGACGGTGCAGTTCATCGGCTCCATCGCCGCATGGGCCAGGAAAGGCACCTGATAGATGGCGTCAACCCGTTGCGCCGCCGCCGCAAGAGCCTTCCCTGCATCGCCATCGTTACGGGCAACCGCGCCTGGCTTTCTGGATTCCTCCTCCAACTGCTTGACGATATCGGCGTTGCTGACCTTGCCGTTCGGCCCATCGTCCCACGTGATGGCGGCAGCCTCGAGCCCCTTCTTCGCCGCACCCGTGTGATCCGCTACCACGGCAACAGCTTCATCGATATTGACCACCTGCCGGACGCCCTTCACTGCCAGCGCGGCCTTATCGTTCACCGTTTTCGCTTTGCCACCGAGCACGGGCGAAATAGCAACTGCTGCAACCTTCATGCCTGGCAGTCGCGTATCGATGCCGTAGAGCGCGCGCCCATCGACCTTTATCGGTGAATCCACGCGCTTGGCACGCGTGCCGATCAGGGTGAAATCCTTTGGATCCTTCAATTTGACGGTTGCCGCAGGCGGCACAGGCAATTTCGCCGCAGCCGTCGCAAGTTCGCCGTAGCCCAGATGCTTCGAGCCTGACGCATCGAACACGACGCCATCCTTGGCGCGGCAAGCCGCTGGATCGACATTCCAGCGCTTTGCGGCTGCCGCAATCAGCAGATTACGACCGACTGCCCCTGCCTGACGCAGCGGTGTCCAGAAGGCGCGGACAGAGGCGGAACCACCTGTATTTTGAATGCCGATGATCGAGTTGACGTAAAGCGCATGATTTGGCGGCGCATGCTGAACCTGAATCTGGTCAAGCTTCACTTCCAGTTCTTCAGCGAGAAGCATCGAGAGCGACGTGTAAACGCCCTGTCCCATCTCAATCATCGGAATGACCAGGGTCACGGCGCCGGTTGGATTGATCCGTATAAAACCATTCGGCGCGAAAGTACCCGTGACCTCGTTTTCGACCACCTGAGAAGCAGGCGCCGCGAAGACGGACTCCGTGCTTGCACCGGTCAGCGCAAAACCAAGCAGCAAACCTGTGCCCTGAAAAAAGGTGCGCCGCGACATCGCCGTTTCACCTTCGATCCGGTTCGTTAGAATCAGCCTATCCATGGCTCAAACTCCCGCTGCTTGCTTGATCGCGGCCCGGATACGCTGATAGGTACCGCAACGGCAGACATTTCCCGACATCGCTGAGTCGATATCCGCATCACTCGGCTTCGGAGTATCTTTCAGCAATGCCGCCGCCGACATGATCTGGCCGGATTGGCAGTAGCCGCACTGCACCACCTCCAGCTCCAGCCACGCCTTCTGCAAGGCCGCGCCCTGCGGCGTCTGGCCGATCACCTCGATCGTGGTGACCGCGCTATCGCCGATGCTATCGACCGACGTCTGGCAGGAGCGGACCGGTTGACCGTCGATATGCACGGTGCAGGCGCCGCACAGTGCTTGGCCGCAACCAAACTTGGTCCCGGTCATGCCGAGCACATCGCGCAGCACCCACAGCAAGGGGATGTCGCCGTCGACATCGATCTCATGGGGTGAGCCGTTGATCTTTAATGTGAAAGCCATGAATGCCTCTTGAGCGCGTAGGGAGTGAGCCATGAGCCAATCAACGTCACTCATGAAATCCGCGAAAGCTCTACGCATTGATCGCAACACGGGACGAAGCTTTCCAATAGCCGGCATGTATAGTTTCCATAGCAACGGGGAATGCTCGCAAACCGGATAGCTAAGAAGGAAATTGACAGAGCCTATGTTCGCCTCGGGCGGCTCGCCGCGGGCCGTAGACAAATTGCGGAATCACTGAGCGGGGGAGAACGAAAGCTTCTGGCGTTCACTCGCGTGATGTTGCTCGGACCCAGCATCTACTTGGTCGATGAACCTACGGAAGGCCTGATGCCTAAGGGCTGTGGATGAGATCGGGGAATTGATGGCTACCCGGCCGCCGGCGGCGCATGCGTCGCGCTCGTCGAGCAGACCCTGCAACTTGTTTGGCAAATCTGCACGAACGTCGCGCTGACAAACAGTGGCCGTATAGGGCGGATCGTAACGACACTCCTGCCGGAGCATATTGATCGGTAGTTGGTGGGCTGAAGCTAACTCTTCACGCGATAACGCATCGTGCAACGTCGTTGCGAGATCTGACGGCCGGATGGCCGCTCGGCACCATCCGATTCTTGTGACAGACTTTTTGCTGAATATCCAGCGTCTTGCCGACTTTGCCGCGAAACTTAAGATTTCCGCGACATTCAAGCGCGCGACGGTGGAGGGCGCTTCATAGTCAAAAGCTCCGTCACATCATGCCGATCATCTGCGGATGAGATCGCAACTGTCAGGAATTTCCCGTCCGGGTATGTTTGGGCTTCATCGTAAAGCTTGACCAACTGCGAGCGCCAGATATAACGGCGCTCCTCAAACTTGTCTCGTTCTGCTCCCCCCAAGACCACCACGGCCGAAAACCGCCTGTATTCCGGCACGAAGGTGCAAAACGCCTTTGTTTTCTTGTAGCGTAGGGACCAGCCGCGCTTCTTGCCGCCATAGAGCCATTCCGGCGCGAAGACACCGGGGTAGAATTCCTCGATCCAGTTCTGCAGAGAGGCCCAATGCTTGAACGCGCCCGGTCCGATCCAGTCGCGGACAGTGCTATCATCGGGCGATGCTGACTTGTCAGTGATCCTGTCACCGATCTGGGGGGACTGTTCCATGCCGCTTTTCCTTCAATCACAACTTTTCAAGACCGGTTCGGAAGACTTGGCGGCCGACCTTGATCTTGCGCGAAAGGTGTGTCGCGATGTTCCCATGGTTTGAATCTGTGTTGCGCAAGTTCTGTCACGGACCTCTCTCCACCATTTGGGGCATAGGCGAGTTGCCCGTCAAAGCTGAAATCCGGCGCGTGGATTTGCGGACACGGAATCTGGACGTCCGGTCCGTTCTTCGAGGACAGGACTGTGCTCGTTGACTGGCATTTGAGCCTAGTCTGTTCAGGGAGACGCGTGCGACATACAACGCGCAGGTGTTTGAGTTAACGCTCCGCGCTTGCGAAGGCGTCGGCATTTCCACCGTAGTTCGCTCCCGGCTAGGTCTTAGTTGGGAAGCCCTGCACTAGCTTGCTCCTGCCGGGTCCGAAGCATACCGGCGGTCCCCGCGCGCCCGAAACGCCCTCGCGCGCTTCTCGAACCGCCGATACCTACTTCACGGAAATTGCGAGCGGAGGAAGTTTGTGGGAGCGCCTGCGTCCAGGATTTGAACCTATGCAGGGACCTTTCGAGCCGGCGACAAATAGCGTATGAACGGCGGCTTTTGCCGAGCTACAAAGGGTCCACGTTGCGAGTTAGGCTGCTCTCCAGTAAGAAAACAGCGATTGCGAAATAGTGGGTCTAGCGATGTAGCGGACCCCCGCTACCAACGATCCCCCCGACGTAGCGATATTGGAGAACAAAGCCGGATTGCCGCAGAGCGCGGCGAGGCGCCCGTTGATGTCGATCCGCACGCTCCGACCATCCTCAGCGTTCGCCTTCGTCCCGGCGCCACCCGCTCGGCTAGGGCTGGCGTGCACAATGATTGCCGTCACCAATTCACGGATGGTCGCAAACTCCATTGGGGTGCCGCGCTTCAATTCATTCGCCAACTCCTTCACCGTGCGCTTATAGCGGTCGATGGCCTTCGGGTGCAGCGCGATCACGTTGTCGGCTTCCTTGGCCGTCTCAAGCCGCGCGGCAAACGTCTTGCGCTCGGCTTCCAGTTCATTCATTCGCGGGATGAGCGCGTCGGTCGCCATGCCCTTGACGATGAAATCGACGATGCGTTTGATCTCGCGCTCGATCTCGCCGAGCCGCCGCTCGATCCGGGTGCGTTCGGTGCTCGCCTCTTTCTTGAGCCGTTTGCGCTCGGCGTTATAGGCATCGACAAATTCGGTAATCACCTCGGGATGTGCGAGGTGCTGGCGAGCGTGCGATAAAGCTCTCGAAGACGCCGTTTGACGCCTTTGCTCAACTTCGGATGCGCCAGTGCGCGCGCATAGGGCGTGGCCGGAACATGATAGCGCTTGATCACTTTCGCGCCCTCGCGTCGCTTGTCCTTCAGCTTGAAGGACGGCTGGAAGAAGTTGGTGTGCAGCCGCGATGCGGCATACAAGCGTTCCAGCACGCGCGTCGTCCCGACGCCATCGAAGCGACGTATCCCACAAGTCGCCGGACGACCGCGCCATTCTTCTGCTCGACGAAAGCCTGATCGTTCTTCTTGTAGGCGCGCGAGCGTGTCACCTCGATCTTTTGCGTGCGACACCAGGGCACGACGACATCGTTCATAAACGCGCTGTCGTTGTCGAAGTCGGCGCCGCGAATGAGCCAGGGAAACAGGTTCTGTGCGCGCTCCATGGCTCGCACGACGAGGCCGCTCTCGCGCGTCACCAGCGGCATGCATTCGGTCCAACCAGTCGCGACGTCGACCATCGTCAATGTCTGAATGAACGAGCCAGCTACAGATGTGCCGCCATGAGCCACCATGTCGACCTCGCAGAACCCCGGCGGCGGATCGTGCCAGTCGTTGAACGTCCGGATCGGAACTTCACGCCGTACCGCCGAATAAAAGCCGACCCGCCGACGCTTACCGCCGGCCGCGGCAATTTTGGTCTCGACCAGCAGGCGATCAATCGTGGCTGCGCTGACGCCGAGCACCAGCGCTCGATCGGCCTGGTCGAGCTTGAGCCGGCCATGCTGCTCCAGCGAAGGCAGCAACGTCGGAATCATTACCCTGAGCCGCTTGCCGCAGATCCGATCCGAGGCCTCCCATAGCGCCACCAGCGCATCCCTGATAGGGGCGCCATAGGTCGGCCTTCGCTGCCGCCGGGCCTCCCGCGAAATCGCGACAAGGCTGGCAAGCGCCCGAACCGCGTGCTTGCGATGCCAGCCGGTTACCGCA
>NZ_PSRR01000048.1 GCF_004296405.1 Bradyrhizobium sp. Leo170
TGCGGTCGAACTGCTCCTTCAGTTCGACCGCATAGGGCGGCTCGAGCGGGGCGATCCGTGACATGGCCGGCTCCTCTGCTACAATAAACGTAGCAACACGCTACAATATCTGTAGCAAGACACAAGCAGGAAACAGCGATGCCGAAGTCCCCCTCAGTCGCCGGAAAGCGCTCGGTCCGCGGCTCCCGAACCGGCCGGCCGATCATGGCGCTGCTCGACCTGTTGGGCCGGCGCTGGACCTTGCGGATCATCTGGGAATTGCGTGACGGCGCCCTCACCTCACGCGCCTTGCGCGAGGTCTGCGACCAGGCGTCCCCGACCATCCTGCAGACACGGCTGACCGAATTGCGCGAGGCCGGATTTGTCGAACTCGCTTCGGGCGAAGGGTACACTCTCACTGCGCTCGGACGAGAGCTGTTCGAAACTTTCCTGCCGCTGCACCGCTTCGCCGAGCAGTGGACCAAGCGCCAAGGGTGAATCGACGGTCGGAAACATCCCCTCCGAAGGAAGAGGTGAAGAGACCGAGCTACGCCACCGCCACCGTCAGGCTGGCGCCGTCGGCGCGGATCACCTTGACGCGGCTGCCGGCCGGCGCGTCGGGGCCGGCGACGCGCCAGATCGTGTCATCGATCCGCACCGTGCCTGAGCCGTCGATGATCGGCTTCTCCAGCGTGAACTCGCAGCCGATCAGGGCTTCGGTGCGCCGGTTGAGGAACGGGCTGCTCGCGCTTGCCGAGGTCCCGCTCTTGGCAAAGTGCCGCCATGCCGGCACAGCGGCGACCGCGAACGCGGCGAACATCAGGAACTGGGTCTGCCAAACCGGATTGATGACGAACGACACCAGCCCGACCAGGAGCGCTGACAGCCCGAGCCAGAACAGGAATACGCCGGGCGCCGCCAACTCCAGCGCCATCAGGATGAAGCCGAAGATCAGCCAGTTCCAGGTACCCAGTGTCGAAAACATCTCGGTCATGACACGATCTCTAATTCCGCAGGCGCAATGCTAGCACGCCCTCATCGCTGCGGCGCGACCGGGGGCGGGGTTGGCCCAGTCGGCGGCACCGAGGAGCGGCGCGCGGCGGCGGCTGCCGAAGCCGTGCTTTCACCGAAGGTGGCGCGTGCGATCTCGCCGATGCCGGCAAGCGAGCCCAGCACGCTCGTTGCCTCGATCGGCAGCATCACGATCTTCTGGTTCGGCGAATCAGCCAATTGCCCAAACGCCTTGATGTACTTGTCGGCGATGAAATAGTTGAGTGCGGCAACGTCGCCCCTGGCGATCGCTTCGGACACCATCTGCGTTGCCTTCGCCTCAGCCTCCGCCAAGCGCTCACGCGCTTCGGCGTCGCGGAAGGCGGCTTCGCGGCGGCCTTCGGCCTGCAGGATCTGTCCCTGCTTGGCGCCCTCGGCGCGCAGGATTTCCGATTGCCGCTGGCCTTCCGCTTGCAGGATGTCGGCGCGCTTGACGCGCTCGGCCTTCATCTGCCGGCCCATCGCCTCCACGAGGTCCGCCGGCGGTACGATGTCCTTGATCTCGATGCGGTTGACCTTGACGCCCCAGGGCGAGACCGCGGCGTCGACGACGCGCAAGAGCCGCTCGTTGATCTCGTCGCGATGCGACAGCACCTGGTCGAGGTCCATCGAACCCATCACCGAGCGGATGTTGGTCATCGTCAGCACCGTGATCGCCTGATGCAAATTGGCGACCTCGTAGCTCGCCTTCGCGGCGTCGAACACCTGGAAGAAGGCAACGCCATCAGCGGTGACGGTGGCGTTGTCCTTGGTGATCACCTCCTGCTCCGGGATTTCGATCACCTGCTCCATCATGTTTATCTTGCGCCCGATGCGATCGAAATAGGGCACGATAAGATTGAGGCCGGGGAGCAACGTGCGGGTGTATTTGCCGAAGCGCTCGATGGTCCAGCCGTAGCCCTGCGGGACGGTCTTGACGCCGGCGAACAGCGTGACGATGACGAGCAGAACAAGGGCGATGGCGAAAATGTCGAAACCACTCATAAAGTCCTCCAAGACCGGCGAAAGCCGGCGCGGCCCTGCATTTGGTCTGCAAAACCGCGGCACCGGTTCAGCCGGCTGTTGGTTGACACATAGTTAAGGAGCGGTTCGCGAGGCTGCCAGATATAGCCTGTGAACGTAAATGATGTGTGGGCCCGTCACGCGGATGCGCGCTTCCGTAGCCCGGGTGAAGCGAACGCGTAACCCGGGACATCTGCATCCGCGTTTGCGACTGGCCCCGGGTTGCGTGGAGCCTGTCATCGGGCGCGCGTTCGCGCGACCCGTTGGCTCCACCCGGGCTACGGGGCTGCGGGCCGACGTCAGATCCAGCCCTGAAGTTCGCGCAGCACGAGCTGGCGGATCACGTCCATGCCAGGCTCGCTGTCGTTCAGGCAGGGAATCGCCGCAAACTGCTCGCCGCCATTTTGCTTAAAGATGTGCGCGTTCTCCTGCGCGATCTCTTCCAGCGTCTCCAGGCAGTCGGCGGAGAAGCCGGGCGTGACGACGGCAATTCGCCGCACGCCATCCTTGGCGAGCTTTTCGACGGTCTTGTCGGTATAGGGCAGCAGCCACACATCGTTGCCGAAGCGCGACTGGAAGGTGAGCATCAGCCGGGAGGCATCGAGCCCGAGGCGCTTGCGCAGGCTTTCCGTCGTTGCGACGCACTGGGAGAAATAAGGATCGCCCTGGTCGACATATTTCTGCGGCATGCCGTGGAAGGACGCCAGGATCAATTCCGGCTCGAACGGCAGCGTCGCCAGATGCGCGTTGATCGAAACCGCCAGCGCATCGATATAGACGGGATCGTCATAGTACGGCGAGGACACCCGCAAGGTCGGCTGCGCGCGCAAACTTGAGAGCACCCGGAACGCTTCGTCGCAGACGGTCGCCGATGTCGCGGCGGAATATTGCGGATAGAGCGGCACCACCAACAGCCGGTTGCAGCCCCGCGCCGTCAGGGCCTCGATCCCCGCCCGGATCGAGGGATTGCCATAGCGCATCGCCCAATCGACCACGACATGGTCTTCCCCGATCGCCGCCGCAAGCTTCTCGGCCTGCGAGCGTGTGATCGTCTTCAGCGGCGACTCGTCCTTCTCGGTATTCCAGATCTTGCGGTAGTCGAGCGCCTTGGTGCGCGGCCGCGTGCGCAGGATGATGCCGTTGAGGATCAGCTTCCACACCAGCCCCTGATCCTCGATCACGCGCGGGTCGGAGAGGAATTCCCTCAAATATACCCGCACGCCCGGGGCGTCGGCGGTGTCGGGCGTGCCGAGGTTGACCAGCAGCACGCCGATGCAATCCGGCTGGGCTTGCGCTGCCGGCATCGCGTTTCCGACTGGGACGGCCACGGTCATGACCGCCGTGGCTTCGCGCGTTGCCCCATTCTTGTCAAGACAACCGAGCGTTAGATCCTGATCCGAAATCGGATCAGGATCTAATCTCTCTGTTTGAGCATGATCTTTTCGGAAAACCGGTTTCCACTTTTCCGGATCATGCTCTCTAGCTAGGCTCTCGGCGCAATGCGGGGAGGAACCATGACGGTTGCCGAATGGTGCGTGTTCGGAACGCTGATGCTGTATTTGCTAACGATCGCAGCCGCCAAGTGGACCGCGAGCGGCCGTTTCGACAATTCCAACCCGCGCGATCCCGCCTTCTACGACGACCCGATCCGGGCCCGCGCGCTCGGCGCCCACCAGAACGGGATCGAGGCGTTTCCGTTCTTTGCCTTCGCGGTGCTGCTCGCTGAATTCCGCGTCGGACCCTTGCGGCTGATCGATGAGCTCGCGGTGTTGTTTTTGATCGTCCGGATCGCCTATGTCTTCACCTATCTCGGCAACCGCCCGACCCTGCGCTCGATCCTCTGGACCATCGGCTTCACGATCAATGTCGCGATCTTCTTCCTGCCGATGATAAGGGGGTATTTGAGGGTCTGAGTTCTCCCTCTCCCCGTTCTTACGGGAGAGGGTTGGGGTGAGGGGCTGTCTCCGCGAAAAAAGTAGAAGTTGTATTCGCGGAGAGAGCCCCTCAGCCGGCGCTACGCGCCGACCTCTCCCCGCGAAGAGCGGGGAGAGGTAACTCCCGAGGCCGCTTCCGCGGCTCGTCACATAAAATAGGCGCAGGTCGGCGGCTCGGTGGCGAGATAGCCGAACAGCAGCCCCAGCCCGAACAGCAGCACCAAGCCGGCGGCGCCGAACTCGATGCCGCGCATGAAGAGCATGCCGCTGCCGTCACGGCCGGCGCTGACGCGTTGCGCCAGGCCGCGGGCGGAGACGGCGAGGATTGCGATCGTCGCCACCGTGATCGCAGTGCCGATCCCCATCACGAAGGTCGCGGCGATGCCGGCCCAGAACAGGCCCTGGGCCAGCGAGAATCCCAGCACCAGGATCGCGCCCGAGCAGGGCCGGATGCCGACGGTCACGATCGCGCTCAAACCGCGGCGCCAGCCGCCGGGGCCTGCGAGCTCGCTTGGCTCGGGCCCGTGCGAATGGCCGCAATGCTCGTCATGGACATGGGCGTGAGCGTGGGCGTGGGCGTGGGCGTGCTGGTGCCCAACGCCATGACCGTGATCGTGATGATGATCATGGCTGTCGTCATGATGATGGTCCCGATGATGGTGACCGTGATCATGGCGACGAAGTGGGACGCCGGCGATGGCCGGCTGCGGCACATGCGCCTGCAGCGCGCGGAAGAAGCCGCCGCCCTTGCTCCAGACCAGCCGCGCGCCAAAGGCCGCAATCAGGGCATAGCTGGCGATCTCGATCACTTTTTCCGCGCCGCACGAGGTTTTCGCGGTGGCGTTGAGCAGCCAGGCGCCGATGACGACGAACACCACGGCCACGACTGCCTGCAGCAGGGCCGAGGCAAACGACAGCGCGATGCCGCGCCAGGCGGTTTCCCGGTTGGCAACGAGATAAGAGGAGATCACGGCCTTGCCATGGCCGGGACCGGCGGCATGGAAGATCCCATAGGCGAAGGAGACCCCGAGCAGCGTCCAGACCGCATAGCCATCAGTCTTGGCCGCACGGATGGTCGAAGAAATCTCTCGGTAGAACTCGCCCTGCTTGGCGAGCAGCCAGCCGATGATACCGCCGACCTGCGGCTCGGCCGCCCGTCGCGGGGCCCCGAACGGATTTTGCGCTGATAGCGCATGCATCGCGGCATCGGCCAGCACGAAGGCTGCGAGCGCCACGGCGGCAATCGCCAGGCCCCGCGCGAAAGACGATCCCTGCTTCATGGGCACTCCACCACGATCTTGTTGGCGAACATCGCGCCGAAGTTGGAGCTATCGCCGTTCAGGAAGTTCTGCTCGCCGAGCTGTTGCGCGCTCGCGGTGCCGTCATTCGGCCGCTGGAATTGCAGCTTGCAGTCGGCCGGTGCGCCGACCAGCTTGACCGGGTCCTTGTCGGCATATTTGAAGTCGATGAAGAAGGCGGGGTCGAACACTTCGAGCGAGAGCTGCCTGGTCTTGAACGGCGTCTTCGCCGGCAGCGTGAAGTGCAGCGTCAATTCCGTGTTGTTGTATTCGAGGAAATAGTCGATCGGTTCAGTGAATTTCTGCTTCCTGCCGTCGGCCTTGGCGAAGGTGAAGTAGGCGTATTCGTTCAGCGACTCGACATTGGTCTGGGCGAGCGGCGCCAGTTCCTCGCGGGTGTAGGCGCCCTTGATCTTGGCCTCGATGCCCTGCAGCGCATAGGTCGAGAACATGTCGTCGAAAGTCCAGGCGTGGCGGACGCCGGTGATGGTGCCGTCGGGCGCATAGATCACCTCGCTCCTGGCGGTGATCCAGACATGCGGGTGGGCTTGTGCGGCGGCCGTGCCGAACATTACGGCTCCGGCGACCAAGAGGCCGAGCCAGTTGCGGGACATGCGCCTCACTTCAGGCGGCCTCGGCCGTCTCGAGCAGCCCGCGCCGGCGGAGCAGCGCATCCGGCTCCGGCTCGCGGCCGCGGAAGGCGACGTAGGCCTCCTCCGGATCGCGCGAGCCCCCCGACGAATAGATGTCGTCGAGCAGGCGCTTTGCGGTCGCGGGATCGAAGATGTCGCCGGCCTCCTCGAAGGCGCCGAAGGCGTCCGCATCCATCACCTCCGACCACATGTAGCTGTAATAGCCGGCGGCGTAGTGGTCGCCGGAGAAGATGTGGCCGAACTGGGTCGGCCGGTGCCGCAGCGCGATCTCGGCGGGCATGCCGATCTTCTCGAGCTCATGCTTCTCGAAGGCCCTGATGTCGCGGCTGGCTTCGGCCGGCTGGGTGTGGAATTCGAGGTCGATCAGCGCCGAGGAGACGAACTCCACGGTGGCAAAACCCTGGTTGAACTTCCGCGCGGCGAGGAAGCGCTGCAGCAGGTCGTCCGGCAGCGGCTCGCCGGTCTGGTAGTGCTTGGCGAAGCGCTGCAGCACCTCCGGCCGCTCCTGCCAGTGCTCGTAGAGCTGCGACGGTAGCTCGACGAAATCGGTAAACACCGAGGTGCCCGACAGCGAGGGATAGGTGACGTTGGACAGCATGCCGTGCAGGCCGTGGCCGAATTCGTGAAACAAGGTGCGGGCATCGTCCGGCGACAGCAGCGCCGGCTCGCCGCCCGCGCCCTTGGCGAAATTGCAGACATTGATGACGAGCGGCGCCACCGCGCCGTCGAGCTTCTGCTGGTCGCGCAGCGAGGTCATCCAGGCGCCGGAGCGCTTCGAGGGGCGGGCGTAGTAGTCGCCATAGAACAGCGCCTTGTGCTTGCCGTCGCGGTCCTTGACCTCCCAGACCCGGACGTCCGGGTGCCAGGCCGGGATATCCTTGCGCTCCTCGAAGGTGACGCCGAACAGGCGGGTGGCGCAGTCGAAGGCGGCCTCGATCATGTGGTCGAGCACGAGATATGGCTTGATCGCGGCGTCGTCAAAATTGGCGCTGATCTGCCGGAGCTTCTCGGCGTAGTACCGCCAGTCCCAGGCCGCGAGCGCGAAATTGCCGCCCTCCTCCGCGATCAGCGCCTGCATCGCGTCGCGATCGGCGAGCGCCCGCGCCCTCGCCGGCTTCCAGACCCGCTCCAGCAGGCCGCGCACGGCCTCCGGCGTTTTCGCCATGGAATCCTCGAGCCGGTAGGTGGCGTAGTTCGAGAAGCCCATGATGCCAGCGGTCTCCTCGCGCAGCGCCAGGATCTCGACGATGGTCTCGTTGTTGTCGTGGGCGTTGCCGTTGTCGCCGCGCGCGGTGAAGGCCTTGAAGACCTTTTCGCGCAGGTCGCGGCGATCAGAGGTTTTCAGGAACGGCTCGACCGAGGAGCGCGACAGCGTCACGATCGCCTTGCCGGCCATCCCGCGCTCTTCCGCCGCAGCCTTGGCGGCGGCGACAAAGCTGTCCGACAGCCCGGCACGGTCGTCCTCGCCGAGCTCCATGAACCACTCCTGCTCGTCGCCGAGCAGATGGTGGCTGAAGCTGGTGCCGAGATGGGCGAGGCGTTCGTTGATCTCGGCCATCCGCGCCTTTGCGGCCTCGTCGAGGCCGGCGCCGGCGCGGCGGAAGCGGGTGTAGGTGCGCTCCAGCAGCCGCTGCTGCTCGCCGCTCAGGCCGAGCGAGGCGCGGTTCTGGTGCAGCAGCGCGATGCGGCCGAACAGCACGGCATTCATCATGATCGGGTTCCAGTGCCGCGCCATCCGCAAGGAGACTTCCTTGTCGATCTCCAGGATCGCCGGGTTCGAATGCGCCGACACCAGGTCGTAGAACACCGCCGCGACCTTGGAGAGCAGCTTGCCGGAGCGCTCCAGCGCGGTGATGGTGTTGGCGAAGTCCGGCGCCGCCGGATCATGGACGATCGCGGCGATCTCGGCGGAGTGATCGGCAAAGGCCTGCTCGAAGGCGGTGAGGAAATGCTCGGGCTTGATCTCGTCGAAAGGCGGCGTCTCGAACGGCGTCTGCCAGCCCTGCAGCAGCGGGTTGGCCGAGCCTTGCGAGGCACCTAAAACTTGCGAGCTTGCCGACATGCGAAATCCCGTTTTTGTCCCGGATATTGCGGCAATGTATACCATGTCCTGCGGCAATTTTGGGCCTTTTGCGCTTGATCGCAGGGCCCATTTCAGGGACATTGCGCCCCTCAAAAAGGACCTTCTTCCATGAGCCTGCTTCCATGAGCCTGCAGCCCTCCTCCACCGGCAACCGCCAGATCGTCTGGCCGAGCGTGATCACCGTGATCAGCGCGGCGATCCTGATCGGCGCGGAAGTGTTCGGCGCGGCCTTCGCCGGCGGCTGGGCGCTCGCGATCCTGTTCGGGCTCGAAGACACCGCCGCGCACATCCTGCAAGCGGTGCTGTTCGCGCTCGGCGTCCTCGTGATGATCGCGTTCATCCGCGCGGCGCAGCGCATCGAGCCGTTCACGCGGCGCGCGTGAGGCGCGACTGCGAAAACACTGTGGCAGAAGGCTCCAAACGCGCAGCCGACTGCTAGCTTCTCTTAACGGCCGTTCATGTTCGGCGCTTCCGCGCGTGCAGCGACAAACGATCGCAAGCTCGCGTTAGGGAAATCTGCGCGCATCGGAAAAAAATTCTTGCGCGGCTGAGTCAAAACACTTATTTCCAACCTTGCCCAATTTCGCACGTGCCTGTGGTCGTGTGTCAGTCGGTAGGTATCCGGACAAGAGGCCGGACAGCCGCCAAGGGATGAAGAACCGAGGGTCGCCTCTGATGCGGCCAGCATCTCTCTCAAGGGATGCCGATGAAGGTCTCTCCATCTCTTGCAACCGTGACTGGCAGCCGGAGGCGAACCGGCGCACCCCGCTCTCAACGGGGGACGCGACTTAAAGCAACGACGGAGCGGGCTTTTTTGGTCTCTACCGGCATTCCAACGCCGGCGCGGGCTACTGAAAAGGCTTGTCCTTCATTGCCAGGTGAGCGGGCGGGAAATCTCCCAACCAATCCACGGCAGCACAGTCTGGTTTGAGTTTTTTGGCTTCGTTGCGCCTCCATCGCGCGATGCGGCCAGAGGGCTCCTATCCGACGTCTTGTTCTTGAAATGCGGCCCCGTCGCTGGGGTCGTTGGGAGAGTGCCATGACCGAGCGCATCCAGGAATTCCTGCGTCACCGCCGCAGCGAGGGCCTCGACACCGAGCCGTGCCTCGTCGTCGACCTCGAAGTCGTGCGCGACAACTACCAGAGCTTCGCCAAGGCGTTGCCGGACAGCCGCGTGTTCTACGCGGTGAAGGCCAACCCGGCGCCGGAAGTGCTGTCGCTGCTCGCCGCGCTCGGCTCCTGCTTCGACACCGCGACCGTTGCCGAGATCGAGATGGCGCTGGCCGCAGGCGCGACGCCGGACCGCATCTCCTATGGCAACACGATCAAGAAGGAGCGCGACATCGCGCGTGCCTTTGCGCTCGGCATTCGCCTGTTCGCGGTCGACTGCGCCGCCGAGGTCGAGAAGGTCGCCCGTGCCGCGCCTGGCGCGAAGGTGTTCTGCCGCATCCTCTATGACTGCGCCGGCGCCGAATGGCCGCTGTCGCGCAAGTTCGGCTGCGACCCGGAGATGGCGGTCGACGTGCTCGACCTCGCCAAGCGGCTGGGCCTGGAGCCCGTCGGCATCTCCTTCCATGTCGGCTCGCAGCAGCGCAAGGTGAAGGCGTGGGACCGCGCGCTGGCGATGGCCTCGACCGTGTTCCGTGACTGCGCCGAGCGCGGGATCAACCTGTCCATGGTCAACATGGGCGGCGGCTTCCCGACCAAGTACCTGAAGGACGTTCCGCCGGTCGTGCAGTACGGCCGGTCGATCTTCCGCGCGCTGCGCAAGCATTTCGGCAACCAGATCCCGGAGACGATCATCGAGCCTGGCCGCGGCATGGTCGGCAATGCCGGCATCATTGAGACCGAAGTCGTTCTGATCTCCAGGAAGAGCGACGAGGACGAGGTGCGCTGGGTCTATCTCGACATAGGCAAGTTCGGCGGTCTCGCCGAGACGATGGACGAGTCGATCCGTTATGCGATCCGCAGCCCGCATGACGGGGCGGACATGACGCCGTGCGTGCTCGCTGGCCCGACCTGCGATTCGGCCGATGTGCTGTACGAGAAGCTGCCGTATCCGCTTCCGGTGACGCTCGAGATCGGCGACAAGCTGCTGATCGAAGGCACCGGCGCCTATACGTCGACCTACTCGTCGGTGGCCTTCAACGGCATCCCGCCGTTGAGGACCTACCACATCTGATCCGCCTTTAAGGATCGACGAACCAGGGAACCGGCCTGCCGGCTCCCTCCCCGACATTTCCGAACTCTCTGAACGACGCTTCCACCGGTGCGCCCCGCCGCTGGAAGCGGGGACTGACGTGCCATGACTGCTTTGCGGAAGACCACCGTTGCCCTCACCCCGAGCGCCGCTCCGTTCGTGATCCGTGCGGAACGTTCCTCGGACGTCGAGACGCGTGAAATGCTGCTGGATGCCTGCTTTGGCGAGAACCGCCATCAGCGCACATGCCAGCGCCTGCGCGACGGACGCGCGCCCGCCGAAGGCCTTGCCCTGTCGGCGATCGCGAGCGGCCGGCTGGTCGGAACGTTGCGGTTGTGGCACGTCAGCGCCGGGGGCAGACCCGCGCTGATGCTGGGGCCGCTGGCGGTGGATTCCACCTGCCGCGGCCTCGGCGTCGGGGCTGCGCTGATGGAGCGCGCGATCGAGGTCGCGCGGGCGCGCGGTGATCCTGCTCGGCGATGCGCCCTACTACGCCCGCTTCGGCTTCTCGCCCGAGAAGGTGGGCGACGTGGCGCTGCCCGGCCCGTTCGAGCGCGAGCGGCTGCTCGGCCTCGAGCTCTCCGAGGGCGCGCTCGACGGCGCCTGCGGCATGGTCGCCGCGACCGGCGCACTGCTGCTCAAACGCAAGGCACGCGCGAAGGTATTGCGCGCCGTGCCGCAGGCCGCGTGACGGTTGCGATCATGGCCGAAGATCTTCCCGCAACCAGCGACGTCGCGCGTCCAGTTCTGCGCAGCGTCATCACCACCATCGTCCTGATCCTGATCTCGGTCATGATCGTCAGGGACATCTTCGTGCGCCGCTGGAGTTCGCCGTCCGCTCCGACAGCCGACACGACCCAGCACTCCCGCTAACCCGCGAAACCAGAACCGAAGGTTGCGCGGGCGGGAAAATCCCGTAAACCCGCGCAAGTACCCTTATGTCGCGCAACGCTGAGAATAGGAGGTCCTGAATGTCCCGCCGCCTGATCTCGACCGGCTCGCCTTTCGAGAAGACTGCCGGCTACAGCCGCGCCGTGATCGACGGCGATTTCGCCTTCGTCGCTGGAACCACCGGCTATGACTACACGACGATGACGATGCCTGATGATGTCACGAGCCAGTCACGGAACTGTTTCAAGACCATCGAGGCCGCCCTGAAGGAAGGCGGCTTCGCGCTGGCCGACATCGTCCGCGCGACCTACTACCTGACGGACGCCAAGGACGCGGATGCCCACTTCGCGGTCTGCGGCGAGTTCCTCGGCGACATCCGCCCGGCCGCCACACTCTTGATCGTCGCAGGGCTCTACAAGCCCGAGATGAAGGTCGAAATCGAAGTCACCGCGAAACGACGCACTGCCTGATCCATTAACGTCCACCAACCATCCACCCGCTCGAGCCATCTCCTGGAGAAAATGATGAGCCCCTCCTCGCAGATCCACGCCAAGATTTCCGGCCCCATTGTCATGATCGGCTTCGGCTCGATCGGCAAAGGCACGCTGCCTCTGATCGAGCGGCATTTCGATTATGACAAGTCGCGCTTCGTCATCATCGACCCGCACGAGGACGGCGAGCTCGCCAGGAAGCACGGCGTGCGCTTCATCAAGGATGGCGTCACCCGCGACAATTACCGCGAACTGCTGGTGCCGCTCCTGACCGCCGGCGGGGGTCAGGGCTTCTGCGTCAACCTCTCGGTCGACACCTCCTCGGTCGACATCATGACGCTGTGCCGCGAGATCGGCGCGCTCTATGTCGACACCGTGATCGAGCCGTGGCACGGCTTCTATTTCGACAAGAACATCGGCACCGAAGGGCGCTCGAACTACGCGCTGCGCGAGACGCTGCTTGCAGCCAAGCGCAAGAACCCGGGCGGCACCACCGCGGTCTCGACCTGCGGCGCCAATCCCGGCATGGTGTCCTGGTTCGTCAAGCAGGCGCTGCTCAACACCGCCCGCGACACCGGCGTCGAATTCAACGAGCCGAAGAGCCGCGAGGGCTGGGGCCAGCTCGCCCACAAGCTCGGCGTCAAGGGCATCCACATCGCCGAGCGTGACACCCAGCGCTCGAAGAAGCCGAAGCCGATGAACGTCTTCGTCAACACCTGGTCGGTCGAGGGCTTCGTCTCCGAGGGCCTGCAGCCGGCCGAACTCGGCTGGGGCACCAACGAGAAGTGGATGCCGGAGAACGGCCGCACGCACGCGAAGGGCTGCCAGGCCGCGATCTATCTGCTGCAGCCCGGCGCCAACACCCGCGTGCGCTCCTGGTGCCCGACTCCAGGCGCGCAATACGGCTTCCTGGTCACCCACAACGAGTCGATCTCGATTGCGGATTATTTCACCGTGCGCGACGGCGAGAAGGTGATCTATCGCCCGACCTGCCACTACGCCTACCACCCGGCCAACGACGCCGTGCTGTCGCTGCACGAGATGTTCGGCGCTGCGGGGCGGATGCAGCCGAAATGGCACATCCTGGACGAGAACGAGATCGAGGACGGCATCGACGAGCTCGGCGTGCTGCTCTACGGCCACGCCAAGAACGCCTATTGGTACGGCTCGCAGCTCTCGATCGAGGAGACCCGCCAGATCGCGCCTTACCAGAACGCCACCGGCATGCAGGTGTCCTCGGCCGTGCTCGCCGGCATGGTCTGGGCCCTGGAGAATCCAGAAGCCGGCATCGTCGAAGCCGACGAGCTGGATTTTCACCGCTGCCTGGAAATCCAGCGGCCGTATCTCGGCCCGGTGAAGGGTTTCTACACCGACTGGACCCCGCTCGCCGACCGGCCCGGCCTGTTCGCGGAGGATATCGACACCTCCGATCCCTGGCAGTTCCGGAACGTGCTGGTGCGCTGACGCGCGCTCTCCTCTCGTCATTCTAGGAGACCTGACAGCATTGAGCTCTGATGTGCAGTTGCACGTCAGAGCTCTTCAGGTGACCGCCCGGAACGCGGATTTATCAGCGGCCTTCGACCACCTCGCCATCCTCCTTCACGAAACGTCCGACTGGATTGTCCAAGAGGTCGATCACGACCTCGGACGGCCTGCACAACCGGACGCCCTTCGGGGTGACCACGATGGGACGGTTAATCAGGATGGGATGCGCCATCATGAAATCCAGCAGTTGGTCGTCGGACCATTTCGGATCGTCGAGGCCAAGCTCCTTGTAAGGCGTGCCTTTCTCTCGCAGCAGGGCACGCACCGGGATGCCCATCGCGGCGATCAATTCCTTGAGCGTCTCGCGCGAGGGGGGCGTCTTGAGATACTCGATGACGGTGGGCTCGGCGGCGCTCTGCCGGATCATGGAAAGCGTGTTGCGGGACGTGCCGCAATCCGGGTTGTGATAAATGGTGACGCTCATCTGGTTGTCTCCGCGATTGGGACCGTGCGCGCATGAGGTCGCCCGAGCAGCCAAATCATCAACAGCATGCCGACGAGCGCTCCGCATAGTTCCGCAAGTATGAAGCCAGGCAAATCTGTCGGGCGAATGCCGGCAAACGTGTTCGTCAGTGAACGCGCGATCGCCACTGCTGGATTGGCGAACGATGTCGAGGCGGTAAACCAGTACGCGGCCGTAATGTACAGGCCCACCAGCCAGGGAACGGCGGCGCGCTGAAAACGGATGCCAGCCAGAATCGTTGTGATCAGGCCAAAAGCTGCCACGGCCTCCGCAAACCATTGCGGTCCACCTGTCCGCATTTTGGTCGAGACGTCGATCACCGGCAGAGCGAACATCAAATGCGCGGCCATCGTTCCGGCGATGCCACCTGCGATCTGCGCTATCGCATACAGTGCAGCCTCATTCGCCGGCAACTCGCGTTTGCCGGTGAAGACGAGCGTTACGGCTGGATTGAAATGCGCTCCGGAGATCGGTCCGAGCACGCTGATCAGCACAACCAGGATTGCGCCAGTCGGCAGCGTATTGCAGAGAAGCGCGAGAGCGACATCTTTGGTCAGGGTCTCGGCCATGATGCCGGACCCGACCACGGTGGCGACGAGAATTCCGGTGCCCAATGCCTCGGCCGCCAAGCGTCGCGAAAGGTCGAAGGCCTCCATCAGCCGGCCCTCGGCGTTGGCTGCTTCGCGCCCAAGCGCGCCGAGTTACCGGTGCAGAGGAACAGGACGTTGTAGAGGTTGTCAGCCACGGGTTCGCTCCTTTCGCTTCGGAGAACAACAGGACTGCAGACTTTCGACGACCGGCGTGCAGACCTCCGGTCGCCCGTCGCAGCAATCCCGGAGCAGGAACACGGCGACGTCGCGGAATTCAGCCAGATTGGCGCGATAGACGATCGAGCGACTATGCCGTTCGGATGTCACAAGCCGCGCGCGGGTTAAAATCGACAGATGCGCCGACAGCGTGTTCGGCGGAACTTCGAGCAGACGGGCAAGATCGCCAGCCGCAAGGCCGTCAGGTTCGTGGCTGACTAACGTCCGGAAGGCCTCAAGGCGGGTCGCTTGTGAGAGGGCCGCGAGGGCCAAGACTGCTTCTTCAGTTTCCATATATCCAGATTTATGGAAATATCGGATGGAGTCAACTCAAAAAATCCGCGTGCAAGGAGACCGGTGGACCGGCACTATTTCCAATATTCCAGAAATACAGTTTGACAAATACACTGTCCGCGCTCATCCTGCACTTCGTGAAGATCGATGATGCAGTAGCCCGCCTCGAAGCGCTAGGCAACCCGACCAGGTTGAAAATCTATCGCGCGCTGGTCCGCGCCGGACGTGCAGGCATGCCGGTCGGGCGCCTGCAGGAGCGGCTCAAGGTTCCGGCCTCGACACTGTCGCACCATATCAAGACGCTCGTCTCCGTCGGTCTGATCTCGCAGGTGCGCGAGAGCACGACGCTGGTTTGCCACGCCGAATACGACACCATGCAGGGTTTGGTGGATTTCCTCGTTGCCGAGTGCTGCGTCGACGAGACCCAATGCGAGAAAGCGCAGACAGCGGCCTGATTTTTTTGCCAACTCATTCGATAATTCTAGAAGGATAGGAGCGGGAAATGAGCGCAGGAAAGACGGTCGCGATCATAGGAGCCGGCCCCGTCGGCCTGGCTGCGGCCGCGCACGTGTTAGAGCGCGGCATGACGCCCGTCGTGCTCGAGTCCGGACCAGAAGCCGGACATGCGGTCCGTCAATGGCAACACGTCCAGCTCTTTTCACCTTGGGAATACAACGTCGACCGGGCCGCCGCACGGTTGCTCGCGCCAACAGGCTGGAATTCGCCGGACCCACAGGTCTATCCGACCGGCGGCGAACTCCTGGCCCAGTATCTTGTACCGCTCGCGACGCGCACGCACCTGAAGGACACTATCCGCACATCGAGCCGCGTCACCGCCATTGCCCGTGCCGGCTTTGACAAGGCGAGGACGAAGGGCCGAGAGGCTGCACCCTTTGAGATACGCTACCAGAACGGCAAGGGGCCTGAGACCCTCCGCGCCGATGCCGTCATCGACGCATCCGGAACGTGGTTCTCGCCGAATCCCGCCGGCGCCAACGGCCTTCCGGCGATCGGCGAACGAGAGGCCCAAGCGAAGATCGCCTACGGCATGCCGGACGTGCTCGGCAAAGACCGCGACCGCTACGCTGGCAAAGCCGTCGCCGTACTTGGCGCGGGACATTCGGCGATCGGTACCCTGACCGACCTGGCGACGCTGGCCCGTCAGGTGCCGGGCACCCGCCCGATCTTGCTGCTCCGCGGCAATGATCCTGCCAAAACCTTCGGAGGCGGCGCGAACGACAAGCTGGCGGCGCGTGGCGAACTCGGCACCCACTTCGCCTCGCTGGTCGCATCAGGCCAGGTGCAGGTTGAGGCCGAATTTTCCGTCTCGGCGATCTCGCCGATCGACGGCCGGCTTCGGATCGCGACTTCGTCAGCCTGCTGTGGACGCAGCGTCGTCGCCGACGAGCTGGTCATCACAACCGGCTTCCGTCCGGACCACTCCTTCCTCAGCGAGATTCGGCTCCGGCTCGATGCCGCGATCGAGGCGCCGGTCGCGCTCGCACCGCTGATCGATCCCAACGAGCACTCCTGCGGCACCGTGCGCCCGCACGGCGCGCGCGAACTGCAGCAGGACGATCCGGGCTTCTACTTCGCCGGCATGAAATCCTACGGTCGGGCGCCAACCTTCCTGATGATCACCGGCTACGAACAGGTGCGCTCGATCGCCGCCAATATCGCTGGCGACAAAGAAGCCGCCGAGCGCGTCGAACTCGAACTCCCCGAAACCGGCGTCTGCACGCGCGGCGGCGTTGACGGCGGGATCGCTGCATCCGGCTGCTGCGGCGGGCCGGCACCGGCCGGCATCGACGCCTGCTGCTCCGACGATGCCGTGGCGAAGGCCGCCGGCAAGTCCGGATGCGGCTGCTCCTGAGGACGCGGAAGTGGACAGACAACGCTTGCGGGTGGTCGCCGCGCTTGGGACCGCCCAAACGCTGGCCTGGGGATCGAGCTATTATCTGCCGGCGATCCTGGCAGATCCGATCGCCCGCGATCTCGGAATTTCGACCAACTGGTTCTTCGCGGCCTTCTCGACGTCCCTTGTCATCTCCGGATTACTGGGTCCACGCGTCGGCCGCCAGATCGACCGCGTCGGAGGGAGGCAGGTCCTCTGTATCTCGAATGTGGTTCTTGCAGCCGGGCTCGCGTTGCTTGGCGCATCGGCTTCTGTGTGGGCGATGTCGGCGGCGTGGCTCCTGCTCGGCATCGGCATGGGCCTCGGACTCTACGATGCGGCGTTTGGAGCGTTGGGACGCATCTACGGCAGCGACGCACGCGCCTCGATCACCGGCATCACGCTGATTGCCGGCTTTGCCAGTACCGTCGGCTGGCCACTGAGTTCGTTCGGGCTCGAGACGATCGGTTGGCGGGAAACCTGCTACGCTTGGGCGATCGCGCACGTCGTTATCGGTCTACCCCTCAATCTCGCGCTGCCCAGCGCGGCAAAACCGGTCCGCTCAGAAGGACCCGTGACGAAGCCGCATATTCCGATCGACCGAACCATGGTCCTGCTCTCATTCGCGTTCGCGGCCGCTTGGACGGTGACATCGGCGATGGCCGCGCATCTGCCACGGATCGTCGAAGCATTCGGTGCGACGCCAGCGCAGGCGGTGTTCGCCGGCATGATGATCGGACCCGCCCAAGTCGCAGCCCGTATGATAGAAGCAAGCCTTCTTAATCGTTTTCACCCGCTCGTCTCGACACGACTTGCCTGTATCACTCATCCCATCGGAGCGTGCGCAATCGGCATTTTCGGCGGTGGTGCGGCCGCCGCTTTCGCTCTGCTACATGGGGCCGGCAATGGTATCCTGACCATCGCACGGGGAACGCTCCCGTTGGCGATTTTCGGACCGGAGAACTACGCCTATCGGCTTGGCTTGATCGGCGCACCATCCCGCATTTGCCAAGCGTTCGCGCCCCTTGGGTTCGGACTGCTTATAGATACCCTAGGCCGATCGATAGTGATCGTATCGGCCGGACTGAGTCTTTCGGCACTAATAGCACTCTTGTCGCGCCCCCAATCTTCGGCGGTTAAAGCCACAGCGCAGCCGCCCGTGGATAGCGCCACCTGATCGGTGATCCGTGACGCATGCCGGGCTGGCGCTGCGGCTCGGACGGTCATGCGCGGCCTCGCGCCGCGCATTCACACTCTGCCTCGGTTGGCCAAGACGCGGATGGCCGGGTCAAGCCCGGCCATGACGAGATCGGGAGTCTCGCGCCGCCGCCTTCGTCACTTCGCCATATAATCGAACGCCACCGTGCCGAGCCCCAGCGTCAGGTCCGCCTTGAAATGCAGGGCGGAGACGACCTCGCGCACCGGCAGGCGCGCGACGTCGCAGAGCGCGTGCGGAAACAGGCCGAGGGCGGCAGGACCGGTCCAGGCTTCCTTCAGCGTGATGTCTTCGAGATGAAAGCGTACGAGTTCGCAGATGCGCGGGCTGCCGTCAACATGCGGGATGATTTTCAGGATGAAGTTCGGCGCCTTCATGCTCTTCAGCACGGCGTCATGATCGACGGGGCGGTGCTTATAGCCCATGGTGCCGGAGGCGCAGAGCACCGAGCCGTAATGCAGCGTGCCGACCAGCACGTCGCTCTCGACCTCGATCTTCGGCCTCGCCAGTTTCTTCGGAAATCCCCAGAGCTCGCGGCCGCCGGCGATCGGCCCTTCGTCGTCCAGATACATCGCGTGGGTGTAAGCCCCTTCCTCCCCTTTCAGGCGAACGGGGATCACCTGACCGGTCTCGGTGTAGTCGCCGAAGCCGGTGGAGTCGGGCATCCGGATGAACTCATATTTCACCACGGGCTCGGCGACCTCGAGCGGCTCCGGCACCACGGCGGCGAGCGCTTCGGGATCGGTCCTGTAAGTGATGACGAAATATTCGCGGTTGAAGAAGCGATAGGGCCCCGGCGGAAACGCGGGGCTGGTGAGCGGCATCGAATAGGCACTTCGCCTGACGTCGTCGATCTTCATCTGCTGACCCCATAGGTCGTTGGCGTGTCGCTGGCGACCAGGATTATGCGGCGGCAGAGGGACGCAGGCGAGACTGTAAATTCGGCAGGGTCCGTTCAGGCCGGTCCCGGGAACGCGAGGAAATCACTTCTGCTGGACCGGCGGCGCGGTCTTTTCCGCGGGCGCGGGTGGCAGCGCGGGCTGCGCGCCGGCCTTCTGTGCCTGCGGGTCGGGACGTGCGGGTTCGGGCGCCGGCGTGGTCGGCCGCTCGCCGCCCGGCTTTGATTCGGCTGGCTTCGTCTGCGGCTCGGGCGGGGACGACTGCACTGGCGGCGTTGCCTGCGCCACCTCCTCGGATTGGCGCGCGGCAATCTCGACCAGCGAAGCGGTCGAAATCACAAGTCCGCCCACAAACAGGGCGGATGCGATCAGAAGATCCTTCCTGTATCTGCGCTGCCTGTCGGTCGTCATCTCGTTCTACCCGCGTCATTGTCCGCGGAGTCAACGATCCCGGCGAGGCCTGGTTCCGCTCGCAGGGCGGCTGGAGTCGTGCCGACTTACGGCCTGTAGCTTGTAGCCCGGGTGGAGCGGAACGCGTAACCCGGGAAATCTGTACCGGCGTTTGCGAACGGCCCCGGGTTACGCGTTCCGCTCCACCCGGGCTACGGTGCTAATCCTTTAACAGCGGCGCCAATGCGGGAATCCCTGGGGTGCGGGATTGCCCGGGATCGCTTAAGTCCACGACATTGTCCGCCTCGCCAAGAACGGACCTTCGGTGCGTGATGGCCAGCACCGTGACATCGCGAACGAGGGTACGAACGTGGTTCATGATGTCCCGCTCGGTTGCGTCATCGAGCGCAGAGCTCGCCTCGTCGAGGAAAAGAACGGTCGGGTTGCCATACAAAGCGCGGGCGATCGCGATGCGCTGGCGCTCTCCGCCCGATAGCTTCAGGCCGCGTTCGCCGACCCTGGTCTCGAAGCCCTCCGGGAGCGCATCGATGAACGACAGGATAGCCGCCTTTTCCGAGACGTCACGAAGCCGGGCCTCATCTCGTGTGCGGCCCAGAATGATGTTGTCTGCAAGGCTTTCGTTGAGCAGCACGACGTCCTGAGGCACAACCGCTATGGCGCGGTACCAGTCAGCGCGCGCGATGCGCAGGAGATCGATGTCGTCGACGAGAATGCGACCTGAATGCGGCTCGATGGATTTCAGCGCGAGCTTGAAGATGGTCGACTTTCCGGAGCCGGTCTCGCCTACGATAAACGTGATGGAGCCGCGGCTCGCCGTAAAGCTGATCCCATCGACCCCACGACCGTTGCCGTAATCGTACCTGATATCGTCGAAGATGATGCGTCCCTCTCGGGGGACGAAGGTCTCTGCATGCAAGGATTCACTCTCTTCGGGAGCCCGCCACATGTCGGCGAGCGGGATGAGTTGCGCCCGGGAACGCGCGAAACTATCCATCGTCTGGGCGATCATCTCGAAAGGCAGGTTGAGCTGGAGCAACAGGGCGTTGAACAGCACGATATCGCCGACCGTCGTCGCTCCGGCCTGATAGCGAGGCAGCAACAGCAGGAAATTGACGGCGAATTGGATCGAGAGACCCAGGCCCAACAGGGCCGACGAGCCGGCGCGACGGAATGTGTAAGCCCGCCAGCTATCCTTTACCGCACGAGCCTTCTCGGTAAAGCGGCTGCTCATCCATGCATGACTGCCGAGATGACGCAACGTCTCCATCGCGTTCATCGCGTTGCCGACGAATCGAGCATTTTCCTGCGCAGCCGAGACGGCAGCGTCGAGAAGGGCCTGCGATCGACGCGTCGAGACGAATGTCATCGTGATCATGGCGGCGCCGTAAGCGGCGACGATCGCCACGACCTCGATACTCAAGAGAGCGCCGAGGGTGACGAGCGTGAGGGCGATCTGCGTCGCGCCCGGGATGAACACGATCAGCGCGATGTGCATGATCGTCGTCAGTGCGCCGCGCCCCTGGGCGCCGGCAGTCTGGATCTCGGCCGGGTTATGCTCGACGAAGAAGTCGGATCTTTTCCTCAAGATGCGTTCGAAGAACCGCGTGCTTACGATGAATCCGAGGTTTTCGGCCGTCATCACCGACAGATGTTACACCGCGCGCTGCAGCGCCGAGGCCAGTCCCACCAGCGCCGCGTAGAGCAGGAACGCCCATAGAAGGTCCGAGACGGCCGTCTCCTTGGTCAGCCGGTCCACCAGGCGGGAGAACAGGTACGGCGCAGCGATGCCGCTCGCGCTCGACAGGAAAACGATCGCCGCCACCAGCGACAGCGCCCGCCAGTCGGATTTCCAGTAGGCATGGAAGATTTCGGCGATAGGGGCGTTGCTCGCGGGCTTGGTCATAAGTTTCTGATTTGGAGCGATTCACGCAAATTTCGATTGGCCAATTCTGTCTCAGAGACCATGACCGATCAACGACGGTGGCGACGGCTTTAGGAAAAAAGTTGCTTCTGTCCGATCGTGGGCGAACGTTCGCTTCTGGACGCAAACCAGGCATTCGCCGCCTTCGCAACGGAAGCATGCCGATCGCATCGATGCGATGACCTCGGGCATCAGGCAGATGCCCGCACCGCAGTCCGTACTGAACACCGCGAACGGTGTGAAGCTGATCACATTGCCTGTGGGAGTTTCCTGTTAAATTGATGATGATCCATCCGATGCCGGAGGGCACGGCCATGCAAAGCACAGCTTGTTTGGAATGGATACAGCGTTGGCGTAAGCGGGGATCGGTTGTTGCTTTTGTCGCCTGCTGCAGCATCTGCCTGATCTCGGCCTCTGCCACGTGTGCTGCCCAGGCTACATTCAAACCCGCGGATCAGCCTAACGGCACGCCATCGGAAGACCCGACAGCAAGCGCCGTCTTCATTGTCGACGCAAAAAAGTGCGAGAAGAAGGCTTCCGACGCCTGGTCGGAACCTGAGGTATGGGCATGGCAACAAATCTGCCGGCATCTCAACGTCGATTTCGACGAGAAGGAAGCGAACGACTACGCGGACAGACAGGGGGACAAGGATTCACCCAAGCGCGATGCCGTGTACCGGCAGAAGCTTGAAGCTCTTCGAAAGGCGAACAATGAGAACCCCGAGAAGCTGGCCACCGACGAATCGCGAACGCTCAGCAGCAAATTTCTGGCGATGATTTTCGGCGACCCGGAATTGAGGCATCACACGTGGAACGTGCCGCTCAGGTTGTTCGGGTTCAGTACCGACCGACTCGTTATCGACACCGCGGCGCTGAAATCGCTGGATATACAAAACGCATACGTCGAGAGGTTCGTAATCCAGAATACGACCCTTGATGGTGATCTCAGGTTGGAGAACTCCCACTTGGCAAGCATCAAGATGCAATTGGTAGCGGCCAAGCATTTCCTGCTGAATAAAGTATCGGTTACCGCGAAGAAGGTCGGACCGGACCATGTGGGTCCCAATCCGCCGCCATTCGATGCAGAGAAGCCAGATGGAGCACTGACGATTCATACGGCACGGATCGAGGACCGGTTATCAATCTTGGAAGGGTCCTACGACGCCATCGACTTGAAGCGCGTGAAAGTCGGCGACCTCTTCATCCATCAGCCTGACTGGAACCGCTCCAGGGACACCAATAAACCAGAGCTGAGCATCACTGAGTCCGTGGACCATGGGGTCTTCACCTTTCAGGTCAGCCCTGCGGGCGCATCGCCCCAGCGGATCAAGCTCGACCAGTTCATCTTCGCCAATGCCTATCTCGGTCCGGACCCGATGCCGGTCATCCGCGCCATGGATGCATACGCCGGGATCCGCACTAACGGCCGCCCGGACCTGGAGCCATATACGCTGATCGCCAAGTCATATGCACAACGGGGTGAAACCCACAACTCCGACAAAATCCTGATTGCCAAGAACAACCAAGACTGGCACTGGGCGGACATAGCGTCGCTGGATTTTGTTGGCCTCACTTTCACATGGCTTGTAGCCGATTACGGCTTCCATCCGGAAGTAGGCTTCTTGTGGATCCTCGGATTCGTGCTGCTTGGCTGGGGAATCTTCTGGCACGCCTCCAATCGTCTGGCAGCAGGTTCGTACCAACCGAAAAGTCCTTTCCTGTTAGCTCTGGATTCAGTGATACCGGGCATCCACTTGGACAAGAGCCACCAAGATGTACGCTATGATGGATGGCCTCAGGGCATGCTCTATCTGCTCCGGATCCTTGGCGCCGTGCTGGTCTTCGTTGCCTTCAGCTATCTGCAGAAGAAGGTGCTAGGCTGACCGTTGGAGGTCGTTTCTTCCGTTCAAATGCACGTCGTGCATGCAAGCCCTCGCTGCATACACGCGCCTGCACGTATCGAAGCGAGATTGTTTAGTTGAATTCTCGTGGATGACGGCAGATCAAAAACAAATGAACGTCGAAGATCAAACGTCGTCGCTTTTGTCAAATCGCGCCGTGCGCGGCGGCGAGTTGTGTTCAGCATCTCATCTCTGAATCTGCGTGAAAAGCTAGATGGAATCTAAGCCCGCCGCATTGTGACCGCACCACGACCTCCTGTAGGTCGCGATCTCGGTAGCCGACAGAAGTCGGCTGGGGATTTTGGGGCGACTGATCTGATGACGCGCGGGACTACACTTCACAAGAAAACCCTTCTGGCTGCAGCAAGCGCACTTGCGTTGACGATTGATGGCGGAGACGCAGCCGTTGCGCAGACGTCGCACGAGCTTCCGGCCGTGCAGGTGCACGCGCCAACTCCGCGCGCAGCGCGTCGTGTCGCACCGCGCCAAAATGCCGCAACTGCACCGCGTGCAGCTCCGCGCCCCGTCGAGCCTCGTGCGCGGACGACACCGCCAACCGGGATGATCGGCAGCCTGCCGCCGTCCTATGCGGGCGGGCAGGTGGCTTCGGGCAGCCAGGTCGGCATGCTCGGCAATCGCAACGTGATGGACACGCCGTTCAACCAGACGAGCTACACCGCGCAGACGATCCAGGATCAGCAGGCGCGAAAGCTCGATGACGTGCTCGCCAACGAGCCGTCGATCCGCTCCTACGCGCCGCGCGCCTACGGCTTCGACTTCGTGTCCATCCGCGGCTTCAACGTGCCGAGTTCGGCCTACGGCATCAACGGATTGTACGGCATCGCATCGGGTTTCTCGTTCTCGTCGCTGGCGGCGATCGAACGCGTCGAGGTGCTGAAGGGACCGGGCGCGCTGCTCAACGGCATGCCGCCGGACGGTGGCGTCGGCGGCAGCATCAATCTCGTCACCAAGCGTGCCGGCGACGACCCGATCGCGCAGCTAACCAACACCTATGCGTCACGCTCGCAGTTCGGCACGCATTTCGATGTCGGTCGCCGGTTCGGCGAGGCCAACGAATTCGGCGTTCGATTCAACGGCAGCTATCGCAATGGCGATACCGAGCTCGCCAACCAGAGCCAGGAGCTCGGGACCGCAGCGCTCGGCCTCGACTACCGCGGCGAGCGCGTCCGTCTGTCCGCGGATGTCGGTTACGAGAAGAATAACATCGACGCCATGACGCGCTACGTGGTGCTTGGTCCGGCCCTGACCGGCGTGCCGGTGCCGCCGGATGCACGGGCGAGCTTCATGCCAAGCTGGGGCTATTGGAACGGCGAGGGCAAGTTCGGCCTCGTGCAGGGTGAGGTCGACATCACCGAAAACCTGACGGCCTACGCCCAGGCTGGCGTGGTACAGGGCGAGACCAGGTATCTTTATTCGGATATCAGGCTCACCAACCTCAACGGCAATTTCGACGGTTCGCCGCGACTGAACAGCCAGACCCGCGACCAGGCGGCGGTGCAGGCGGGCTTCCGTGCCTCGGTGGATACCGGGCCAATCCACCACGCGATCAATTTCAACGCGACGGGATCCGAAGGCGAGGTCGGGATCATCAACACGACGGGCACGGCCTTCACGTCCAATCTCTATAGCCCGCGTCCGAGCCCAACGCCGCTGATCTCGGTCGGAGCACCGCCAAAAATCTCGGATACGCATCTGTCGAGCTTCGGCATCGCCGACACCATGTCGGTGGCGAACGGTCGCGTCCAGTTCACCGCGGGCGTGCGCCAGCAATATGTCGAGAGCCGGGCGTTCAGTGCGACGACCGGTCTGCAAACCGGCGGCTATGACACTTCAGCAACGACGCCGGCCTATGCGGTGGTAATCAAGCCGCTGGAGAACGTCTCCATCTATGCCAACTACATCGAAGGGCTCGAGGCCGGCACCGTGGTCGGCGCTCAGTATGCCAATGCCGGCCAGGTGCTGCCACCCTATCGGACCCGGCAGTATGAAGTCGGCGCCAAAGTCGATTGGGGCCGGATCACGACGACCGTCAGCGCCTTCGACATTAACCGGCCGCTGCAGCTCGTCGATTTCGTCACCAATACGCTGACGCAATCCGGCGAGAGCCGCAACCGCGGCGTCGAGCTGAATGTCTTCGGTGAGGTCACGCCAGGCGTGCGGCTGCTGGGTGGCGTGATGTTCATCGATGCGCGTCAGGACAAGACCGAGCGCGGGCAGTTTGACGGCTACCGGACTTTCAGCGTGCCCGACACACAGCTCAATCTCGGCGGCGAGTGGGATGTGCCGTTCCTGCGCGGCCTGACGCTGACGGGACGCGCGATCTATACCGGCAGCTTCTTCGCTGATCAGGCCAATACGCTCCTGGTCTCGGACTGGACACGCTACGACGCCGGTGCGCGCTACACCTTTACGGCGCCGTGGAATAACAAGCCGGTGGTGGTGCGCTTCCAGGTCGAGAACCTGTTCGACAAGAACTACTGGCAGGGCGCCAACACCAACAGATACGTCTATCTCGGCGCGCCCAGAACCTATCTGGTCTCTACAACCTTCAACTTCTAGCAATGGCTGAAACGAAACGCTCGCGCCGTCCCTGGCGCGAGCTCGAGAGACGGCCTGACCCGCGGAGCCAAACCATGTCTAACCGACGAACCGGAAAGCAGCTTGCCCTTGGTGCTCTGCTGATCATCCTGCCCATGCTGTCTCCTTGCGGAGCAGCGAGAGCGCAGACCGTCAACTCGTTCGAGGGCGACCGCGGACCGGGTCAGGCGGTGTGCAAGTCGAACGGAGGGCCGATCCATTGTGATCGGGCGGAGATGGACGTTGCCGCGAGCGGCAAGCAGGTCGTGCAGGTCACGTGGCAGAACGTCAACGTGTACGACACTGCGGGCAAGCTCCTGAAATCCACGCCGCTGGCCGCACTGATCCGCAGTGCCGGGCTCGACCCGAACCCGGCCAAAGGCGGCGGGCCGTTCGAGCCGCATATCGTCTACAACGAGTTCATCGAGCGCTGGATCATCACCGTGACCTGCGCCAACGACTGCACGCTTGTGAGCGCCAGCGCCGACGCGACGGACTCGTGGGGTGGAACCTACCTGTCCTGCCTGCAGGGCGGCCCATGCCTCGACCGCAATCCCGGCATCAAGCTGGGCTACGACAAGAACGGCGTGTACATCTGCGGCGGGCACGCCGGCGACGACAATCCGAACACGGTGCCGGGCGTGTCCTACGACTGCTTTGCCGTGCCGCCGGTAGAGGTCAAGGCGATCGCGCAAGGCACAGCGCCACCCCATATCAACCGCGGCCACAACCTGCCGCTCGACATCGTCCCTGCGGTTGACCACGATCGATCAAAAGCCGCATCGGCTCCGGCGTTCTTTGCCAACAAGAGCTGCGACCACGCGGCGCAATACTCCTGCCAGCGCTCCACCAATTTCTCGTTCCACTGGATCGTGAACACGTTCACCTGGAATGGCGCCACCGGCACCTACAATGCCGGCGGCGCTCAGCAGGTGATCAAGACCGATATCGGCTCGAAGGAGAACAAGTGGCTCTACAACACACCGTGCTGCGGCCAGACCATGTCGATCCCGCAGGCCGGCAGCGACGTCACGCTTCGCGCCGCAACCAGCCACCGCCTGATGAATGTCGTCCAGCACGGCTCGCACTTGTACGGCGTCCTCGGCACTGGACCATGCACTGAGTCCTGCGGGGCGCAGGGCGCTGATGCCAACAATTTGCTGATCTGGATGGACCTCGATTGCTCGCAGCCGACCGCCTGCGTGGTCGGCCAGACGGCGAAGATTGCCAGCCCTGACAATCACCTGGAGTTTGGCACGATTGGCGCGGATGATACGGGGAACCTAGGCATCGTCGGCACGTCCTCAAGCGCGCGCACAAACCTGTCGGTGCTGCTCTGGACCCGCCGACAGGACGATCCGGCCAACACGTTCACCGGCCCGACGACGATCGTCGCGGGCGCGCATCCCTACACCTGCCCGAATGAGAGGAACGTGAGCCCGATGGGGAATTCGGTCGGCATCCTGACCGCGCTCGACCCCGTGGACCGCAAGACATTGTGGGCGACACAGCAATGGGCCAACGATGCCACCCCCTGCGTCTGGAACACGCGTATCGTCGGCTACAAGGTCGCGCCGGAGAAGCGGTGACGGCCCACGCCATAATCCGGGGTATTGACCTCCCAGCCGGCGTGGCGCACGCGCCCCTGGCGCTGCAGGCCCCATTTGGAACTTTCTTCGCGCGGCGTTTTTAGTGGTCCGGCGTGGTGGCTTAGTGCGTGTGCGTCCCCGGCACTAACTGCACTCCGTCTCTGGGAAGGAGCTTTCCCGCGATGGAGCATGAGACCAGGATTGAAAATCGACTTCTGGCCGCGCTGCCGCAAGCGGACCTGGATTTGCTTGCGCCCCATTTCCGGAAAGTGACGCTCAAACGCGACGCCGTCCTGGCGCGATCGGGCGATCTGATTGAGCAGATCTATTTCCCTTCCAGCGGGCTCGTCGCACACATTATGGACATGCCGAACGGACAAACGGTCGCCACCGCGATCGTCGGCAGAGAGGGCGCGGTAGGCATCCTTTCGGCGCTCGGACCGGCGCGCTCGCCGATGACGATGGTGGTTCGCGTCGCCGGAACGGCTTTGCAGCTCTCTCCGGCACGCTTCCATGCGGCGCTCGAGCACAGCCACGCCCTCAAGGCCGCCGTCAATAGGCTCAACAGGGCCCTGATCGTGCAACTCCAGCATGTTGCGGCTTGCAATGCGTTGCACTCAGTCGAAGCCCGGTTGGCTCATTGGCTGCTGCACATCCACGACCGGACCGAAAGCGACATGCTGCCGCTGACGCAGGAGACGCTTTCGGAGTTGCTGGGCGTGCGACGAACGACGGTGACCCATGTCGTATCCAAGCTCCGCGCGACGGGAGCAATCCGCTCCAATCGGCGAAGCTCGATCGAAATCGACAGGCCGCGGCTCGAAGCAGCGGCATGCGAGTGCTACGAACTCATGCGCAGCAGGATCGACCGTATTGTTTCGACGCACGAGATGACGCCGCACCGTCACTCTTGGCCTGCGCATGAGAGGCCTCGCACGCCCACCCCGCTGCCGACCGCCGAGAATGGAGTGCAGCACCGCGCGCGCCCCCACGGAGGGACCGCTCACCGTGCAAGGCACCGTTGAAGAACGGTTAGCTATGGCATGCTAGCTCAGCACACCCTCCTCGCTCCCTCGTCCGACTCGTAGACCCATGCTTCCTTGGCAAACCATTCATGGCTGGTCTGGCACATCGAGCAATAGGTGCGCGCGAAGAACACCGTACTGCATCGAAACTTCTCGCGATCGGCTTTGATGCCCGTTGGGATTGCGCGTCCCGTCTGCGGGCATTTGATCATGACGATACCCATCTTGGTCCTCCCTCAATGTCCCGAGTTGCTGCATCAGCAGCATTCCGCGGGCCATCGGCTGGACTCCGCCTCTTCTCGCGGGAGGCGCTTGTGTCCAGCCGATTCTCCGTGGCGCTTAAGAGAGGTTCGATCTAGGGACCTGTCCGCAGCACCCTGGCAAGGCTCTTCCTGATAGGCTCGGCAGTCTCCTTCGCCACTTCCCGAGTGAGCTCCCACAGTTCCTTGTTCTGAGCGGAGGTGACCTCAAAATTCTTGCGGCCATGCGTGGCCGATAGCTGGATGATCTCCGGCAGCGACTTCGTCCCCATCAGATGTGTGAGAAATTCGAGAGCGGAGCTGGTGTTCGTGCCCGAGATCTCGATCAACTTGGCCGCGTAGTCGGCGGCGCCTTTCGCGTTGGTCGAACAGGCTTCCTTGAGGATGTCAGCGATCTCGCCAGAAGCGGCCTTCATCCTTTCGCAATTCTCCTTTGCGCGCGCCATGCTTTGCTCGGCGATGCTGTGATACACTTCCGGCATCGCGAACAGCGGCATGTCGAATCCGCGCTTCGCATCATCACCGGCATTCGGATTGGCGTTCATTTCATTCGAATTCGCATTATTCACGGGTTGTAATCCTTTTCGAGCGAGACTGGAACCAACGGCAGTTCGATACGCATCCCGGCTCTCTCGAAGCGTGCGTGCTGCGAACGAGCCGGGAAGGATTTCCCAGATGGTCGGACCGGACGGGGTTGCCGCGCCGTGCCGACATCTATCGAACTATGGTCGACCAGCGCCGAGACTTCGGTTCGCTTTCTGACTCTCGAAACGTTTTTCGTGGGCAGGGACCGCCTCGCTCCGTCGTGAGCCGCAATCTCCGAGTGCGATGCAACAATCAGCGAAGCACATGACGCACAATATAGACAATATAGAACGTATGAATCGCGCTACCTGACCCTAATTGTAAGGGCGCACTCAAATCAGGACGCTGGCAGTCGCCGGTCGATGACAAGCGGCGGAGAAGCGGACATGCCTGCAGAGTCGGACCTGCGAGAAGCTTCTCAGATGAAACCGCCTCGCACCGGTTATTTGCTTTCCGTCAGGCAGCGGATGTGGTTCCAAGCGCGGCCCATAGGAGGCTTGCTTGCAAGGTCTTGTTCGTTTGCAACGTATTTTGCGACAATGTCGCGGAGCATTGGGTAATCTGGCTCGCCGTCGAACATTTGTAATGTCGCGTGCCGATCGGGTGTCAGCAGGTCGAGCGTGGGCACGGGAGGCCCGTCCCGCTTATTCAGCTCCGACAAGACCTTCTGAGTCATTTTGTTATGCTCGAGCACGATCCGCTGTCGATGATTCTTGATCGCTTCGGTCAGCGGTAGCGGCGGGCCCATTGGGGTATAGACTTCGAACATATAGCCGACGCCGAAATCACCGGCGACCTCGACGCATTGGTAGGCGTAGACCGTCGAGTCGCCGGCGCTAAATTGGTCGATCGCAAGAAAGGGGATCGCACGCACGCGCGGGTCGGTCGAAGCTCTCCAGAATGCCAGGTAGTCCTCGCGGCTGCGTTTGGCCTGCGCCTCGTCGCCGGCGACGCGCCATGCCAGCGCAATGATGGAACGCGTTGTATAATCGCTTGGATCTGCCTTGACGCGTCGCTCCATGTAGAGCGGGACCCGCCGCATGTCATGTGCGGCGGCCGCGGCCTGTGTTGCCTCCTTGTAGAGGGCGCTGTCCAGCGAGCCGGACAACGTCAGGTCGTCGTAGATCGGCAATGCCTCAGCAGGCTTCCCGGCGGCGGCGAGGGCGCGCGCCTGCGCGCGTCGGGACTCGATATTTTCCTCGGCTGCGACCGGCCCACCAATGCAGCAGATCGCAAGGAGCACAATTGCCATCACCGACCGCATCGGCTGTTGCCATTTCCGTGGAAACGGGGCGTAGGCTTGATGTACTCGCAACTTAAGATAGTTAAATACCACGTGCCACCGCCTCGGTTGCTTCGCGTGCGGCCGATCTATTGCATCTCGGCGCATCGCCAGCAAGACGTCGTGTGTGGCAACGCAAGCGTAGAGCGAGTGCCCGAGGAGCCGACTGGAATCGCTCAGGTCCCGCATCTCCTGGACCTCAATATCAGCAGTCCGGTAGCTGGCAGCCTTGAGCTTTTCCACCAGGTTGCCAACGGTGTACGTCAGGTGCACGGTAACCTGCGATCTCAGTCCTTCTCGGGCATCCAATGATTGGATTCACGCGGCCACCGTGCGACGCCGGGGTCATCGAGGCGACACCGGCTTTTGACGCCCCCCTGTCACAGAGACGCAAGTGGCTGACATTGGCGGCGACCGTCATTGGGTCCAGCATGGCCCTCCTCGACGGCTCGGTCGTGAACATCGCGCTTCCCGCAATCCAACAGGCGCTGAATGCGGATGCGGCGGCGACACAGTGGATCGTCAACGCCTACCTGCTGCTGCTCGGTGCGCTCGTGCTGATCGGCGGCTCGGCGGCCGATCTTTACGGCCGACGCCGGATTTTTGTTCTCGGGATCGCGGTCTTCACCGCCGCCTCCATCGTCTGCGGGCTCTCACCGAATATCATGGTGCTTATCGTCAGCCGTGCGGTTCAAGGTTTTGGTGCCGCGCTGCTAACGCCGGCCAGTCTGGCCATGTTAGGAGCGACTTTTGGCAAGGATGAACGGAGCCGGGCAATCGGGATATGGGCGGGCGCGGGTGCACTGATGATGGCGGCGGGTCCGATGCTGGGCGGCTGGCTCGTCGACCAGGTATCGTGGCGGGCGATCTTTCTCCTCAATGTCCCGCTCGCCATTGCCGCGGCCGGACTTGCGCTTCGCTTCGGCTGCGAAAGCAGCGATCCCCGGGCAAAGCAACTCGACTGGAGCGGCGCCGCCTCAGTCGCGATTGGCCTTGCTGCGATCACATGGTCTCTGAGCGCCATTCCGGCGTCGGGATTTCGCGACAAGACAGTGCTGGCTGCCCTGGGAGTGGGAGCTGCTTTCCTAATCTCGTTCGTTGTGATCGAAGCCCGTCTCCATGAGCGGGCGATGATGCCGTTGTCGCTCTATCGATCACGCGATTTTTCAGCAACCAATGCATTGACGCTGTTGCTCTACTTCGCGCTCGGAGGTGCGCTCTATTATCTGCCGTTCGGCCTGATCCGCGTCGGCGGCTACTCGGCGACCCAAGCCGGCGCGGCGCTGCTGCCTTTTGCCCTGATCATGGGATTCGGGGCGTCATTCGCTGGAACCATTGCGGACCGTTTGGGGCCGCGGCTGCTCCTCGCTGTCGGGCCCATCGTCGCGGCCTGCGGATTGGCGATGCTTGCTTTTGTCGATCTTAGGCAGAGTTACTGGATCAGCGTGTTTCCGTCGATGGTCCTGCTGGGCGTGGGGATGTCGATCACGGTTCCGCCGCTGACGTCGACTGTGATGGGCGCCGCCGGCGAAGCCCATGCCGGGATTGCTTCGGGCATCAACAACGCGGTCGCTCGCGTTGGCGGCCTGCTCGCGGTTGCAGCGCTGGGGACGGTGTTCTTTGCAAACTTCTTGCATGATCTTGCCGGAGCAACGCCTGCGCAAGCCAACGAGGCCCTGAATGCCGTGATGTCCGGACAGGCGGACGCTCATGCTGGGGCCATAGCCGCATTCGAGCGCGCGCTACGCACGATCATGCTGGTGCCCGCAAGTTGCGCCGCACTTGCCGGCCTCGCCGGTTGGGTGTGGATCGCGCCGCACCCCGAGCGTGCGGGCGCCTGAGACGCGCCCACCCTGTATACTGCCGCATCCCACGCGCTAATCGGTTGTGTTGACTTCCCAGGTGGCATGGCGGACGCCCGCCTGGCGCTGCAGGTCCACGGCGACGGCATTGAGTTCGTTGGGATTGACTGATGTGCTGACCAGCGTCGCCACGATCTCCAGCAGCTCGTCGCCGATCTCCTGGATCTCGACATCGGCAACCGGATAGCTGGCGGCTTCGAGCTTCTCCACCAATTGGTCGCGCATGTGGGGCAAGGCTTCGGTGGAGACTGCGAGCTTGAAATAGTAGGTCGCCTCCGACGCCAGTTCGTCGAGCGGAATGCGGTTGATGGCATTCACCAGGGGCCGCAGCAGCGTGTTGCCGGCAAGGATGAACACGGTGAGGGCCGCGGCTTGCGCCTCCATGTCGGCGCCGGCACAGGAGCCGACCGCGGCAGACGTCCACAAGGTGGCCGCGGTGTTGAGCCCGCGCACGTCCATGCCCTGCTTCATGATGACGCCAGCGCCGAGAAAGCCGATGCCCGACACGACATAGGCGATCACCCGCACGGCGCCGTCTGCGCCCGCCAGCCGCATCGCGAGGTCGACGAAGGCAGCCGCTCCGACCGCGACCAGTACATTGGTGCGCAGGCCGGCGGTGCGCTGGCGATATTGCCGTTCGGCGCCGATCAGCGTGCCCAGCACGAAGGCTGTGGTCAGGCTCATCAGCGTGTCGAAGAAATCAGCGAGTTGGAAGGTCGTCAGAAACCGCATGGCCCCTCGATACGGCTTGGACACGACAGGTGATTAAAACGCCAACAGACCCCCGTCGCCGTCTTCGTCCGCGAATGCCAATAGCGTACCCTTGGCGTTCCAGGCGAGCGCCGCGACAGGCACGCCCTTGTTTTGGCGGAGCAGGATCTCGGCCCCGTCCTCCATCCGCACCATCAGTACGGTGCCGTCACTGTAGCCGGCCGCCAGAATGTCGTCCTTCGGGTGGCAGGCGACGACTGCGACGCGCGCCTGCAATGGCGCCAGCATCGCCGGCTGCTTGCCCATCGGGCCGTCCTTGGAGGCGAAGGGCCAGATGATGACGGTGTCCGCGCCTGATGTGGCAAGCCCCTTGCCGCCGGCGCTCCACGACATCGAACGCACCCGGCCGGGATAGCCGCTCATGCGCATGTGCCTGTTGTCGGCAAGCCGCCAGCCATGCAACGCCGGCTCATGCATCGCGGTGACCAGGAATTTGTTGTCAGGGCTGAAGGTGACGGCGTGATGCGAGCCGGCCCATTCCAGGAATTCCGGCTTCGCCGCCATGTTGGGAAACCACAGCGTCGCGCCGCCATAATGGGCGATTGCGAGCCGGAGGCCCTTTGGCGCAAAGGCAAGGCCGCCGACGGTGGACGGCGCATCGAAGGACTTTTCCTCGCCCTTGGCCGGACGCACGAACGCGGTCTTGCCCACCGACCATGCCACCGCGCCATCGGAATGCAGCGCCACGGCATCGATCCAGCGCCGCTTCGGGTCGGTCGCCAAGGTCGAGACCTCGCCCTTGGCATTGAGGGCGACCAGCTTGCCGTCGTCACCGCCCATGACGATCCGCTCGCCATCGCAGACGGAGCAGAGGATTGCGCCGCCATGCACCGGCGTCTGCGAGACTTCGCCCTCCCCGCCGACGATGGCGACATTCTCCTCGGTGCCGATGAAGTGGGCGGTGTCGCCAAGGAAATGCACTGATGTGACGGCCATGCCGAGCGGCACTGGCCGTATCTGGTCGGTCATCGAAGCGATGGAGGGAACCTCGCCCGGGTCGAACTCGCTCATCACGAGACGATGCAGCGCTCAAAGCCGTCGCGGATCGCCTGCTCGGGCAATTCGCGGCCGATGAAGACCAGCCGGCTCTCGCGTGGCTCGTCCTCCTTCCACTTCCGCTGATGGTCGCCTTCCAGCATCATGTGGACGCCCTGGAACACGTAGCGGTCGTCATCGCCGGCGAAGGCGAGGATGCCCTTGGAGCGCAGGATCTTCTGGCCCTCGGTCGCCACCAGGTTCTGCAGCCACGGCATGAATTTCGTGGGGTCGAGCGCCTTGTCGGTGCGCAGCGACAACGACTGCATCTCCTCGTCATGGTAGTGCTTCATGCCGTGGCCGTGGTCATGGTGGTGATGGTCATGGCCATGGTGGTGATGATCATGGTCATGATCGTGATCGTGATCGTCGGCTTCCAGGAAATCCGGCTCGATGTCGAGAATGCGGTCGAGGTCGAAGGCGCCGCGCTCCAGCACGTCGGCCAGTTCCACCTTGCAGCGCTCGGTCCGATGCAGCTTGGCGTAGGGGTTGATGCCGCGGATGCGGGCCTCGACCTCGGCAAGCTCGGGCTTTGACACGAGGTCGGTTTTGTTCAGCACGATGACGTCCGCAAACGCGATCTGGTTCTTGGCCTCGGGCGCGTCCTTCAGGCGGTCGCTGAGCCATTTCGCGTCGGCCACCGTGACGACGGCATCGAGCCGGGCGTTCTTCTGCACGTCCTCGTCGACGAAGAAGGTCTGCGCCACCGGCGCGGGATCGGCCAAACCAGTGGTCTCGACGATGATGGCGTCGAACTTGCCCTTGCGCTTCATCAGCCCGTCCATGATGCGGACGAGGTCGCCGCGAACGGTGCAGCAGATGCAACCGTTGTTCATCTCGAACACTTCCTCGTCGGCCCCGATGATCAGGTCGTTGTCGATGCCGATCTCGCCGAATTCGTTGACGATGACGGCATATTTCTTGCCGTGGTTCTCGGACAGGATGCGGTTGAGCAGCGTGGTCTTGCCGGCGCCGAGATAGCCCGTCAGCACGGTCACAGGGATCTTTTGCGAAGAAGGTTCTGGCATGGCAACTCCGGGGGCGGAACTTGGAACGCGCTGCCCGGGCCGGCAGGGAGGGCCCCCGCCCTAGTGGCCAAGCGCGCTGGTCAGGGCCTTTATATTGTGCCTTACCATCGCAATGTAAGTGGGTGCCTCGCCCTTTTCGGCAGTGAGGCTGTCCGAATAGAGGGTCCCGCCGATCCTGGCCCCGGTCTCCTCGGAGATCCGCTGGATCAGGCGGGGATCGCTGACATTTTCGAGAAAAACCGCCGGAATTTTCGCTTTTTTGATCTGGGTGATGATGCCTGCGATATCGCGGGCGCTGGGCTCGGATTCGGTCGAGACCCCCACGGGGGCAATGAACTCGATGCCGTAGGCGGCCGCGAAATAGCCGAAGGCGCGGTGGGTCGAGATCACCTTGCGGCGCGCTTCCGGGATCGTCGCAACCGCCTGCCGGACTTCGCTGTCCAGCGCGTCGAGCTCTGCCAGATAGCTGTCCGCATTGGCGCGGAAGGCAGTCGCGTTCGCAGGGCTGGCGGCCGCAAGCGCGTCGCGGATATTGGCGACATAGATCTTGGCATTGGCGACGGACTGCCAGGCATGGGGATCGGGGGCGGAGCCGAGCTTGAGCGGCGTGACCCCGTCCGTCGCGGTGACGATGGTCGCCTTGCCGCCGGCGGATTGCACCAGCCGCGGCAGCCAGCCTTCCAGGCCGAACCCGTTGATGAAGAGCAGCTTCGCTTCCGCGACCTTCCTGGCGTCCGCCGGGTTCGGCCGGTACACATGGGCATCGCCCTCGGGGCCAACCAGCATCGCCACGTTGACGCCGTTGCCGCCGACATTGCGCACGAGGTCGGCGAGGATCGAGAAGCTCGCGACCACGTTGAGACGCTCCTGCGCGCGTGCCGGAGCGACAAGCGTGACGAGCGCGAGCAGCGCGAGCCAGAACCACCGTCGCATCGCCGCTAAGCCTCCAGATGCCGGCCGGGGAACATCTGGCGGACCAGTCCGCCGACATTGCCGAACAGGAGCGAGGCCAGATAGAGCCCGGCCGCGACCAGGATGATCGCGGGGCCTGAGGGAATCCGCGTCTGGAACGACAGCACCAGCCCGGCATAGCCCGAAAGCATCGCGCTTGCGACCGCGATGCAGATCATGCCGGTGATGTCGCGCGACCAGAACCGGGCGATGCCGGCCGGCAGGATCATCAACCCGACGCCGAGCAGCGTGCCGAGCGCATGAAAGCCGTTGACGAGGTTGACCACGACCAGCGCCAGGAACGCCAGATGCGC
>NZ_PSRR01000049.1 GCF_004296405.1 Bradyrhizobium sp. Leo170
CCGGTTCGCTCAGCCTCACCAAGCAGTTGATGCGCGACCATGAGCGGATCGCGGCGCGGATGGCCGAGGAAGGCAGCCTGTTCAAGGAGCGGCTGAAGACGCCGGAAGCACGCGAGGCCTTTGCAGCCTTCGCCGAGCGCAGGCCGCCTGATTTCACCAAGTTCTAGGCCTGACGTCGGTTACATGCCAGATCAAGGGAGCCGAACATGCACAGCGCGGGCAGCTATCAATATCCTTCGATGGATTTCGTCATCTATGGCAAGCCCGCGGCTGAAGCGCTGCGCGAGGAGGCCGAGCGGCTCGGCGCCAAGCGCGTCTATTTGATTGTGAGTCGTACGCTCAACACCACAACCGACGAGATCGAGAAGATCCGCACAGCCCTCGGCAATCGATATGCGTCGACCTTCGACGGCATCCCGCAGCACACCACGCGCGATGTCGTGGTGCAGACCGCAAAGCAAGCCAAGGAAGCGGGCGCCGATCTCGTGGTTGCGATCGGCGGCGGTTCGGTGGTGGATGCCGCCAAGATCGTGCTGATGTGCATGGAGCACGAGATCTTCGATCCTTCTGGGCTCGATGGTTTCGAGACCACGCCCGAGCGCCGCTTCGGCCCGTTCCGCACGCCGAAGGTGCGGATGATCGCGATTCCGAGCACGCTGTCCGGCGGCGAGTACAATTCCGGCACCCTGGTGACCGATACGCGCCGCAAGCTGAAGCAGATATTCAATCACCCGATGATGATGCCGCGCACCATCGTCCTCGATCCCGCCATCACGCGCTACACGCCGGAGAAGCTATGGCTTGGCTCCGGCACCCGCGCGATGGACCACGGTATCGAGGCGATCTGCTCGATCCGCGGCAATGCGCTGGTCGATGCCGTCTGCCTGCAGGGCCTGCGCTATCTCCATGACGGCCTCTCACGCACCAAGGAGAATCCGAACGACGAAGCGGCGCGCACCAATTGCCAGTTGGGCTCCTGGATGTCGGCGTTCGGTCTGCAGGCGCGGGTGCCGATGGGCGCGAGTCACGCGATCGGCCACGTGCTCGGCGGCACCTGCGATGTGCCGCATTATTTCTGCACGGCGGTGATGATGCCGAGCGTGCTGCGCTACAATCGTCCCGCGACCGAGCAGGCGCAGAAATCGATCGCAGCCGCGCTCGGCGCGCCCGAGCTCGATGCCGGCGAGGCCTTCGCCGCCTTCATCGCAAAGCTCGGCCTGCCGCGGCGCCTGGCCGATGTCGGGGTGGGCGAGGACCGCTTCGAGCTGATCGGCAAGAATGCGATGCTGTCGATCTTCACCCGCTCGAATCCGCAGCCGATCCGCGAGCCGGCCGACGTCGTCAGGATTTTGCGGCTTGCGGCCTAAATCTGCCGCGAGCTTGGGCGCAACCAAACCCGTTTCAGGCCGTTATCCCCGGGTTCCAACCGGGGCAAGGATTTCATGGCCGACGAACTGGTATTGACAACGGGGATCGCCCGCCACGGCGCGACGCGTTTGCCGTCGGTCGACGTCGACAGCTTCAACATCGAACTGAAGGACGACGAGGGTTTCCTCGGCGACCGCGCCAGCAAGAGCGCGTTCCGCAAGATTCTCGACCGCTGGCGCAAGCCGTTGCGCAAAACCGGTGAGGACCCGTTCGGCGACGAGCCCTCCGAACAGGTCAACAAGAAGACGCTGGATGCGATGCTGATCGGCGACGACACCGAGGCCTCCGCCGTGGTCCACAGCGCGATCGAGGAGTTCGCGCTGGAACTTGCCTATGTGACGCGGCGTTTCCTCAAGACCAAGGCCTGGGCCAAGACCGAGCGCATCGTGGTCGGCGGCGGCTTCCGTGACTCCAGGCTTGGCGAGCTTGCGATCGCGCGCACCGAGATCATCCTCAAGGACGAGAAGTTCAAGGTTGATCTTCAGCCGATCCGCCATCACCCCGACGAAGCCGGGCTGATCGGCTGCCTGCATCTGGCGCCTTCATGGATCTTCGAAGCTCATGACAGCATCCTGGCGGTCGACATCGGCGGCACCAACATCCGCTGCGGCGTGGTCGAGACGCGCTGGAAGAAGGCGCCGGACCTCTCCAAGGCCACGGTCTGGAAATCCGAGCTTTGGCGCCATGCCGATGAAACCCCGACGCGGGAAGCCGCGGTGGAGCATCTCGTCGAAATGCTGCAGGACCTCATCGCGGAAGCCGAAACCGATGGGCTGAAGCTCGCGCCCTTCATCGGCATCGCCTGTCCCGGCGTGATCGACGAGGACGGCTCGATCGAGAAGGGCGCGCAGAACCTGCCGGGCAATTGGGAGAGCAGCAAGTTCAACCTGCCGGCAAGCCTGGTCGAGGCGATCCCAGCGATCGGCGACCACGACACCGCGATCGTCATGCATAATGACGGCGTGGTGCAAGGGCTTTCCGAAGTCCCCTTCATGCAGGACGTCGAGCGATGGGGCGTGCTGACGATCGGCACCGGCCTCGGCAATGCGCGCTTCACCAACCGCCGCAAGGAGAACGGCAGAGGCGCCAAGAATGGCGAGAAGGACGACAAGGACAACGGCGAGAAGAAAGCGAAGAAGAGCGCGTGACGATGGGCAGATGCATAGGGTGGGCAAAGCGAAGCGAAGCGTGACCACCATCGCGAGCGCGACGCTGGATGGTGGGCACGGCGCAAGAACGCCTTTGCCCACTCTACAGTTTCCGCAGCTTCCCGTTACACCGCCGTCATCTTTCCGTAGGTTTACGGGCGAATTTCCGGAAATCCGGGTGCAGTAAGGTTTAAAGGTTAGGTTAAGGCCGACATTGCGTTGGCTGTTTCCGCGCCCATTGCTACGGTGGCGGCGTCGCTCCGCTGACCGGCGAAGCCGCACTTCCCCGGCCAGCATTTTGATGAGGCGGCACGGGACCGCCAGTTATTTTTGTCGCGTCTGGCGGTCCCACCCACTCTTTCTAACCTGATTCTCCCGCTTCAGATCCATCCGATGCGCGAAAAGAACGTGGAGATCTCAAGGCTTGCGCGATCAGGGGCTTCGCGATGCGGAAAATGTCCGACGCCTTCGAACATTTTCAGATCGAGCTCAGTGAAGGTCGCGCCGAGCCGGTCGGTCCAGGCATAGGGAAACAGCGGATCGTGCTCGGCCCAGCGGATGCAGGTCGGCACGGTGATCGCAGGCAATGAGGGTGCCTCGCCCTGCATCATCTTGACGCGCGCGGCGTGCGCGGCGCGATAATGCGCGAAGCCGCCGGCGAGATTGCCCGCTTTCAGGAAGTTGTCGGTGAAGGCGTCCACCACATCGTCGAACGCATCCTGGCGATGCGACCAGTTTTTCAGGAAATGCCCGATATAGAGGCGGCAGCTCTCGCGCGTCGCGCCGACGAGTTTTGGCGCCATCTCCATCTGGTGGAATGACTGATACCAGATGTGGTTCAGCCTATCCGGCGCCGCCATTCGCGGCCCAATGCCGGGATAGACGAAATCGAACAAGAACAGCCCCGCGATCCGCGCAGGCGCCTTGCGTGCCAAAGGCTGCATCACGGCGCCGCCGACATCATGGCCGACCACGCCGGCCCGCTCGATCCCGAGCGCATCCATCAGCGCCAGCATGTCGTCCGCATGCTGCTCCGGCCCGTACGGGCCGTCCGGCTTGTCGCTGTCGCCGAAGCCGCGCAGGTCGGGGGCGGTCAGCGCAAAACGGTTGGCAAGCCGCGCCATGACCGGCTCCCAGGTCAGCCAGAATTCCGGCCAGCCATGCAGCAACAGCAGGGGCTTTCCGGCCCCGATCCGGGCGACATGGAACGCCGCCCCATTGGCTTTCACCGTCAAATGCTCCATTTCGCCCTCCTTCGGCCGGTTTCGGCGGTGCGGAAATCTTCTCCCGGCGCCTTGTCACCCCCGGCATCCTCGCCTAGAACACGCCCCGACCGCGAGGGTGAGGAATCACCTTTTTGGCACCGGGAGAGGTGGCAGAGTGGTTGAATGCACCGCACTCGAAATGCGGCATAGGTGCAAGCCTATCGGGGGTTCGAATCCCTCCCTCTCCGCCATCAACGGGAACGACTGGGACCCCCTTGCGGGATGCGCGCGGGAAACACCCTTGCCGCGCGAGCTTTACATGACGCAAACGATCGGGATCGACGAGTTCCTGGCCATCGACATCAGGGTTGGCACGATCGTTGACGTGGCTGATTTTCCGGAAGCGCGGAAGTCGGCGTGGAAACTGACGATTGATCTCGGCCCCGAGGTTGGAACGAAGCGGTCCAGCGCGCAGCTTACCGACCTTTATTCCCCTGAGTCATTGATTGGTCGGCAGGTGGCTTGCGTGGTCAATCTGCTGCCGCGCAGGATCGGCCCGTTCCAGTCGGAAGTGCTGACGCTGGGCTTTCCCGATGAACAAGGCCGCGTGGTGCTCGTTGCGCCTGAGCGGCCAGTTCCGAATGGCGGGCGCCTGTTCTAGAGCATGATCCGGAAAAGTGGAGACCGGTTTTCCGAAAAAGATCATGCTCAAACAAAGAGCTAGAGCGGGATGACGATTCGAAGAAAAGTCATCACGCTCTAGCGGACTTATATCATTGCGACCGCCAGGGGCGCGGATTCGCTCGGCGCGATCGGATGGCTTTCGCTTGTGCGCGCGTCACGGCGTGCCTTGTAGAACTCAAGCACACGTCTCGCCGTTCGGAGTTCAAGCCGCTCGAAGCTGTCCCGCGCTTGATCAAGATCGATCTTGCTTAGCCTGCGGTCCGCTACTCTCATCAGCAGCAAAGCCTTGGCCGTTGCCCAGGAACATCCGCCGGCTTTTGCGACAAGTTGCACGGTACCAGGATTGTCATTGAGAACTGCCCGTTCGACCAATTCGATGGGACAGGTTGCAAGGACGGACAACGCCATGACCGCTGTTTCAAAATCCTGCGCTCGGGCGGCGGCGTGAACATCCGCTTCTCCGAGCTCCTTCCAGTATTTGCGGCGCTTTACCTTCTTCTTTGCCCTCGCGTGATCCGGAGACTGATTGCGGACCTCCAGATTTATGTCGTCGATGACCTCCGTCACAGCATCATGCACGGCGTCGGAAAATTGCGGGTTTGCGGCGGCGATCTTGCTGCGCACGGAAGCAGAGGCAGTTTCCATAAGTTTCAGGAAGTGATGTCTGGGGATGTCATGCCGCGTCCCGACATGGAGCGCGAGCTGGGTATCTTCGCTCGATCGAGCGACAAGCTCGCTGAAGCTGCCATCCGAAAAGCGGGCGCCCGGGTTGCTCGCAACCGCATGGACCACGCCGGCTTCGCCGCGCAGAATCAGTAACTCCGTGATCGCCTCGCTGATTGTTCGACGTTGCGCGATTGCGTGAAGGTGGCCCTGACTTTGGGTGCTGGCGCAGGCAACAAGATCGGACTCGCTAAGGGCATCCGACTGACTGAGAACCGGAGCCGCCACGGCAACAGCATCATCCGATGCAAGTGCTCTGACCAACGTTGCCGGCGCATTCGAGTCAGCCGCGAGATGCCGAGCCAGCCTGACGCGGGTCTTCAACTCGATCACGGCAACGAGGGTTTTGAATATCTCGTCAAACAGTTTGATCTGCTGCTTGGAGTAGCGACCAGACCCGGCAAGGAACAAGTCTGTTATGCGGGTGAGAGCCCTTAGCTGCCGTTTCGTCGACCCGGATGTCGTTGTATTTTGCACTTCATTGATTAACGAATAGAACGTCGTCATGATCATGGGTCTCGTCGGCACGTTCGCCTTTGGCGGCGAGGAGTTGATGGTGACGAGCTAACATGCGGGCAATGAAGATTGTTGATTCGAGCTGCCTCATAGATGACTAAAATTGTTTGCATTCCAAGCATCGTCTGGCGGCAGCTCGAGGCTGCGGCGCTCTTCGTTGGCTCTCTCCGCCAACGTCAGATGAATCTATCGCCGGCCGCGTTCGAAGGTCGCGCACAATAGCGCAGTCTCGTCCGCTGTAATCGCTGCGCGAAAGAAGCGACATGTGAATTGTGGGCAGGCGTTGCCTGTCGCGCCGTCGGCACTATTCTCCGTCAAGAACGTGCACTCCCTGCAAATGTCCGCATGATGTCGTTGCTGGGTAATATCCAACCAGTCGAGCACCTGGCGGAGCGCATCGCGAGAGCTGGTCTGGCGATCGACGCTGAGTACGGCTATCGCCTTGACGAGAACATTGACCGGATCATGCCCGAGAAATTTCTCACCCTGCGCGGTCACATACAGGATCACCGAGCGTTTGTCTTCCGCAGCAGGTTTGCGTACCAAGAATCCCTTTCTCTCGAGAACCTTGACGATTTGAGATGCGGTGCCCCTGGTGGTGCCGACAAAAGTGGCCAATGCCGACGGAGTCCGTGAGAACTGGTTCGCGCGAGCAAGAAAACGCAGGGCCATCCATTCGCGATCGCGCAGCCCGTGCCGACTACCTTCGAAGTGCCAAATCCTCGCCGTCTGAACCAATAATTCAACCGTCTCGCGTGCTAACGTCATGATCGACCCAACTCAAAGAATTTGCGAGCAGTTTCGCGGTGCGCACCTCATTAGCGTCCTGATTCGCTAGTCGCTTTGGTTCGAGGCTCAACTCAACTGCATGTCTTTCCGCCCCACTAATGCGTCGGCCATTAAGAAATTGTCTGCTGATCGTTTGAATTCCCTGGCAAGCAACACTGACTTCATTAATCATCCGCCGATTGGACCAGACTACACACCGCAGCAACGCAATCTGGATCGTCAGCGACAACGACATTGTCGCTGTCACAAGCCGAAAGGTTCGGGGAGCATTTGAAGAATGATGTTCACGTTACGGAGCGTCTCCAGAGGATTCGCGCGAGATCGGACAAATCGTGCTGTTCTACGGATGCATTTTCGAAGCAGTACGCGATAAGCGGCGGACCTGCGCGTCGCGCAAACCCGCCGTTCAGTATGGGATGTCTGCGCGTGCTGCGGTGACGGGCAGGGCTTGCGCTAGCTCGTTACCAAATCTGCGCAGACACCACGCGGTCGTTGGTCATACCGCTACTTTCGTGGCGTTACCTGTCCTGAATGATGATCTCGCTCTCTCAAGTGAAGATAGGTCGTAGTCTCGATGGCGCTTGCTTGGCCAGGATGCCAAGGTTTTGGAGATCTCGCGTCGCATCATCTTCGGACGTTCCTGTTGAGGTATCGAGACGGTAGCCGATATACCGCCTGGAGACGATCGGGTCGTAGCCGAGACGGTCGCGCAGCTTCTTGCGCAGTTTGCTTACGTGACTTTCGATCACGTTTTCATCGAACGTTTCCTCAAAGATCCCATAAACCGCATTGAAGATCTGCGTTTTGGTCAGCCATTTCCCTTGCTGACCAACCATGTGTTCCAGGATACGGAGCTCGCGACGCGGCAGCATCATGACGGCTCCTCCAATTTCCGGATCTCTCCCGTCAAAGAAGACCCGAATCGCACTTTGCCTGCCATGGACCGATATTCCGAGACTGCGGCGGGAGATCGCGGCAGTTCTTGCCAGGATCTCGCGTGGGTGGACTGGAATATGGACGACATCATCCACGCCAGCTTCAAAGAGCTCAACCGTGTGCTTAAGCATTCTCTGGTTGCTGAGCGCGATGATCGGCGCACGGCAGCGCTTGCGGACAGTGCGGGGCAAGGTGGCGCGAGTATCACAATCTCCAAGAAGAAAAGCGTCAATGGCCGACAGCTCATCGTCGCCCGCAGATTCCAGCCACTCCAAGAACTCCGTTGGCGAAAATCCAACAGAAGAAATGCCTTCACGATCGAAGCCGCCGATGTAGCCGGTTGCAACGTTCTCTCGATCATCAATGATCACGTACATGCGGTATTTGCCCCCATTCGCCAGGCCTGTTGAAACTTTTTGTAAGGAGTTTTTCGTTCGGCGTGTGCCGGTGGTGATGCTGATAGCGCGGGCACATGCTGCTGCAACTGGCGTGGGCGTAGCCGGATAGAACCAATACACATCTCGCCAGCAATGATCGAAACGCTGCCGTGCGGTCGTTGCACGAAGCAACAAGGCTTGTCCGGTCCAGCAGCCTCCCAGCCCAGAACCAACGGACCATCGAGTGACAGCGCGCAATTTCTAGCTGAGAAACGGCCAAGCCCACGTTGGTCGCAGAAAATGCCCTGCGCAGGCAGTTCGTTCTTTCCGGATGAGTCACTTGCAGATTCAGCCTGTTGTGGCGTGAGCTCAGCGCGTCGTGGATTTAGGTTCTTGAGGTTCAGACTCGACGAGACGCCACAAACGCACACGCACGCAATCGTGAAGGTGCCCCTAAGACATAGGTGGTCACCTCGAATACAGAACGGCTAGCTCAATTGCATCGGAGCGCCCGTTCCCATGTTGAGCGCTCCAAAAATTTGCCGTTCTTTTGTAGAAGCGATGTGAGTCGCTCGTCGTGACGTTGGCAAAATGCAGAAATGCAATCAAGCTTGCGCCGAGAGTAGTTAGTACGCAGAGCGACCATTTGTTTTGAAATCATTGAAGCAATTGGTTTTGATCAATCATTAGATAATTTTGCCGCAATGTTACTTTCGCTCGTGACCTGGAGCCATCGGAAGGCGCGATCATGAATCCCGCCGCGCCAAGATCAAGCATCGTCCATTGCGGCCGGAAAAGGTGACGCTTAGAAGTTGTCGCCACGGGAACCCGCCACGTGGACGACGACCCGGACGTCATCGCTCCGATTAGACGAAATCTAATTGATCGGATTCTGCTCGCGAGAAGCGCGGCCTTGTGGCGCGCCGTCCCTTCCCGCGTCATCCGCAATCTCGTTTTCGTCCCGTGGAAGCCAAATCGGCGCTATACTGCTGGCGCTGATTTCGAGACTACCTCTGGCGGGATGCGGCGATGCAGGACAATTCACTTATTCTGCAATCCATCATCACATGCCCACATTGCGGGCATCGTCAGATGGAAATCATGCCGCTGGATGCCTGCAGGTTCTTCTACGATTGCAAGGCATGCGGTGCTCACCTGAAGCCCAAGCCAAGCGATTGCTGCGTTTTCTGTTCCTATGGGACCGTGCCATGCCCGCCGGTTCAGGCCAACCGTGGAGCATCGACCTGCGCTTGCCCAGCCCGAGAGGACTGAGCAACTGGGGAGATGCCGACCTGTTTCGCGAGTTCCGCGCTAGATCATGATCCGATTAGACGGAATCGGATCATGATCTCATCTCTTTGTTTGAGCATGATCTTTTCGGAAAACCGGTTTCCACTTTTCCGGATCATGCTCTATTCCGTCGGCGGCGGGGCTGGGATGGCCCAGGATGGATCGACGCCGAAGGGATGATCGATGAAGAACGCCCAGGCGCCGTCGGGCAGCCCGCGGTGCACCTCCATGCCGTGATGATGCACATTGATGGCCCTGCCGTCCTTGCCGACGCCGCGGATCAGCCACTGCGATCTGGTCATGGCGAAATCGCCGGCGACGGTGGTGTGGTGGGTGATGACGTCCATGTGCGGGTTCAGGCCGATATAGGCGGCCATGGTCTGGCGGATCGCCTCTGCCCCTCGGGCGATCGTGGTGCCGCCATGGACCTGGTCGACCTGCACGATCGAAACCTCCGGATGGTACATCGCGACAGCGGCGTCAGGCGCGCTTTCCAAACAACGCGGCCTGATCGAGGGACGCGAAGGACGAAGCTGGCAAGGTCTCCTGGCCTGATGCAATCAGCCAACCAGATTGGCTCTCCAAGCCATAATCGCGCTGACGCCGCCGACCTAGTCTCCGGTCTTGCAAACAAGGCTTGGGAGATTGTCGTGGATTTTGAACTGTCCAGGGAACAACGCGACATCAAGGCTCGGGCCGCCGCGTTCGTGGAGGAAGTCTGCCGCCCGCTCGAGGATAGTTGGGGCGTGGACGACTACGCCGTGCCACGCGACATCTTCATGGGCGTGGTGCAGAAATTCCGTGAATACGGTTTCAGGGGATTGGCGGTGCCGAAGGAAGCTGGCGGGCAGGGGCTCGGGACGATTGCGAAGTGCCTGGTCTACGAGGAGATCGTTAAGTCGCCCGTGATGCATGGCCTGCTCGCGACCTGGTCGGGCTTTCTCGATCCGCATCCCGCGCTTTACGTCGCGCCGGATTGGCAGAAGGAAGCGTACCTCTATCCTATCCTCAAAGAGGACAAGTTCTACCACATCAACATCTCGGAGCCGGGAGCGGGCTCCGACGCGGCCGGGATAACGACCACCGCCGTTCGCGACGGCGACAATTACATCATCAACGGCATCAAGCGCTGGGCGCCGCCGCCGAACCATCCGGGCATCACGCCCAAATATCTGCTCTGCTATGCCGTGACCGATCCGAGCAGGGGCTATGAAGGGATCAGCCTGTTCCTGGTCGACTATCCCAATCCCGGCGTGTCGGTGCTGCGCGAATATGAGACCATGGCGCCCGGCACCTATCTCGGCCGGAGCTGCGACTACCAGTACAAGGATTGCGTCGTCCCGGCGAAGAACATGCTCGGTGCGGAAGGCATGGGCTTCCGCTACATGATGGACCAGCTCAACCGCAACCGCACCGTGATCGGCGCGCGCCTGACCGGCACCGCGCGCTGGGCGCAGACGCAGGCCGCAAAACGGGCGCGCGAGCGCGAGACGTTCGGCAAGCCGCTTGCGGAACGGCAGGCCATTCAATGGATGCTCGCGGAATCGGAGATGGATCTCGAGCAGTCGCGGCTGATGGTCTACAAGACCGCCTGGATGCTCGATCGCGGCCTCGATGCGCGCAAGGAAGCCGCGATGGTGAAATGTTTCGCCCCGCTCGCGGCCTGCCGGGTCATCGACCGCGCCATCCAGATCCATGGCGGGCTCGGCGTGCTCAGGGAAAACCGCTTCGGCCAGCTCTATTTCCAGAGCCGCATCGCACAGGTTGCGGAAGGCACCACCGAAGTGATGAAGATGACCATCGCGCGCGAAGTGCTGCGCGAGTGTGAATAGCGCGCGACGAGCCTGGGCCGAAGCGGGCAACGGCGTCTGTTCCCCCTCTCCCCGTTCTTACGGGGAGAGGGTTGGGGTGAGGGGCTGTCTCCGCGAATACGGCGAGAGATACATGCGTGGAGAGCCCCCTCACCCGGAATTCAAGCTTTGCTTGAATTCCGACCTCTCCCCGCAAGAGCGGGGAGAGGTGGTCGCAAGCCTCACTTCTCCGCGTCGATCACCTCGCCGACCGGCTTCCATTTCACGCCGTCGAACTGCATCAGTTGTTCCTGGCTCATCGGCGTGTAGCGCGTCGGGGTGGTGTTGAGCTTGATGCCCGGGAGCATGATCGGGAGGACGAGATCCTTGATGCTGGTCGCCTGCTTCATCAGGTTCTCGCGTGTCAGGTCGTCGCCGCAATTCTTCAAGACGTGAACGAAGGTCTGCGCCGTCGCATAGCCGAACACGTGATAGGTCTCGGACGGGTTGGCTTCGGGCATGTATTGCTTCATGAAGGCGAGATATTCCTTCATGCCGGCATCGTCGGCCCATGCCGCATCGTTCGGATCCTTGCGGAAGGCGACGGTGATGACGCCCTTGGAATTCTCCAGCCCCGCCGGCACCAGCGTGCTGGAGATCGAGCCGGCGGCGTCACTGAGAAGATGCAGCGCATCCCATTTCGTCTCCGCCATCTTCTTGATCGCCTGCGCGGAGAATTTCGGCGTCGAAATGTCGAGGAACACGTCGGCGCCGGTGGCCTTCAGGATCAGGATCTGCGAGTCGATGGTCGGCTCGGCGATCTCGTAGCTGAGCTCCTTGACGATCATCGTGGCGGCCTTGTCGTCAAGCCCGTCGCGAAAGCCCTTGAGGTGATCGCGGCCGAAATCGTCGTTCTGGAACAGCACCGCGACTTTCGCATTGGGCCGCTCCTGGAGGAGATATTTGGCGTAGATCACGCCCTTGGCATGGTTGTTCGGCTGCCAGCCCATCGACCACGGATAAGTCGCAGGCTCGGAGACGCGGTTGGCGCCGGTACCGAGGAACAGGCCCGGCACCTTCTTCGCGTTCAGATATTTCTGTGTGGCGAAGTTGGTCGGCGAGCCGAAGGTGCCGACGATGGCGAGCACCTCCTCGCTTTCGACGAGGCGGCGGGTCTGCTCGACGGCCTTGGGCGGGCTATAACCGTCGTCGAGCGAGACCAGGTTGATCTTGCGGCCATTGACGCCGCCTTCCGCATTCACCTTCTGGAAGTAAGCGGTCATCGCGCGGCCGATCGCCGCGAAGCTCGACGCTGGGCCGCTATAGGGCATGGTCTGACCGATCTTGACCTCGCTATCAGTCACGCCCGGTCCGTAGTTCTTCTCCTGTGCGAATGCGGAGAACGACAATCCTGCCCATGCGATTGCACAGGTCGCCACCATGAGCTTCTTCATGCTCTTTTCCTGTCTTCGTTGTTGATGATCTCTGATCAGGCCGGCTGCAGATAGCGCTGCTTCAGCACGTGCTTGAACAGCTTGCCGTTCTCCTGCCGCGGCAGCTCGGCCTCGAAATCGATCGAGCGTGGGCATTTGACATGCGACAGGCCGTCCCGGCAGAACGCCATCAGGTCGTCCGCAAGCGCCGATGATGCCTTCGACGGCTCCCTGAGCTGCACCACCGCCTTGACCTCCTCGCCATATTCCGGATTGGGAATTCCGAACACGGCGACATCAGCGACATCAGGATGCAGCGCCAGGCGGTTCTCGATCTCGGCGGGATAGATATTGACGCCACCGGAGATGATCATGTGCGAGCGGCGGTCGGTCAGATAGAGATAGCCGTCGTGATCGAGATAGCCGACATCGCCGATGGTCGACCAGCCCTTGGCGTTTCGCGAGCGCGCGGTCTTCTCGGGATCATTGTGATAAACGAATTGCGGGCCGTCGAAATAGACGTCACCGATCTCGCCGGGGCCAAGTTCGTTCTGCGCTTCGTCGAGGATATGGATGGTGCCGACGCAGGCGCGCCCGACCGAGCCGCGGTGCGTCAGCCAGTCAGCGGTCGAGATGCAGGTGGCGCCGTTGCGCTCCGAGCCCGCGTAATATTCCCAGACGATCGGGCCCCACCAATCGATCATCCGCTCCTTGAGCTCGGGCGGACAAGGTGCGGCGGCGTGGATCGCGCAGCGATGCGATGAGAGATCGTAGCGGGCGCGTATCTCGTCCGGCAGCGCGAGCAGGCGGAAGAACATCGTCGGCACCCACTGGCTGTGGGTGATGCGGTAATGCTCGATCGCGGCCAGCGCCTGCTCGGGTACGAACTTCTTCATGATGACTGCAGTGCCGCCGCTCTCCAGCGTGCGCATGGTGAAGCGAAGCGGCGCGCCATGGTACAGCGGTGCCGGAGAGAGATAGACCGTATCCTCCGCGAAGCCGAAATTGTCGCGCACCCAGTCGCCGGATGCCTGGGCCTGGCGGAGATTGGCGAACAGCGGCTGCTTGATGCCTTTGGGCCTGCCGGTCGTGCCTGAGGAATAGAAGAAATCCTTGCCGACGGGCCCGTCGGGAATCTCGATCAGGCGATCGAACCGGGCGAGCTCCGCGGCGTAATCAAAGCTGCCGTCCAACGCGCCGCCCGGCGCGTACACCGCGCACCGGTGCGGATTGTCGGCGAGCAGCGCCTGGACCGCGTCCGCAAAACGCGCGGCTACAAAGAACAGCTTGGCGCCGCTGTCGCGCACGATATAGGCCGCCTCTTCGGGCCTCAGATGCGTGCTGACAGGCGTGTAATAGACGCCGTGGCGTCGCGCGCCCCAGATCAGCTCGAAATAAGTAGGGTCGTTGTCGAGCATGATCGCGATGCCGTCGCCGGCGGCGAGCCCCATCCAGATCAGGAGCTGTGTGACGGCATTGGCGCGGCGGTCGAGCTCGCCATAGGTAATCGCTTGGTCGGAAAAGGCGACGAGCGCGGCGGTCTTGTCGGGATGACGTTCAGCCCATTGGCGCAGGATTGGCATTTCTTCCCCGTGTTGACCGAGAACTCGGCCTTGCGGGGATTATCCGCATCAAGGCTGCATCATTGAATGACCGCGCATGCCAATCCGATTGGCGGAATCCGACTGCGTCACTCTGTCCGGGAGTTGCGGCGCTCGCGGAACTCGCCAGGCGTCACGCCGGTCCAGCGCCTGAACGCGCGATGGAAGGTGCTGAGCTCGGAGAAGCCGAGCGAGACCGCAATTTCTTCCAGCGACAGGCGGGACTTCTGCAGCAGGTGGGTGGCGAGGTCGCGGCGCAGCCGGTCCTTGATTTCCTGAAAGCCGCAGTTCTCTTCTTCGAGCAGGCGGCGGCGCAGCGTCTGCGGCGAGACCGCCAGCATCCCGGCGATGTCCTCGAACGACAGCGGACGCTTGAGGTTGCGGCGGAGAATGCCGCGCACCCGTTCGGCCATGCTGCTGTCGTCGCGGTAGCGCACCAGAAGCGCATTGGGCATCGATGCGAGGAAACGCCGCAGCCGCTCCTCGTCCGGCATGATCGGCAGATCAAGCAACTCAGCGTCGAAGCGAATTTCGGTGCGCGGCTGATCGAACAGCATCGGCGCCCGGTAGAACGGCTCGAGCTCCCCGCTGAACGGTTCTTCCGGGAAGACGTAGTGGACGGTGATCAACGGCAGCCGGCGGCCCACCAGCCAGCACATCAGCCCGTAGGCGAACAGGAGGATCGCGCCATTGACCATGCGCCGCCGGTTCGGCTGGGCGATGGTGTCGGTGACATAGAGCGAGGCGTCATCCGGGCCCTCCGCCAGCCGCACCACGAAATCGTCTGCGACCAGATGATAGAACTGGCAGCCGATCCGGATCGCTTCGCGCAAATTGGCAGAGCGGATCAATAGCCGGCACATCATGCGGAAGGTGCCGGGCTTGATCGGGCGGTTGCACAAAAGCCAGAGCTCGTCGCGCGTCTCCCGGGTCAGGATCGCGATCAGGCGGGCGAACTGGTCCTGCGGCAGCCGGGCGCCCGGCTTCTCGAGCTGCTCCGGCGTGATGCCGGCGCGCGCCAGCAGCCGGTCGATATCGAAGCCGGCCTCACGCACGCCGCTCAGCACGAGGCCGGCATAGCCGGAATCGATCGCTGAACGCGACGGCGCAGCGCGTGATGATCGAAGTGCGGCAGAGGCTCCCGGCATGGCGTGGTCATGTTAGCGCCCGGATTGTTCCGTCGCCACCATTCCTGTGGCAGGCAAGGTCAACGCAACTGATCGTTTTCGTCATTGCGGGTGCGGGACTTCTTTTCATTCTCGCCCGTGTGATTGCCGCCGGAGGACACTGATGCGCGCGTTGATGAGTTGCGAGCCGGGCGGGCCCAAAACCCTGCGGCTGCTCGATGTGCCGGAGCCGGTGCCCGCACCCGGACAGGTGCTGGTGGCGGTGAAGGCGTGCGGCGTGAACTATCCGGACCTTCTCACGATCCAGGATCGCTATCAGGTCAAGACGCCGCGGCCCTTCGCGCCCGGAGCCGAGGTGGCCGGCCTCGTGGCCGCAGTGGGGGAAGGGGTTGTCGCGCTGCGCGTTGGCGATCGGGTCGCGGCGCGGACCGGAACCGGCGGCATGGCGGAGTTCGTCGCCATCGATGCCACGCGCTGCAGCCCAATTCCCGACGGCATGTCGTTCGTCGACGCCGCGGTCATGCAGTTCACCTTCGAGACCGCCTATTACGCGCTGCATACCCGTGCCGGTGTGCGGGCCGGCGAAACCGTGCTGGTGCTGGGCGCAGCAGGAGGCGTCGGCATCGCGGCCGTGCAGGTCGCGCGCAATCTCGGCACCCGCGTCGTCGCCGCGGCATCATCGGACGAGAAGCTCGGCTTCGCTCGGCAGCACGGCGCCGCCGAGGGCGTAATCTATTCGGCTGAGACAACAGGAGATGGTCGTGAGCTCGCGGCGCGGCTGAAGCAGGCGGTCGGGTCGCGTGGTGCCGATGTGATCATCGATCCCGTCGGCGGCTGGCTCCCGGAAGCCGCCATTCGCTGCATCGCAGAGGGCGGGCGCTATCTCGTGCTCGGCTTCACCGCCGGCATTCCGTCATTGCCGCTCAACCTTCCTCTGCTGAAGAATTGCGATGTGCTCGGGATCAACTGGCGCACGTTCACGCTGTCACAGGATGCACGCCTCGCCGAGAATCGGCGTGCGCTCCAGGCCTGGTATTCGCAAGGCATGCTGTCATCAGGTATCAGCGCCGAATTCCCGCTCCAGGGGGGCGGCAAGGCGATCCAGCACCTCGCCGACCGGCGCGCCCTCGGCAAGGTCGTCGTGGTGATCTGAGTGCGCGCGTCCTCGCTCCAGGCGGGAGGTCGTCACCCGGCCCGATCTGCGCGATCGGAAATTCTGCAATGCACCTGGGCCCTCACGGCAAGATGACCGTGGGCGCCGCTTGCCGCCGTGCGGCACGCTGATATGGTCTGCGGCCGGCGAAATGGATTGCATTCGCCTGCTTTCGCCGAAATTCATAGTCATCCCGCGCTGCAGGAGTTTCTCATGACACACGCGTTTCGCTTCCATCAGGCCGGCGGTCCCGAGGTTCTGAAATGGGAAGAGGTCAAGCTCGGCAAGCCTGGTCCCGGCGAAGCGCGGATCCGTCACACGGCAGTCGGCCTGAACTTCGTCGATATCTATAACCGCGCAGGCGTCTACGGCGTGCCGCTGCCGAGTGGTCTTGGCAGTGAAGGTGCTGGAATCGTCGAGGAAGTCGGGTCCGGCGTCACCGACCTCAAGCCGGGCGATCGCGTCGCCTATGGCAACTCGCCGCTCGGCGCCTATGCCGAGGAGCGGCTGATCCCGGCCGACCGTCTGCTCAAATTGCCCGACGGCATCGATGACAAGACCGCGGCGGCGATGATGCTCAAGGGCCTTACGGTGCAGTACCTCATTCGCCAGACTTATCGCGTCAAGAGCGGGGACACGATCCTGCTGCATGCCGCGGCCGGCGGCGTCGGCCTGATCCTCGGCCAATGGGCGAAACATCTCGGCGCCACCGTGATCGGCACGGTCTCCACCGACGAGAAGGCAAAGCTCGCGAAAGCCCATGGCACTGCGCACACCATCGTCTACACGCGCGAGGATTTCGTCGCTCGCGTCAAGGAGATCACCGGAGGCAATCTGGTGCCTGTTGTCTACGACTCCGTCGGCAAGGACACCTTCCTGAAATCGCTGGATTGCCTGGCGCCGCTCGGCGTCGCGGTGCTGTTCGGCCAGTCCTCCGGCAGCATCGAGCCGCTCAACCTCGGCCTCCTGGCACAGAAGGGCTCGCTGTACGTGACCCGCCCGACGCTGAACACCTATGGCGCCAAGCGCGAGAACCTGGTGGCGATGGCGAACGAACTGTTCGACGTGGTGAAATCAGGCGCGGTCAAGATCGAGATCAACCAGACCTATCCGCTCAAGGACGCCGCCAAGGCACACGCCGATCTCGCCGCCCGCAAGACCACGGGATCCACGGTGTTCCTGGTGTGAGTGCGCTCAGTGTCGTAGCCCGGGTGGAGCCGCAGGCGTAACCCGGGACCGCTCTCAAACGCGGACATGGATGTCCCGGGTTGCGCTTCGCTCCACCCGGGCTACGGAACTACGGAACGACGCACTAATCCGTCCCGGCCCCAAAACGCTCGACCAGGAAGTCGATGAACAGCCGCACCTTCACTGAGAGGTGGCGGGTCGGAGGGTAGATCGCATAGAGCGTCAGCGGTGGTGCGTGATAGTCCGCGAGGATGGTCTTCAGCGCTCCGGTGTGGAGCGCATCGCCGGCGATGAAGGTCGGGATCAGCGCAATCCCGTGGCCCTTCGTGGCGACGTCGCGCAGCACCTCTGCGTTGTTCGCGCATAGCGACCAGGATGGCTGGATCCAGTGATCGCCATCCGCACCCGTCAGCTTCCATTGGTTGCCGGTCAGCAGGAAGCCATAGGTCAGCGCAGCATGCTCGCGAAGATCGCGCGGATGGGCCGGCGTGCCCTGCTTGGCTAGGTAGTCCGGCGAAGCGCAAACGACACGGTCGATCGGCGCGATCCTGCGCGCGATCAGGCTCGATGATTCCAGCTCCGCGATCCGTAACGTGACGTCGAAGCCGTCCTGCACGGGGTCGAGCAGGTCGTCGCTCAGGACGAGCTGAAGCTGGATCTTCGGATATTTCCCCATGAAGTCCGCGACCGCCGGGCCGAGCCGCAGCGTGCCGAACGACATCGGCGCGTTGACGCGAAGCAGTCCGTGCGGCGTCGATTGCGCCTGCGACACCGCCTGATCCGCCGCGTCGAGTTCGGACAGGATCGAGAGCGCGCGCTCGAAATACATCTGGCCGCTCTCATTGGCGCTGACATGGCGGGTGGTGCGGTTGAGGAGCTGCACGCCCAAACTCTCTTCGAGCTCGGCCACATACTTGCTGACCGCGGAGCGGGAGAGCCGAAAGCTGCCGGCCGGCCTCGGCGAAACTGCCGGTCTCCACGACCTTCACGAACGCCCGCAGGCTCGCAACCTTGTCCATCTTGCCTCCGGCTCATTTCACCCGTCATTGCGAGGAGCGTAGCGACGAAGCAATCCATGGCTCCGCACGCGGCGAGGTGGATTGCTTCGCGGAGCCTGTCATCGGGCGGCGCTACGCGCCGACCCGGTGGCTCGCAATGACCATGCGATCGGGATTGTCCTCAAATCGTAGACAGTGGCGCCATGAAAGCATGGATTGTTCTCAGAACATAGCGGGCCAATATTGCCAACAACGAGCCCGATCGGCTCCCGAGTTAATCAGGAGAGACCAATGTCTGGCATCCATCATGTCACCGCCATCGCCGGCAACCCGCTGAAGAATTTCGATTTCTACACGCGCTACCTCGGCCTGCGGTTCGTCAAGAAGACCGTCAATTTCGACGACCCCACGACCTATCATTTCTATTACGGCGACGCGGTCGGCCATCCCGGCACCATCCTGACGTTCTTCCCCTGGGAAGGCGCGCCCGCCGGCCGCCGTGGTGTCGGCGAGACCCATCAGACCGCCTTCCGCGTGCCGGCGCGCTCGCTCGGCTATTGGGTGCAGCGCTTCGTCGAGAAGGGCATCCCCCATCAGCCGCTGGAGAAGCGCTTTGGTGAGTCGGTCCTGCCGTTCACCGATCCCGATGGCATGGCGCTCGCGCTGGTCGGCATTCCCGGCGCGGAAGACGAGTCGGCCTGGAGCAATGGGGATGTGCCTGCTGAGCACGCCATCCGCGGCTTCCACGGCGTGACCTTGCTGCTCGAGACTGCCGAGAAGACCGCCGCCATCCTCACCGATGTGCTCGGCTTCCGCGAGGTCGCGCGCGAGGGTTCGGTGATCCGCTTCGCTGCTCCCGGTGACGTCAAGGGAAGCATCGTCGACATCTACGAGGCCAAGGGCTTCCTGCGCGGTCGCCAGGGCGTCGGCTCCGTGCATCACATCGCGTTCCGCGCGGCTGATGATGTCGAGCAGGGCCAGATGGCGCAGAAGCTGGTCTCGGCCCACGGCCTGCATCCGACCGAGCAGAAGGATCGGAATTACTTCCGCTCGATCTATTTCCGCGAGCCCGGCGGCGTGCTGTTCGAGATCGCGACCGACATTCCGGGCTTTGCGGTCGACGAACCCGTAGAGAGCCTCGGCCACACCTTGAAGCTGCCGGCGTTCCTCGAGCGGCATCGCAAGGAGATCGAAAGCGTGCTGCCTGATTTGGGAGAAGTCGCATGACGAACGAGACACCCTTTGTCTATCGCTTCGTGCCGGCGGAAGGGGCGGGTGCTCCGCCCCTTCTGCTGCTCCACGGCACCGGCGGCGATGAGAACGATTTGCTCGATCTCGGACGGATGCTGTCGCCGGATTCAGCGTTGTTGTCGCCGCGCGGCCGCGTGCTGGAGAACGGGATGCCGCGCTTCTTCCGCCGTCTTGCGGAGGGAGTGTTCGATGAGGACGACGTTCGGCGGCGCGCCGTCGAACTGGCCGACTTCGTCGACGCGACACGCCGGCGTCTCGGCATCGGCGCGCCGGTGGCGGTGGGCTATTCCAACGGCGCCAACATCGCCGCGGCCATGATGCTGCTTCGCCCCGGCACGCTTTCGGGCGCGGCGCTGTTGCGCGCGATGGTGCCGCTGTCCGATCCACCGCCCGCTCAATTGGGTGGCATGCCGGTGCTGATCGCCTCAGGACAGATGGACCCGATCGTGCCGAGCTCCAACTCGGCGAAACTCGCGGAGATGCTGCTCGACGCCGGCGCCGACGTCACGTACCGCACCCTGCCGGTCGGCCATCAACTCTCGCAGGCGGACCTCGTGCTCACGCGCGAGTGGCTGGAGCGGGTGAAGAAGCGGACGGTTCAGTCCGCGTAAGAATGCAGGCGTCGCGCCTCACGCGGCGCCCGCATTCTTTTGCAGATAGTCGTCGGCAAAGGCGAGATACCACTCCAAGCATCCCGGATTGGCCATCGCGTCCTTGTTGATGACCTTCTCGATCGGGTGGCCGAGCAGGAGCTTCTTGATCGGCAGCTCCTGCTTCTTGCCCGATAGCGTGCGCGGAATTTCGGGCACCTGGAAGATCTCGTTGGGAAGGAAGCGGCGGGACAGGCCGGCTTCGATTGCCTTGTTGATCCGTGTCTTCATCGCCTCGTCGAGCGCGATGCCATCGCGCAGCACCACGAACAGCGGCATGTAGCTTTCGCGCCCGAGATATTCGAGATCGATGACCATCGAATCCAGGATCTCCGGCAGTGCCTCGATCGCCGAGTAGAGTTCGCTCGTCCCCATGCGCAGGCCGTGCCGGTTGATGGTGGCATCGCTCCGGCCATAGATCACGCAGGAACCGTCGGCGGCGACCTTGAGCCAGTCGCCATGCCGCCACACCGGACCGCGTCCGCTGCCGTCGAAATCATCCGGATAGGTCTCGAAATAGCTGGCGCGGTAGCGCGCACCATCAGGATCGTTCCAGAAGCGCAGCGGCATCGACGGCAACGGCTCGGTGCAGACGAGCTCGCCGACCTCGTCGATCACGGCGCGGCCCTGTTCGTTGAAAGCCTCCACGGCGCAGCCCAATATCCGGCATTGCATCGTGCCCGGCGTCTGCGGCAATTCCCTGTTGCCGCCGATGAAGGCGCCGGCAAAGTCGGTGCCGCCGGAAATGTTCGCCCACCACATGTCCGCCTGTGCGGCGTTGCCGTTGATCTTTGAGAGCGCGGCGAAGCGCTCATTGAACCAGGCCTGCGTGTCGGCGCTCAGCGGCGAACCGGTCGAGCCGAGCGCGCGCAGGCGCGAGAGGTCGCCGACGGCAGCGAGATCGATCTCCGCTTTCGTGCAATTGGCAAAGAACGCCGCGCCGGCGCCGAACACCGTCACCTTGGCGTCGGCCACGAAACGCCACAGCGTGGTCCAATCCGGCTTATCCTTTGATCCGCCGGGGCTGCCGTCGAAGATGCAGCAGGTGGTGCCGCCCAGAAGCCCGTTGACCTGGCAGTTCCACATGATCCAGCCGGTCGAGCTGTACCAATGGAAGCGTTCGCCAAACGAGTTCGGCTGGTAGCTGCAGCCGATGTCGTTGTGCAGCGTGTTCAGCGGCAGCACCACGATGATGATGCCGCCATGGCTGTGCACGATCGGCTTCGGCAAGCCGGTGGTGCCGCTGGAATAGACGATCCAAAGCGGATGATCGAACGGCAGCCACACCGGCTCGAACGCATCGATCGCAGGACTGCGGCGGGCGAAGATCGCCGATAATAGCGGATCGGCGGTCTCGGCGCCCTCCGCGTCGCTGTGCCGAATGAAGTGCTTGACCGTCGGCAGCGAGCGCCGGAGCTCGTCGACCACGGCGCGGCGGTCATGTCGCCGGCCGGCATAGGTGACGGCGTCGCAGGCGATCAGCACTTTCGGCTCGATCTGCTTGAAGCGATCGATCACCGCCGGCGCCGCCATGTCGGGCGCACAGACGCTCCAGATCGCGCCGAGGCTCGCGGTGGCGAGGAAGGCGATGATGGTCTCAGGAATATTAGGCAGATAGGCCGCGACGCGGTCGCCGGGCTCGACGCCTTTCTCCCGCAAGTGAACCGCCAGCGCGGCCGCCTGTCGCCGCAATTCGGGCCAGCTCGTTTCCTTCAGCACGCCATCTTCGCCGCTGCTCACGATCGCCGGCAGGCGCGCGGCATCGGCGGCTTCGACGTGCCGGAACACCTGCTGGGCGTAGTTGACGGAGGCGCCGGGAAACCAGACCGCGCCCGGCATCTTCCGCTCCGCCAGCACCGTGCGGTGCGGCGTCGGCGAGCGCAGGTCGAAATAGTCCCAGATGCTCTGCCAGTAGACGTCGATGTCGCGCACCGACCACTGACGCATGTCCTCAAAACTGGAAAAGCTCAGGCCGCGCTGCTCCTCGAGCCAGCGGCGATAAAGGGCGATCTGCGGAACGTAAGGTGCGGTCATTGCTCTCAGGCTTGTGCCGCGGCGGGACGCGCCGCTCGAACGAGAGCCCTACCATAACGGAACCCGCGCGGGAATGTCATCGCGCAGCGCCCTGAGGAGGCCGCTGACGGTGTCAGCCTCTTGCGAACACCAACAGCCCGTTCGCCGGGATCGTCACTGCGGCGGACGCGGGCAGGCCGTGCAGCGGCGGGCCGTCGGCATGCACGCTGCCATCGCCGGTGACGGTCACCTCACGGTCGTAGATGTCGCTGTTGAACACCTCGCGCCAGCGGCCTTCAGCGGGAAAGCCGATCGCGTAGTTGTGGAACGGGCTTTCGTTCAGGCTGCAGACCACCACGACGTCGCCGCCGTCGCCCTCGACCCAGCGCTGGAACGCCAGCACGCGGTTGTCGTCGTGGACATGGATGACGGCGCAGCCTTCGCCGCGCAGCCCCGGCGTCGTCAGGCGCAGGCCGATCAGGTCGGAGGCAAAGCGCAGGAAGCCGGCCATCACCTCATCGCCGCGGTCGAACGCCGCCCAGTCGATTTCGGTATCCACGCTCGGCGTGTCGCTCCATGGCTTTGACGCCAGCATCTCCTGGCCCATGAACAGCATGGGAATGCCGGGCGCGGTCAGCAAGAGGCCAAGCGCGAAGCGGCTGCGGCTGCGCGCATACCAGGATCTCGGATTGCTGCCGTCGGCGAGCGCCGCGATCCGCTCGTCGCGTCCCATATAGACGATGTCGTGGTTCTCGATTGCGTGCACCGCGCGCCAGCGGTCGCGCAGGCGGATCGCGGCGATCGCGTCTGCGATCGCTGACATCGGCACGCGCGCGCTGGCGCCCTGCGAGGCGCTCGCAATCGCCGCCCGCACGCTGTTGCGGATGCCGTCGCTCCAGGTGGCGTCGAAGCCCGCGCCGCCCTCGCTGCGATCCTTCACGATCCACGCATTGACCGGCCAATATTCGGCGATCTGGATCGCCTCGGGTTTTTGCGCGCGCAAGGTCGAGGTGAGGTCCTGGCAGGTGGTCCAGCCGCCAAAGCGGTCGATCACGCTGACTTCGTCGAAACGGAAGCCGTCGATCCGATACTCCTCATAGAGGAACGTGGCGTTGTCGATCAGGAACTGTTTGACGCCATCGTTCCAGAACGCGAACACCAAGCCGCCCGCCCAGCCCTGGTCGGTGAAATAGAGGCTGTTGTTGTTGTCGCCGGGCACCTCGCGGTCGAGGAACCACAAGCTCTTGTCATCGAACCCGCCGCCGGCGTGGTTGTAGACGACGTCGAAGATCACAGCGATGCCATGGACATGGCAGACGTCGATCAGCGCGCGGAGCTGGTCGTCGCTGTGCCTGAGAGTGTCGACGCCGGCATAGGGCGCGTGGCCGGCCGCCTGGAGGATCGCGTTGGTGCGATCCACGTAGCGGCTGAGCTTTGCCTCGTTGGCCTCGGCATATTGGTTCTCCGGGCTATAGAGATCGACGCCGTTATAGCCCATGCTGAACGTGGTCGGGAATTCCTGGATCGGTAGCAGCTCGATGGCGTTGACGCCGAGCGCGGCCAGGTGCGGCACGCGCTCGATCACGTCGAAGAACTTGCCATCCGTGTTTTCCGGATGCGGTGCGAACGTCCCGACGTGAAGCTGGTAGACGATCAGGTCGCTGAATGCCGGCGGCACGAAGCGCTCGAGGTGCCAGGGAAATCGCCCGGCATCGCGCAGCACGGAATGGCAGGCAGGGAAGGACGGCTGGACGCTCAACAGCCGCGCCCGCGGATCGCGCTTGAAGCCGGACGAGCCGACGCCCTCGACATAGAACAGGTAAGCGTCGCCGTCCTTCAGGCCAGGCACGAAGCTCGCCCAGTGCCCGCCGCCGATCTCCGACATCAGCGAACCGGCATCCTGCCTCCAATCGTTGAAGTCGCCGGAGACATGGACCGCGCTGGCCCGCGGCGCCCAGACCCGGAATGTCGCCCCGCCGGGCACGAGCGTGCCGCCCATCGGAGCGCGGTTGAGGTCCGGCCCAGGCATCTGTCTTCCCCCTGAACGCGTGGCGCCGGAAGAATGAGCCCGGCGGCTGCGGCCGGCAAGATTGTCGCCCACCATTATTACGCGGATGCGAAAGCGGGAGCCTCGGCTGGACCGGGACTGCTGCTCTTTGCGGAAAAGAACGGAGAAGGGATAACGCGCGGAACCAAGGGGCGGTCCGGCGACTTATCCGCGCAGGCTCTCATCGAGGCTCAAGAAAATGAAGCTGCTGCAGCGTCTCTCCCGGCTGTTCTGGCGGCGCCGGGAGTTGCGCCAACCGCCCGTCTTTCCGCAACCCACCATCGATGCCGACGAATTCACCCGGCTCTTATGCAGCCGGCGGGTCGAAGATTTGAAAACGCTGGCGAAGAAGCTGAGCCAGCAGCCGAGGGCCCACGCCTGAGGCCTTGGTCCGTCGCCTCTCCCTGGCTGCGCTTCCCGCTAACGGGGGCGCAGCGGGCCCGTTGTTTGTCGTCACTACGATATCGCGGTGAGTGCCACTATTTCGGCCTGATCCCCTCGCGTCGAGGGTACCAAAATTTTTTCGCGACCCCCCTTGAAACTGGATCGGCCTTTTCCAAGATTTTTTTCGCCATCCGGTGGATGGCGTCCGAGCGCCTGATGGGCCCGGACTAGGACGGGCACCGGTAGTGTCCGGTGCCGCTCGTATCCAACTTGCTCATTGGAGGATTTGGTTATGCGCAGCTACGACTTTGCTCCCCTGTGGCGTTCGACCATCGGGTTCGACCGCCTGTTCGACCTCGTCGATGCCGCGGCCCGCGCCGGCGAGGACAACTACCCGCCCTACAACATCGAACGGCTCGGCGAAGATCGCTACCAAATATCGCTTGTGCTCGCGGGCTTCTCGCCCGACGAGATCTCGGTGACGGCCGAGAGCAACGTGGTCACGATTGAAGGCTGCAAGTCCGACAAGGCCGAACGCGAATACCTCTATCGCGGTATCTCGGCGCGGCCGTTCAAGCGGCATTTCAATCTCGCCGACTACGTGCGGGTGAAGAGCGCCGCGTTCGACAACGGACTACTGAAAATCGAGCTGGTCCGCGAGGTGCCCGAGGCCATGAAGCCGCGGCGGATCGCCATTGATGGCGCTCCCGCGAGCAGCGTGCAGCAACTCGAAGCAAAAGCGGCGTAACGTCGTCGGCACGGCGATGCGCACCCCGCCCGGTCCAAGTGCCGGGCGGGACGGTTGAAACTTGTCTGACAAGCATTGGGAGCAACCAAATGATCGATCACACTGACAATGTCGTCGATTTGAATGTCATCCTGCGCCCCGCCTCGGCTTACGACCATCCGCGCGACGTGTTGGCGGATGCGCGGCTGTCGACGGCGGAAAAGCGCGCCGTGCTGGCCTCATGGGCGTCGGACGCGGCCGCAGTTTCGTCCAGTCCGGCATTGCGTGAACTTCCCGGCGCCAAGTGTGCCGTCAGCGTCGATGAGGTGCTTGAAGCGCTGTCGGCGCTCGACCCCGATCCCTCGGGATCGCCGGGCGGCAAGCCGTACCGGCGGAAATCGACCTCGCGCGTCGCGCTGGCGGCGTAGAGCACATCAGGAGCCGGGGAGATCATGTTCCGGGTATTTGCGAGGAATGGTGCAGGCGGCGTCTCCGTCATCCTCGCAACGGCGGCATCGGCGCTGGGAAAGGTGGAGGAGTTTCGCGACGACGGATTTCGCATGGTCTCGGTGCTCGATGGATCCGGAGCGACGATCAGCGAAGCCGAGCTGACTGCCATGGCGCAAGCCGAGGGCGAGGGCGCCTTGCCATGAGGCATGGCGCCTTCACCCGCGCCATGCCAAAACGGCCGATCGATGCCCTACTGCGCTTTCTCGTGTGCGGCCATGCCGACCGCCTTGTAATCGTAGGTCGGATAGAATTCGGTGCGATAGGCGCCCCAGGCCTTGTCCTCGAGCACGCGATTGACCTCGCGCAGCCGCGATGCCGGCAGCCGCAGCGTCACCACTTGGCCGATGCCCATCATCACGTACCAGCTCACGACCTCGACGCCCGCGGGCGGAAAGGCCTTGTAGTAGCCCTGCTTCTCGAGCTGTGCGTTGAGTTCGCTGAGCGGGCGCGACTGATCGTGCTTCAGGAACACCGTGATCATCACCGCATTGTCGGCCGTCGGCGGCGCCGTGCCCTCCGCGGGCGCGGTCTGCGCAGTCGCGGCCGATGCGAACGCCAAGGCGCAAGCAAGTGTCGCCATCGCAAGCCATGATCCGGTTACTCGCGCCATCGCGGTCTCCCTTCATCGTTGTGAAGATTGAGATCACGATCATTGCGGTGCCGGTGAAGGCTGTAAATCGCAAACCCCGGTGCGAGGCGCGCGCATCGATCACAAATCATGCAGCAATGCCCTGCAACGGGTTGACTTCTCGCGCACACATCACTCCGGCCCCATGTTCGTGTCATGTCAGCGCAAGCGCCGCGTGATCGTCGTCAGGCCCGCATAAGCGTTCTCTGGAAAACTCTCGAACTCGCGCATCGATGATGCGGTTTCCATTCGCGTCATCGGTGATTCGCTGCGCGTTCGGGAACCGCCACATGGAACTCACAAATATGCTTGTGAAATTACGCCATTCCGCCACAATTTCGGTATTTTCCCGATGAGTAGAAATACTGAGATTTGCCACATTCCTGCGAGAATTGTTGCAAACTCTAGGCGCGTCTGCCTCTATTTCCTTGTGAGCTGGCAACACATGGTCGCGTTCTCAGTATTCCTACTGAGTGCCGAGTTAACGCGGGAACAGCCTTAGGGTCGCTAGATCGGTCGCATGACACAGCACGAGCATCGAGCCGACGGCTCACATCTGTCGAAGTGGATGGAAGACCGCGCCCCATTCGAGAGCAATCGTGAGATTGTGGAACTCGCTGCACAGCGTGCGCGCGCGACGGAAGAGGCGGGCGCTGCGATCGCGCGTCAGTTCAACGGTCCGATGACGGCGCTCCTGCTCTACATGAACGAGATCAAGCAGCACAGTCATCAGTTCGCGCATTCGCCGGCAGCCCGAATCTACCTGCAGCAGGTGGTCGAGAACGCCCTGCAGCAGACCGAGCGCGTCTGCGCGATGCTGAAGCAGATTTCGGAGATTCATCCGGGATCCGCTCCCGTCATCGATCAGAAGGCCGGATGGGACAATCCGCCCGCGCACATCAAGGACGAAAGCCGGCCGCCAAAGGTGACGGTTACATCCAAGGCCGGCCAGAAGCCGCTCACCAGGCGCGAGCGCGAGGTGCTCCGTCTCATCAGCGAGGGCTATTCGAACAAGCAGGGCGCGCTGCACATGAAGATCAGCCCGCGGACATTCGAAAGCCATCGCGCCGAAGCGATGCGCAAGCTCGGCGCGCGCAACACCGCCGAGCTCGTCCGCAAGGCGCTGATGCAGTCGTCCTGATCTGTCGAGCGCGATGGATTGGATGGCAGCCAGAGGCGGCAACGCACGCCGCAGGCGGGGGCAGTGAAGCGTTATAAAGCACGACGCACTTGCGCGGAGCTTGCGCTTAAGCAAATAACGATTCGATTCAAATTGATAGCATCGTAGCCCGCGTGAAGCGCCAGCGTAACCCGGGGCCGCGGTCGACACCTGCGTGAATCTCCCGGGTTACGCGTTCGCTCCACCCGGGCTACGTCGTTCAGAGGTAATCTTCCGCGAAGGTGCGGATGCGCGGGGCTGACCGCAGGTTCGCAGTGGCGGGCTTCGGCGTCTCCGGGATGATCGTGATGGTCCAGGCCGCCGGAACGCTCGACTTGTTTTCCACGATGGATCGAACGTGACCTGTGACCGTCGCGCCGGCCGAACGTGCGGTCACGGTCCTGCCGTTGAACTGTGCGATACGAAAACGCCTGGCTTCCTTCTGGTCCGTCGTTTCGAACGTGAACATGTCACCTCTCCCGTGTTCACGTCGATTATCGCCGGTTAAGCTTAGCCGTCCGTGAAAATTGAGAGCCGTAGAAGTACGGCCGGGTTTCCACCCGGAAAGCAAGCGCGCGGTTGCGCTTATGGCGTAACCGATTCACACCCCTGAATCAGGCGGGTGTATTGGGCTTTCACCGTCGCGTAGCATTCGCAAGAGGTCTTCATCAGGCCGTCGAGATTGGTGATCTCGATATGGCCTCGGCTGTAGTGGATGAAATCCGCCTGCTGAAGCGTGTGCGCGACCAGCGAGACGCTGTTGCGGCGCGCGCCGATCATCTGCGCCATTGCTTCCTGCGTCAGCACGATCTTGTCGCTTCCGGACAGGTCGCGAGTGTGCAGGAGGCATCGTGCGAGCCGCGATTCCACGGTGTGCGAAGCGTTGCAGCCGGCGGTCTGCTGGACCTGCGCATCGACCGCAAGTCCGTGCCGCGCCAGCGCGTAGCGCAGCGTCGCGCTCTGGTCGGCGGCGAAGCGAAGCTGCTCGAGGTCGATGGTCGAAGCGATGCCGGGCACCACCACCACCGCGCTGTTCAGTGCGGTCGCGTCCCCCAGCGCGGCGAACGCGCCGAAGATGCTGTCGCGCCCGACCAAGGCGATCTGCACGTGCTCGCCGCGCCCGACCTTCACGACCAGGGAAATCGCACCCTTGTGCGGCAGGTAGGCACGCTTGACTATTTCGCCGGCCTCGACGAGGACCATGTCCTGGATGAGATCGACTGTGCGCAGCTGCGGGCGGATCAGTTCGAAATCGGATGCCGATAGTGCGGACAAGAATCCGTTTAGCGGACGAGGAACCGAATCCAAAGCAGTCTCCTGCCTCATTGCTAGCGTGTATCTCGGCCTGGCAGCCGACACACGCTGCCCGAGTTGCAAGATGGCCTTGCCGCGCATCGCGGGCAAGGAAAACCTGTCCATTTGACGGATGTCGTTTGATACTCGCCGGCGACTGTGGCCTCAGCGACGCAGGTTCCGCTGCTCAGAGCGTTTTCGAGCGCAGTGGACACCGGTTCGCATAGCAATCATGTTTACGCAGACTGCGTAGACCTATCTGCGCAGAAAACGCGTCAAAATAAGAATCTAGAGCTTCGGTTCTGATTCCATCAGAACCGAAAATGCTTTAGAGGGCTTCTCATTCCGTCTTGAGCAGTCGACCGCATTGCGTCCTCACCGCGGTGTAGCACTCGCAGGCGGCTTTCTGCAGACCTTCGAGATCGATGATTTCGATATTCCCGCGGCTATAGCGGATCAGGCCGGCCTCCTGGAATGCGTGTGCCACGATCGAAATGGCATTGCGCCGAACGCCGAGCAGCTGTGACAGACATTCCTGGGTCAACGGGAGTGGTTCTCCGCCGCACAACTCTCGCGTGTGCAGCAGCCAGCGCGACAGCCGGGATTCGACCGTGTGAGATGCATGACATGTCGCGGCCTGCTGGGCCTGCACCGACAGCGCCTGCTGGTGCCTGACCAGAACTTGCCGCAGAGCGCTGCTTGCCTCCATCGCGGCGCGCAGCCGATCGGTTGCGAGAACCGAGGCGATGCCGGGTATGATGACGACGGCGTCCGCCAGCGATGGTCCGTCATGGAGCACGGCAGTGCCGCCGACAATGCTGTCGCGTCCAATCTTGGCGACTTCGACGGTCTCACCTTCCGCGAAGCCGACGATCAGTGAAACCACGCCGCTATGCGGCAGATAGACATCGCCGATCGGGGCACCGGCCTCGAACAGCACGGTATCTTTCGTCAGTTCGACGATTGCGAGATGCGGCCGCAGCAACTCGAATTCCGCCGCTGGCAGAGTCTGCAACAGATGATTGGACGGACGCGATGATCCAGACATTCCCTCTCCTGCCGAAAGGCGGGAGCTCACGGTCTCGCGTCACCTACTCATGGCATGTCGGATAACGCGAAGAATAGCTTTCCCTCAAGATTGCACAAGAGCTACACGCGAGAGACTATACACCTTACCGGGCAGACAGACGTTTTCGTTTGCGACCGAACAAAAAATCGCGCGCTGATTCGCGCGAGGAAGCTGCGCTGAGGATGTCGACGCCGCGGGACAAGCGATCAACGGCGGACGGCTGTGCGAATGGTGGCACCGTGTGTATGCGAAATACCACGCGCACGATTGAAAGGAACTTGTTAGCGCGTTTTCGAGCGAAGTGGACACCGGTTCGCGTGAAGAAAACGCGTCAAAACAAGAATCTAGAGCTTCGGTTCTGATTCAATCAGAACTGAAAATGCTCTAGCGCAACGTGGCTGTCTTCTCCGACGAGACAAGCACGAAACATTCCTACAGAATTCGAAAAGAAAGCCGCGCGACGACGATTTGAATCAAAGTCTTGGCGCGACGCTCTCTCGATCGCGGTGAAGAGCACAAATCCATCACACTCGCTTTGTCTGTCGACGACGAGATTTGCCTGCCGCGTGCGATCCGCAATCGCAATCCATCGTGCGTGCTGCTGTTTCGATCTGCGCATTCACACTTGCGATTATCTCAGTAGAACTACTGAGAAATGCGTCTGCGCGTGGAGTTTCTGGGTATTTGTACTGAGGAGCGATTTAACGAACGGGTAGCGCCGCCGGAACAGTGTGGCACGGTCGCCGGAGTGAAATTTCCGGCGGCTGCGTCAATCGTGTGTTCATCCAGAAGGGTATCAAACTATGTCCGGCATTATTCTTTCGTCTTCGGTTCGCCAGAACCTGCTCTCGCTGCAGTCGACCGCTGATCTACTCGCCACCACGCAGAGCCACCTTTCGACTGGCAAGAAGGTCAACTCGGCCCTCGACAATCCCACCAACTATTTCACCGCCGCCTCGCTCGACAACCGCGCCAGCGACATCAACAACCTGCTCGATGGCATCGGCAATGGCGTGCAGGTGCTGCAGGCCGCCAACACCGGCATCACCTCGCTGCAGAAGCTGGTCGACAGCGCCAAGTCGATCGCCAACCAGGCGCTGCAGGCGACCTCGGGCTATTCGTCCAAGTCGACCGCCACGTCGGCGGCCGTAACCGGCGCGACTGCCACGAACCTGCTCGGCGATGCAGACACGGCTGCGACCGTATCGGGCACTGCGGTGGCCAACCTGGCTGGTACGGAAACGCTGGCGGCTGCCGGTTTCGCGAATAACGACTCCTTTACCGTCAATGGCAAGACGATCAGTTTCGTGACGGGCGCCGCGGCCGATGCTGCATCCACAACCGATGCCACCACCGGCAACGTGACGATCAGCCTGTCGTCGACCACCGGCGGCAAGGTCAGCGACGTCCTTGCGGCGATCGACGGCATCACTGGAGGCACATCGTCGATCAGCGCGGGCAACGTTCTGACCATCAGCAACGCCGCCACCGACAAGACCAACAGCATCACCCTCGGTGGAACCGGCACCGTCCTCGCCAAGCTCGGCCTGACGACAGGTGAGACCAAGCCGACCAATACCAAGAATAATCAGGTCCTCAGCATCGATGCGATCGGCAGCAAGGCGGCTCAGACCATCACCATCGGAACCGGCGCCGGTGCGGTGAATACCCTGGACGACCTGAACAAGAAGCTCGCAGACAGCAACCTGACGGCTTCGATCTCCAGCGATGGCAAGCTGAGCATCACGACTGCGAACGACGATGCGTCGGTTGATCTGACTGGCAAGATCACCGGCAGCGCCACGGGTGCCAGCGGCCTGCTCGGGACCCTCACCACGACCGCACCTGTCAAGGACATCAACGCGCAGAACACCCGCGCGGATCTGGTCCGCCAGTACAATATTGTGATCGACCAGATCAAGACGACGGCGCAGGATGCCTCCTTCAACGGCATCAACCTGCTGAACGGCGACCAGCTCAAGCTGGTGTTCAACGAAACCGGCAAGTCGTCGCTGACGATCAACGGCGTGACCGACGATCCGGGCGGCCTCGGCTTGGCGGCGCTGACTTCCGGGACCGACTTCATCGACAACGACAGCACCCAAAAGGTTCTCACTTCGCTGAACAACGCGTCGAGCACGCTGCGTTCGCAGGCGTCGGCCTTCGGCTCGAACCTGTCGGTCGTGCAGATCCGTCAGGACTTCTCCAAGAACCTGATCAACGTGCTGCAGACCGGCTCGTCCAACCTGACGCTGGCCGACACCAACGAGGAAGCGGCCAACAGCCAGGCGCTGTCGACCCGCCAGTCGATCGCGGTGTCCGCGCTGGCGCTCGCCAACCAGAGCCAGCAGAGCGTGCTCCAGCTCCTCCGCTGAGCGCTGCGACGAAACCGAACACGGAAGCGGCGGAGGCAACTCCGCCGCTTTCGGACCGACGAATTGCGAGACCGGATGGCGGCGTGCCCAACGCCGGTTTGCGCGACGAAGATTTCGAAGATCGAGGGCGAGCAAACGCCCAGGTCTTTATCTAGAAAAGCCGTTGCCTAGAAAAGCCGTTGCCTAGAAAAGGAGACGATCATGCCGTTACGCGTCGAGCTGAAGCCGTTTGAACGGATCGTCATCGGCGAGACCGTGCTGATCAACTCCGGCACCCGCACTTCCTTCCTGATCGACGGCGAAGCGCCGATCCTGCGTGAACGGGACACCGTGACCGCGGAGACCGCCAACACCCCGGCGAGGCGGCTCTATCATTGCGTCCAGACCATGTACCTGAAGAACGAGGTCCAGCGTTATCGGACCGCCTATCTCGGCTTCGCCAAGGAGCTGCGGGAGGCCGACGCCAGCACGGGCGAGGCGCTCGATCTGGTTAACCGTCATGTGGCGGATGGCGCGCTTTACAAGGCGCTCAAGGAAATCCGCAAGCTGATGCAGCGCGAGCAGCAGCGCGCCGCGGCCTGAGCCTGCCGGCCCGCCCTCGCACGCGAAAACTCCAACGAATTCATTGCCTTCGTGCCGGTACGCGGCAGCGATCGATTCCGAGGCGTTCGGCATCGGCCGCGCCGCACGGTATCAACATGCCATCCGTATTCGCACGGACGGTAAAATTAAGTGGTTGTGAGCCGCCAAGGCCTATCGATTGACCAGCATCTACAAGAACAATCGAGAGGCGAATTCAGATGGACGATCCCCGTGTCGGCGAGCAGGCGCGGACCTGCCTTGTCGTCGATGATTCCAGCGTGGTGCGGAAAATCGCGCGCCGCTTCCTGGAAGAACTCAATTTCCAGATCATCGAGGCCGAGAACGGCGAGCGGGCACTGGACGCCTGCCGGCGCGCCATGCCCGCAGCGGTGCTGCTCGACTGGAACATGCCGGTGATGGACGGCCATGAATTCCTGCTCCATCTGCGCCGGCTGCCCGGCGGTGACCTGCCCAGGGTCGTGTTCTGCACGACCGAGAACAACATCGATCACATCTCGCGCGCGCTCGAGGCGGGCGCCGACGAATACATCATGAAGCCGTTCGACAAGGACATCATCGCCGCCAAGTTCCACGCAGTCGGCCTGATCGCAGCCTCGATGCCCGCCTGATCGTTCGAAAATCCCTTGCGCTGAGAGGCCGCCGTGAACGCTTCCGACTACGAGTATCTGCGTAAATTGCTCAAGGACCATTCCGGTCTCGACCTGTCCGCGGACAAGCAATATCTGATCGAAAGCCGCCTGCTGCCGCTGTCGCGCAAATGCGGCCTCTCCGGTATCGACAATCTCGTGCAGAAGATGAGGGGCGGATCGGCCCGCCATATCGCGCAGGCGGTCGAGGCCATGACCACCAACGAGACCTTCTTCTTCCGCGACAAGGCGCCGTTCGATCATTTCCGCGATACGATCATCCCGGAGCTGTTGAAGGCGCGGGCGGGCCGCAGGACGATCCGGATCTGGTGCGCCGCCGGCTCGACCGGGCAGGAGCCCTATTCGCTGGCGATGTGCCTGAAGGAGATGAGCGCGCAGCTTGCGGGCTGGCGCACCGAGATCCTCGCGACCGATCTGTCGCAGGAAGTGCTGGAGAAATCCAAGGCCGGAATCTACAGCCAGTTCGAGGTGCAGCGCGGCCTGCCGATCCAATTGCTGGTCAAGTATTTCAAGCAGAACGGCGAGATCTGGCAGGTCAATGCCGACATCCGCGCGATGGTGCAGCACCGGCAGCTCAACCTGCTGCACGACTTCTCGCAGCTCGGCACTTTCGACGTCATCTTCTGCCGCAACGTCCTGATCTATTTCGACCAGGACACCAAGATCAACGTCTTCAACCGCCTCGCCAGGTCCCTCGAGACAGACGGCTTCCTGGTGCTCGGCGCGGCCGAAACCGTCGTCGGCCTGACCGACGTCTTCAAACCCTGTCCTGAAAAGCGCGGCCTCTATCGGCCGACCGGCACGCGTCCCGCGGTCGCCCCGATGGCGGCTGCCGCGATGCCCAGGATGGCCGCGATCGGAGGACGCTGACGATGAAGGAGACCAGCAGGGCAGCGGAGCGGGTGACATTCAGTCGCGGCTATGAGGTGTGCATCATGGCCATCGATGGAACCTGGCGGCGCAATTGCGTGCTCAACGCCATCTCCGAGAATGACGCGGCGCTGAATGTCGAAGGCTCGATCCAGGGCCTTAATCTTAAGGAGTTCTTCCTGCTGCTGTCCTCGACCGGGCTTGCCTACCGCCGCTGCGAACTGGTCCGCGTCAACGGCACCGAGATGGACATCCAGTTCATCCGGGGCAGGCCTGTGAAGAAGCGCGTCGCCGCAGCGGAGGGAACTGAAAGCCGCAAGACCTCGAGCTAGAGCGTTTTCGAGCGAAGTGGACACCGGTTCGCGTGAAGAAAACGCGTCAAAACAAGAATCTCTAGTTCAGGCGGTGCTCCATTGCCTTGGCCTCGAGCAGGAACTCGAGGGCCGCGCCAAGGCCGGCGTCGCATGCCTTCAGCACCGCCCCCGCTTTGGCGTAGCGGGGCGTGACGTCATCAAGCACGATAATGCCGGTGTCGGCGGCGTCAGTGGAAGCAGGCGAGGTTTCGCAGGCGATCGCGCTCTCAATCCGCAACAGGCTCGCCTGCACCTGCCCGATCAGACACATCAGGTCCGAGACGATTGATTGATAGGCGTCGTTTCCGTCGACGGCCTCAATGACGATATCGCTTTTTGCAGCTTTCTGCATGCGCATTCTCCACGGTGGCCTATCTTTAGGGACCCCGGTGCTACTTGTGCGTTAAGCCGTCGTCCCGTACAAATACGGGCCAGTTCGGTGCGATGTCGATTGGAGCCATTGTTCGGTTTGCAGGTTTCACCACTCAGGGACGAATGACCTATGGCTGAGAGTGCCCCCTCCCGCGGGGAGATTTTCGTAGTCGACGACGATCCCGCCGTCCGCGACACGCTTTCGATGGTCCTGTCCGCAGCCGGCTATCAGGTGATCTGTTTTGCCGACGGCGCGGCGCTGTTGTCGGTCGCGCGAACCAGGACGCCGGCCTGCATCCTGCTCGACGTGCACATCCCCGGCAAATCCGGCCTCGATATTCTAAGGGAACTGCACGGCGAGGATTATCCGGCGCCGATCTTCATGATCTCGGGACAGGGCGACATCGCGATGGCCGTCAGCGCCATCAAGAACGGCGCGCTTGACTTCATCGAGAAACCGTTCCGCGGCAGCGAAATCGTCGCCCGCCTCGATGAGGCGATCGGCGCCTATACGCGGCGGCAGGCCGACAGTTCCGCATCGCGGATCGCGACGCTGCATTTTCCGGGACGCGAGCCATTGACGCGGCGTGAGCGCGAGGTGCTGGAACAATTCACGGCGGGCGCTTCCAACAAGGAAGCAGGACGTCACCTCGGCATCAGCCCGCGCACGATCGAAGACCATCGCGCCAACATCATGAAGAAGCTCGGCGCCAGGAACGCCGCCGACCTCGTGCGCATCGTGATGACCGCGCAGCAGCAGCAACAGCGCTCGGCCTAATTCGCCGTCCCGGCCTTGAGCCGGGACCCATAACCACAAATGTTGGTTGCGGCGCGAACGGGCGGCCACAGCGTTTTACATCACATATGCCTGTGGTTGATGGGGTGG
>NZ_PSRR01000050.1 GCF_004296405.1 Bradyrhizobium sp. Leo170
CCCCGGCCGGATGCCTGTGCTTCAAATTAGCCTACACAACTTGCTACGATCGCTTCGTTCGCTGGTGGCGCGCCGGCGCGGCGGGCAAAGTATCCTCCACGCCAGACCATTCTTCATCGCCGAGGTCGGCAATCGCCTTCGCGACCTCGGTCCTGGCCGCGTCGTTCAACTGGACGATCGGCAGGCGCGTACTCGGCCGGATCAGCCCAAGCAGCGACAGCGCGTATTTCAGCGCCGCCGGATGCTCGGCCGCGAGCAGTCCGGCAATCGGCACCAGGCGGCTGAACAGATACCTGGCCGATTGCGGTCGTCCTTCCCTAAGGCTTGCAAGAACCGCTTGGCACAGTTCCGGCACGAGGTTCGCCACCGCGGAGATGCAACCATGACCGCCGGCGGCCATGAACGGCAGCGCGGTCAAGTCATCGCCTGACAGCAAGCGGAAGTGCGGCGGCAACGACGTGCGTATGCGGACCAGGCGTCCGACATCGCCGCTGCTGTCGCGCAATCCGATGAACTGCTCGGATTCAGCGAGGCGCTTAAGCGTCGCGTCGGAGAGTTCGCGAAGCGTGCGCGAGGGAGTGTCGTGCAGGATGACCGGAAGCGCGGTCGCCTCGGCAACCGCGCGGAAATGCACGAAGATTCCAGCCTGCATCGGCTTGTTGTAATAGGGGACCACCGAGAGCACGGCATCGGCACCGGCGGCTTCCGCCTGACGCGTCAGTTCCACCGCGCGATCCGTCGCGTTGGATCCGGCGCCGGCGATGACGCGGACGCGGCCATGCGCGACCTCGACGGCGCGGCGAACGAGGCCAGCCTTCTCTCCCGTCGCCAGGGTCGGCGCTTCGCCCGTGGTCTCGCCGACCACGATCGCGCTGGCCCCGGATGCGATCTGACGCTCGCATAGACGCGCAAAGGCGTCGAAATCGACTTCACCATCCTCATCGAACGGTGTTGGAAGGTCGGGGACGTAGCCCGTGAGCCAATCTGGTTTCATGTTGTCGTCCTTCGGAATAGGCACCGCGTTCAATATTTGGCGGCGTGTGAGCGTGTACCGGGCAGTGGAGCATGGTTGCGCGATGCCAATCCTCGCCATAGTCCATTGTCGACCTTAGGCGTCCTGACGCGCGGCGGCGCCGCATCGATTTCGATTTCGACAGCGCTTGCGAATGCCCGCTTCAGGCGCGGATCCTCGATCCGCTCAAGATACTGACGCAAAGTGGTATCGGCGGCATCGTTCTGCTGCAGAATGGCGTTGCAAAGGTCGGCACTGATCTTGCGGAAGAAGCCGAAATTCGCTTGCTCCTCATAGCTGCGGCCGCCGCGGTCGATCTCGGCGGCAACCGCCATCACGTTCAACCGATCGGCATTATCGAGCGTTACGGCAAAGCGCAGGAGCGCCAATTGCCAGGCGCGCAGCAGTCTGCTGTGCCATTCAACCGGATCCTGCGATTGCATTCGTAGCGCCTTCCCAGCCGCGCAAACGCTTTGCGATTCACGCCGCTCTTTCCATTTGCGCGAAACCCTGGCGGTGAGCGGCAAGCACGAGGCCGCGTTGGCACCTCACGCCTGCCTCGATCCGAAAGCCCATCTGCTCCAGCTTCCTTCGGATGTTGAGGCAGAATTCGCCTTCACGGGAGTCGATCAGGATCGCAATGGTGGCGTTGGCGCTGAGGAACTGCGAGATTTCCAGCAGCGCCGCCTCGATCGCCGCCAGGGTTTTTTCGCCTGTCAGCAGGCCGATGCTATGCTGCCTCCTGGGCAGTCGGCATGTTGCAGATGTCGCGACCTGAACGAAGCCGCGCCGGCGCAGCGAAAGATAGAGCTCCATGGCTCCACTTCCCGCGATGATCGTGCGGTGCAGGTTCGACAGGTGCGTCAGCGTGATCATCGTATCGACGACCTGGTCGCGGTCGGCAACTAAACAAGGCTGCATCATCTGACTCCTCCTGAATATGGGCCGCGAACCGGATCAGGCGACGCGTCGCGTGGCTGTTGGTTGCGAGGGCGCGGGAGAGGAACTTCTGTTCATGTCGAGTTCGAATTCGCGCGACAGTTCGACGATGGTTTCTGGATGATGCCCGTTCTCGAACAGCGCGTACTTGACGGCCTGGGCGCGATTGACGAACAGCCCGCCGTAGAGGCCGTTCTGTTCCTGGGCGACCCACTGGCCGCGCCGGTTTCTTCCGATAAAGACGATGGTCGACGCGGAGCTACACGATGGAGGTTCGTCGAGTTCTATGTTCACGAGTTTCATTTTTGTGATTCCCTCTCGAGACTTGGTAACGCGTTCAATATCTTTGCGGGTGGATATGAAATCGAGGAGGGCGGGTAACCGATCTCATAAGAGACCTATAAGGTCGCTAGGCCCATCGTAGGATTACCAGCCGGTGGCCGAGACGAGCGCGCAAAGCGCGGCATAGGCTGCCATCTCGTCCCAATGGTTGAGGTCAGTGCCCATGAATTGCTCCCGCCGCATCAGGGCGATGACCGCACAGAGCACGACGGACATCCAGAGTCGCGCTATGAGGCTACGGCCAAAGCCGACGCTCCCGAACAGCGCGAAACCAGTCAGGATCAGCAACCGAAACACAAATCGAACCAGGACCTGGGCCGATTTCAGTTTTTGCGGCAGGTTTGGCAACGGCTGCACGGGATTGCTCAGGCGAAATTGTCGCTCAGCATCGGCTGGTAGAAGCCATCAGCATGACGCTCGACGCTCGGCACGCTGGGCCTGCTCGACGGCGCGGTGATCTGCTGTGCCTCGACGAACGCGCAGAGGATGGCGAGCGCCAGGTCGGCGTGATGCGTCTCGATCGATTGATCGAGCCAGTCGGGCAGTTCGCGTTCGCGCGACAGCGAGCAGTACCATTCGCCGTCGTCATAGGCGAGGCGACGGACCTGCCATTGCGGCAATTCGAGGTCGAGCAGCGCCAGCGCAGCATCGGTCCACGCGCCCAGTTTGATCAATCCCTCGACGCGCGCAGTCTTGGCGCGTTGCCCCTGTGAGGGAAAGCGCCGGCAACAGTCGCGGACGAGGTCGGACATCAGTTCGACTGTCACTCTACCGGCGTCCCGCAGCCGATGGCTGAGGTCGGCGGTCAAGGGTTCTGAAAGCAGTGACATGGCGAGACCCATCGATCATGCGGCTTGACGAAATGCCGCACGTCAAAGGTGGTCAAAACGCCATTTGAAAACGAGACGGGACGGCGACCGGAAATATAAGGATTCCATAAAGATGGGCAGGAAGCGCGACGGGGGAACGTCACGCCTCGTCCTGGCGAACGCAGGACCCACAATCACCACTCTGGTTTGGAAGCGCACTGTGGCAGTGTGGCAGTCCCACTTTGCGCAACATGGACAGCGTTCGTTATGGATCCCGGATCAGCCGGGACGACAGCGATCTTTATAAGATTCCTATAACATCCGCGCAGCCTACATCTCGAAAACCTATGCGGCGGGTGGCACCTCACCTCGGAACCAAAACGGGCCTTTTGTCGGCCCGTTATGCATAGGAGCCTCCAATGCTTGATCTCGTCATGCTGGTGCTCATCGCGGCATTTTTCGCAGCCGGCATAGGCTACGCCTACGCCTGCGAACGGCTGTGAGGGGGCGCGCCATGATCTTCGACTATTCGCTCGCCGGCCTCGTCTCGCTCGGCCTTCTCTTCTACCTCACCTATGCGCTGCTGCGCCCTGAGCGGTTTTGATCAACGCCATGTTCATGATCGGCCAGCTTCTCGTGGCAGATGCGGCGCTGACCATCCTGTTGGTCGGCGTGCTTGCCATGCTGCTGCGCTCAAAGCCCATTCGAAAGGTTTAATGCCATGACCGCCATCGGCTGGTTTCAAATTATCCTCTACTGCGCGATCGTCGTCGCGCTGGTCAAGCCGCTCGGCTGGTACATGACGCGCGTCTTCAACGGCGAGGCGACCTTCCTGTCGCCGGTGCTGCGCCCGGTCGAGCGCGGGTTCTATTGGATCAGCGGCGTCGACGAAAGGCGTGAACAGCACTGGCTGACCTATACGGTCGCCATGCTGCTGTTTCATATCGGCGGCTTCCTGATCATCTACGGCGTGATGCGGTTGCAGGCCATGTTGCCGTTCAATCCGGCGGACCAGGCCGCCGTCGCCCCCGATCTGTCGTTCAACACTGCGGTCTCCTTCCTCACCAACACCAACTGGCAGAACTACGGCGGCGAGAGCACGGTGTCGTACCTGGTCCAGATGCTTGGCCTGACGCACCAGAACTTCCTCTCGGCTGCGACCGGCATCGTGCTCGCGGTGGCGTTGATCCGCGGCTTCGCGCGCGCGTCGGTGCGCACGATCGGGAATTTCTGGGTCGATATCACGCGCTGCACGCTCTACATCCTGCTGCCGATCTGCATCGTTTATTCGCTGTTCCTGGTGTCGCAGGGCATGCCGCAGACGCTCGGGCCGTATGTCGATGCGACCACGCTCGAAGGTGCCAAGCAGACGATCGCGGTCGGCCCCGTGGCCTCGCAGGTTGCGATCAAGATGCTCGGCACCAATGGCGGCGGCTTCTTCAACGCCAATGCTGCGCATCCGTTCGAGAATCCGACCGCGCTGTCGAACTTCGTGCAGATGATCTCGATCTTCGCGATTGGCGCCGCCATGACGAACGTGTTCGGCCGCATGGTCGGCAACCAGCGCCAGGGCTGGGCGATCCTCGCGGTGATGGGCGTGCTGTTCATCGCCGGCGTTTCTATCTGCTACTGGTCCGAGGCCAACGGCACCACCGCGCTGCATGCGCTGGGGCTCTCCGGCGGCAACATGGAAGGCAAGGAAGTCCGCTTCGGCATCGTTGCGTCCTCGCTGTTCGCAGTCGTCACCACCGCCGCTTCCTGCGGCGCGGTCAACGCCATGCATGACAGCTTCACCGCGCTTGGCGGCATGATCCCGCTGATCAACATGCAGCTCGGCGAAATCATCGTCGGCGGTGTCGGCGCCGGTCTCTATGGCATGCTGCTGTTCGTCGTGCTGGCGATCTTCGTCGCCGGCCTGATGGTCGGCCGCACACCGGAATATGTCGGCAAGAAGATCGAGGCGCGCGAGGTCAAGATGGCGATGCTCGCGATCCTGGTGCTGCCGCTGATGTATCTCGGCTGGACCGCGGTTGCCGTGGTGCTGCCGTCCGCGGTGGCCTCGATGGCGAACGCCGGCCCGCATGGCTTCACCGAGGTGCTCTATGCCTTCACCTCGGCGACCGGCAATAACGGCTCCGCCTTCGCAGGCCTGACCGGCAACACCTTCTTCTACAACTTGACGCTCGCCAGCGCGATGTTCGTCGGCCGCTTCTTCATGATCGTGCCGGCGATGGCGATTGCAGGTTCGCTGGCGCAGAAGAAGTCGGTCCCCCCGTCGGCGGGCACGTTCCCGACCACCGGCGGCCTGTTCGTCGGCCTTGTCGTCGGCGTGATCCTGATCATCGGCGGTCTCACCTTCTTCCCGGCGCTGGCGCTCGGACCGATCGTCGAGCACCTCGCCATGAACGCCAACACCCTGTTCTGATCGAATTGATTGGAGTCACATCCATGGAAACCATGAAACTGCAAAAGCAGGTGAGCGCGTCGACCATGCTCGACCCGAAAATCCTCGTACCTGCGATCAAATCGTCCTTCGTCAAGCTCAATCCGCGGCTGATGGCGAAGAACCCCGTGATGTTCGTGGTCGAGATCGTCGCCGCGCTCACCACGGTGATCTTCCTGCGCGACCTTGCTACCGGCGCGGAGGGCCTCGGCTTCACCTTCCAGATCATCCTCTGGCTCTGGTTCACGGTGCTGTTCGCCAATTTCGCCGAAGCCGTCGCCGAGGGCCGCGGCAAGGCGCAGGCGGATTCGCTGAAGAAGACCCGCACCGAGAGCCAGGCCAAGCTGCTGGATGGTTCGGGGCGGAACTATCGCCTCGTTCCCGGCACCACGCTCAAGGTCGGCGACATCGTGCTGGTCGAGGCCGGCGACATCATCCCCTCCGACGGCGAGGTGATCGAAGGCGTGGCCTCGGTCAATGAAGCCGCGATCACCGGCGAGTCCGCGCCCGTCATCCGTGAATCCGGCGGCGACCGTTCGGCGGTGACCGGCGGCACGCAGGTGCTGTCCGACTGGATCCGCGTCCGCATCACCGCGGCGCAAGGCTCGACCTTCATCGACCGCATGATCCGCCTGGTCGAGGGCGCCGAGCGGCAGAAGACGCCGAACGAGATCGCGCTGAACATCCTCTTGGCCGGCCTCACCATCATCTTCGTGTTCGCGACCGTGACGATCCCGAGCTATGCGTCCTATGCCGGCGGCTCGATCTCGGTCGTGGTGCTGGTGGCGCTGTTCGTGACGCTGATCCCGACCACGATCGGCGCGCTGCTCTCGGCGATCGGCATCGCCGGCATGGACCGTCTGGTGCGCTTCAACGTGCTGGCGATGTCGGGCCGCGCGGTGGAAGCCGCCGGCGACGTCGACACGCTCCTGCTCGACAAGACCGGCACCATCACGCTCGGCAACCGCCAGGCGACCGCGTTCCGTCCGGTGCGTGGCGTCACCGAGCAGGAACTCGCCGATGCCGCGCAGCTCGCCTCGCTCGCCGACGAAACGCCGGAAGGCCGTTCCATCGTCGTGCTGGCCAAGGAAAAATACGGCATCCGCAGCCGCGAGATGCATGAGCTCGCCGCGACCTTCGTGCCGTTCACCGCACAGACCCGCATGAGCGGCATCGATGCCGGCTCGTCCGCGGTCCGCAAGGGCGCGGTGGATGCGATCCTCAACTATATCGGCGGCGGCACCGCGCAGTCGTTGTCAAGCGGCAATGCGGTCCGCGCCATCCAGGCCAACGTCAACACCGACGCGGCCCGCGAACTGCAGAGCATCGCCGACGAGATCGCCAAGGAGGGCGGCACGCCGCTCGCCGTGGCGAAGGACGGCCGGCTGCTCGGCGTCATCCACCTCAAGGATATCGTCAAGGGCGGCATCCGCGAGCGTTTCGCCGAACTGCGCCGCATGGGCATCCGCACCGTGATGATCACCGGCGACAATCCGATGACTGCGGCGGCGATCGCGGCCGAAGCCGGCGTCGACGACTTCCTGGCGCAGGCAACCCCCGAGGATAAGCTCAAGCTGATCCGCGACGAGCAGGCCAAGGGCAAGCTGGTGGCGATGTGCGGCGACGGCACCAACGACGCGCCCGCGCTCGCGCAGGCTGACGTCGGCGTCGCCATGAACACCGGCACGCAAGCAGCGCGCGAAGCCGGCAACATGGTCGATCTCGACTCTAACCCGACCAAGCTCATTGAGGTGGTCGAGATCGGCAAGCAGCTCCTGATGACGCGCGGTGCGCTGACGACGTTCTCGATCGCGAACGACGTCGCGAAATATTTCGCGATCATCCCGGCGATGTTCCTGGCGTTCTACCCGCAGCTCGGCGTGCTGAATATCATGGGTCTTTCGAGCCCGCAGAGCGCCATCCTGTCGGCGATCATCTTCAACGCGCTGATCATCGTCGCGTTGATCCCGCTGGCGCTGAAGGGCGTGGCCTATCGCGCGATCGGCGCCGGCGCGCTGCTCCGCCGCAACCTGATGATCTATGGCTTAGGGGGCATCATCATCCCCTTCATCGGCATCAAGGCGATCGACCTAGTGGTCGCTGCCTTGCACCTGGCTTAATGAACACCGTCATTGCGAGCCACCGGGTCGGCGCGTAGCGCCGCCCGATGACAAGCTCCGCGAAGCAATCCATCTCTCCCCGTGCTGAACCATAGATTGCTTCGTCGCTTCGCTCCTCGCAATGACGGAGAACACTTTGGAGACGTAACATGCTTAGAGAAATTCGTCCCGCCATCGTCCTTCTGCTGTTGCTGACGGCGGTCACGGGCCTCGCCTATCCATTGGCTATCACCGCCATCGCCGGCGTGATCTTTCCGTCCCAGGCTCAGGGCAGCCTGATCGAGAAGGACGGCAAGGTCATCGGCTCCGCCCTGATCGGGCAGGAGTTCAAGGAGGACAAATATTTCCACGGCCGGCCGTCAGCGACGCTGGCGCCTGATCCGAACGATTCCTCCAAGACCGTGCCTGCGCCCTATAACGCGGCGAATTCCGGCGGCTCCAACCTTGGCCCGACCAGCAAGGCGCTGAACGACCGGATCAAGGAGGATGTCGAGAAGCTGAAGGCGGAAAATCCGTCCCAGCCGGTGCCGATCGACCTCGTCACCACCTCGGGAAGCGGCCTCGATCCCGACATTTCGCCGGAGGCGGCGCTCTTCCAGGTCCCGCGGGTGGCAAAAGCGCGCAACCTGCCGGAGCAGCAGGTCCGCCAGCTCGTCGAACCCAACACCAAGGGCCGCTTCATCGGCGTGTTGGGCGAGCCGCGGGTGAATGTCCTGGCGCTCAACCTCGCCCTGGATGGCGCTTCGAAATAAAGGCGGCTAGGCCGAATGGCGTGACGCGACTATATTTGGCCTATGGCAAATGAGCATCGCGACCTTGAGAAGCGACCCTCGCCGGACGCGCTATTGGAAGCCGCCCGGCGAGAGAACGATGCTTCCGGGCGGCTGAAGATCTTCGTCGGCGCCGCCCCTGGCGTCGGCAAGACCTACGAGATGCTGCAGAGCGCGCATGCCAAGCTCAAGGGCGGCGCCGACGTCGTGGTAGGTCTCGTCGAGACCCACGGCCGGGCCGAGACCGAGGCGCTGCTGCAGGGGCTCGAGGTGATGCCGCGCAAGCGGATCACCTACAAGGACCAAGTGCTCGAGGAGATGGACCTGGATGCGCTGATCGCGCGCCGGCCGCAGCTTGCCATCGTCGACGAACTCGCCCACACCAACGCGCCCGGCAGCCGGCATCCGAAGCGCTATCTCGACGTCGAGGAACTGCTCTCCCACGGCATCGACGTCTACACCGCCGTCAACATCCAGCACATCGAAAGCCTCAACGACGTCATAGCCCAGATCACGCATGTGCGGGTGCGCGAGACGGTGCCCGACTCGATCTTCGACCGCGCCGACGCGATCGAGCTGATCGATCTACCGCCCGACGACCTGATCCAGCGATTGAAGGAGGGCAAGGTCTATGTGCCCAAGCAGGCGGAGCGGGCGCTTCAGCATTATTTCTCGCCCGGCAACCTGACCGCGCTGCGCGAACTGGCGCTGCGGCGCACGGCCGAGCGGGTCGATGAGCAATTGCTCAACCACATGCAGGCCAATGCCATCGCCGGTCCCTGGGCCGCGGGCGAGCGCATATTGGTCTGCGTCAGCGAGGATCCGCGCGCCGCCGGCCTCGTGCGCTACGCCAAGCGGCTTGCTGATCGCCTGCACGCGCCCTGGACCGCGATCAGCATCGAAACCCGGCGTAGCCTGCAGCTCTCTGACGAGCAGCGCGACCGGCTCGCCGATACGATGCGGCTTGCCGAATCGCTCGGCGGCGAGGCGCTGACGATTCCCGCCGTGCATCGGCATATCGCGGATGATCTGATCAATTTTGCGCAGTCCACCAACGTCACGCATGTCGTGATCGGAAAATCGTCGCGTTCGCGCTGGTTCGAGATCCTGCGCGGCTCGGTGGTGCACGAGCTGGTACGGCGCTCCGGCAACATCAGCGTGCATGTCATCGCCGGCGAGGATCTGCCTGCCGGCCTAGAGAGAGGGCCGGCGGTGCAGACGGCGGCGCGGACCGAGCCGTTCAACCTCAGGCCTTACCTGCACTCGCTCCTGATCGTCGGCCTGGGGCTCGGCGCCGCCACGCTGGTTCATCCGCGCTTCGGCGTCGAGAACGTCGATCTGGTGTTCCTCACCGCGGTTGTCGTGGTGGCCGTGCGCTATGGCCTGTGGCCGTCATTGCTCGCGAGCGTCGTGGCTTCGCTGTGCTACAATTTCTTCTTCCTGCCGCCGGTCTACACCTTCACGATCACCGACCCGACCAATATCGCGGCGTTCTTCTTCTTCATGCTGATCGCGCTATTGGTCTCCAATGTCGCCGCGCGGGTGCGGGTGCAGGCCGATACCGCGATCAGCCGCGTGCGCATGACCGAGTGGCTTTACGCCTTCAGCCGCAAGCTCGCGGGCACCGCGACGCTGGACGACGTGCTGTGGGCGACCGCCTATCAGATCGCGCTGATGCTGAAGGTGCGCGTGGTGCTGCTGCTGCCGGAAGACGGGCTGCTTGTGGTGAAGGCCGGCTATCCGCCGGAAGACCAGCTCGACGACGCCGATCTCGCGGCCGCGAACTGGGCCTGGTCCAACGATCGGCCGGCCGGTCGCGGCTCGGACACGCTGCCTGGTGCCAAGCGCCTGTTCCTGCCGATGCGGACCGGCCGCGGACTGATCGGTGCCATCGGCATCGACAATGACAAGACCGGTCCGCTGCTGACGCCGGACCAGCGGCGGCTCCTGGATGCGCTGGTCGACCAGGGCGCGCTCGCGATCGAGCGCGTGCTGCTGGTCGAGGACATGGACAAGGTCAAGCGAACGGTTGAATCCGAACGCCTGCGCTCGGCGCTCCTGACGTCGATCTCGCATGATCTGAAGACCCCGCTGGCTTCCGTGCTCGGCGCCGCCTCGACCATGCGCGATCTCGGCGGCAACCTCACGGATGCGCAGAAGCACGATCTGATCGCGACCGTGATCGACGAGTCCGAACGGCTGAACCGCTTCATCGCCAATCTGCTCGACATGACCAAGCTCGAATCGGGCGCCATCGTGCCGAACACGGCGCGGCATGATGTCGGCGAAATCGTCGGCAGCGCGCTGCGCCGCGCCGGCAAGATCCTGGTGCGGCACAAGGTTTCGCTCGATCTCGCCGCCGATCTGCCGATGCTGGAGCTCGACGCGGTGCTGTTCGAGCAGGTGCTGTTCAACCTGCTCGACAACGCGGCGAAATACGCCCCTGCCGACACCACGATCTCGATCCGCGGCTGGCAGGATCGGGATGCGATCGTGCTGCAGGTCATGGACGAGGGCAGCGGCATTCCGCCGGCCGAGCTCGAAAGCATCTTCGACAAGTTCTACCGCGTGCAAAAGGGCGATCATGTCCGCCCCGGCACTGGCCTCGGTCTTGCGATCTCCCGCGGATTCGTCGAAGCCATGCATGGCACGATCTCGGCCGCCAACCGCACCGACCGGAGCGGCGCCGTGTTGACAATCCGGCTGCCGATCCCGGCGGCTACCGCTGTGCTGGATACCGCCGCATGAATGCAACACCGATCAAGGTCCTGGTCATCGATGACGAGCCGCCGATCCGAAAATTGCTGCGCATGGGGCTGAACACGCAGGGCTACGAGATTCTCGAAGCCTCCAATGGCAAAGCCGGGCTGGAGATGCTCGCCCAGGGGCCGGCGCTGATCATCCTCGATCTCGGCCTGCCTGATATCCAGGGCCATGACCTCCTGCGCATGATCCGCGCGCGCAACGAAAGCGTGCCGATCGTGGTGCTGTCGAGCCGCGGCGACGAGGCGGGCAAGGTGCAAGCGCTCGACCTCGGCGCCGACGACTATCTGACCAAACCGTTCGGGATGGATGAGCTGCTGGCACGCTTGCGCGCGGCGCTGCGCCATCAATTGCAGGTGCAGGGTGAGCGGCCGGTGTTTCGCACCGGCGATCTCTCGGTCGACCTCGTGCGCCGTATCGTCAAGGTCGGCGATCGCGAAGTGAAGCTGTCGCCGAAGGAGTATGACCTGCTCCGTGTGCTGGTGCAGCACGCCGGCAAGGTGCTGACGCATCGTTTCCTGTTGAAGGAATTGTGGGACGAACTCACCGACGCGCAATATCTTCGCGTCTATGTCCGTCAGCTTCGCCAGAAGATCGAAGCCGACCCCGAGCGTCCGCAATTCGTGCTGACGGAAACTGGTATCGGTTATCGCTTGCGCGCGGCGGACTGAAGCGGGTTGCAGAGGCGGAACTTTCTCGGGATGAGGAAATTAATCTCCCTCAATCGGGAGATACGCCAATGGCACGAAAATATTCCAGGAAAGCATCCGGCGACGTCAGGCGCGCGATGAAGAAGCGCAAGGCCGGCACGTTGAAGAGCGGCCGGTCGGGCCGCAAGGTCAAGAGCCGCAAACAGGCGATCGCGATCGGACTTTCGGAAGCACGCGCCAAAGGCAGGAAAGTCCCGAAGAAGGCGTCAAAGAAGAAAACTTCCAAGAAGAAAACGACGAAGAAGCGGAAGGCCGCAAAGAAGCGGAAGGCGAAGCGATAGTTTTACGCTCCGCCGTCATTGCGAGCGAAGCGAAGCAATCCATTGCCGCCGCGAGTCGGGTGGGAGTGGATTGCTTCGCTTCGCTCGCAATGACGGTGGTGACGATTATTTCGCCTTCATGGCGATTGCCGTTACCCCGCCTTGCGTGCGCGTGCCGTCGAGCGATGGGCTTTCCGCGGCGCGCGGCGGTGCGATGCCTGGCGGCGGGAGGTGGAATGGCCGCGTTTCTTGGCCGCCGAGCGGCCCTTCAGACTCTGCTTCAGCGCATCCATCAGGTTGACGACGTTGCTCGGCCGCTCCTCGGGCTCCGCAGCCTCGATCGGCTTGCCGGCCGCCTTGCGCCGCACCAGCGCCTTCAGCGCGTCCTCATAGTCGTCCTTGAATTTCGAAGGGTCGAAATGGGCGGCCTTGCTGTCGAGGATGTGGCCGGCCAGCTCGACCATGTCCTTGGTGATCTTCGGCGTCTTGATCTCGTCGAAATAATCATCCTCGTCGCGCAGCTCGTAAGGGTAACGCAAGGTGGTGCCGAGCAGGCCCTTGCCGAGCGGCTCGATCGCCATGACGTGCTCGCGGTTGGTCAGCACAATGCGCGCCAGCGCCACGCGCTCCTGGTCCTTCATCGCGTCGCGGATCACAGCGAAAGCGTCGACGCCAGCCTTGCCGTCGGGCGCGATGTAATAAGGATGGTTGAGATAGCGCTTGTCGATCTCGTCCCTGGGCACGAAGCTTTCGATATCAATGGTATGGTTGCTCTCGATCTGGACGGACTCGAGCTCCTCCGGTTCGATCTCGACATATTTCCCTTTTCGGAGCTCATAGCCGCGCGCCTTCTGGTCGGCTTCGACGACGTCGCCGGTCTCGGCATCTACCATCTGCTGCTTCAAACGGTTGCCGGTCTCCTTGTTGATCATGTGGAAGCGGGTTTTCGCAACCGAGGTCGAGGCCGGATACAGCAGCACCGGGCACGCCACCAGCGAGAGCTTCAAGGTGCCTTTCCAATAGGCGCGAGGAGCCATTACATTCTCCAGATATTGCAGAGTATGGGAACTTCAACCGATGCGAGGGGTTTTGGTTCCTGGTATATACCGTCGCGTAAGGCGGCGGCCATTTGCGTGAGGTGCACCCGTGCTGCAGAGAAACCTGTCCACCTACCGCAAGAAGCGCGACTTCTCCAAGACCGAGGAGCCCTCCGGCGAGGTCAAGGTCGCGCCGTCCAAACACCGGCGCTTCGTGATCCAGAAGCATGACGCCACGCGGCTGCATTACGACCTCCGTCTCGAAATGGACGGGGTCTTCAAGTCATGGGCGGTGACCAAGGGGCCCTCGCTCGATCCGCACGACAAGCGGCTTGCGGTCGAAGTCGAGGACCATCCGCTCGATTACGGCGATTTCGAAGGCACCATTCCGGAAGGCCAGTATGGCGGCGGCACCGTGATGCTGTGGGATCGCGGTTATTGGGAATCGGACGATCCCGACGCCGGGTTCAAGAAGGGCGACCTGAAGTTCACCCTGGACGGCGGCAAGCTGCATGGAAGCTGGGTGCTGGTGCGGATGCGCGGCGATCGCTTCGGCGGCAAGCGCACCAATTGGCTTCTGATCAAGCACCGCGACGAATACGCCAGCGAGGACGGAGAAAGCATCCTCGATGAGGACCGTTCGGTCGCTTCAGGCCGCACGATGGAGCAGATCGCGGCCGGCAAGGGCAGGGCGCCGAAGCCGTTCATGCTGGCAAAGAATGGCCGCGCGAGGGCGAAGGCCGATGCCGTCTGGCAATCCAACCGGGAGGAGACCAGTGCGGCGCGTCCGAGGACGAAAGCGCCGGCGCCCAAAACGCTGGTATCCAAATCGCGCGCTTCCGCCAAAGCCAAGAAGATCGAGGCGAAGAAGGTCGAGGCGATGCCGGACTTCGTTGCGCCAGAGCTCTGCACGCCTGTCGACCGTCCGCCCGGCGGTGCGGGCTGGTGTCACGAGATCAAGTTCGATGGCTACCGCGTGCAATTGCGCGTCGAAGACGGCGAGGCCACGCTCAAGACCCGCAAGGGCCTCGACTGGACCGACAAGTTCGATGCGATCGCGAAAGAGGGCGGCAAGCTGCCGGATATGATTGTTGACGGCGAGATCGTCGCGCTGGACAAGGACGGCACACCGGATTTCTCGACGCTGCAGGCGGCGATCTCGGACGGCAAGACCGACGATCTGATCTTCTATGCCTTCGACCTGCTTTTCGCCGAGAATGAGGATCTGCGTGCGCTGCCGCTCGCCGAGCGTAAGGCGCGGCTGAAGCGGCTTCTGGAAGCACGAAAAGGCAAGGGCAAGCTGATCCACTATGTCGAGCATTTCGAGAGCAGCGGAGATGCGGTGCTGCAGTCGGCCTGCAAATTGGCGCTGGAGGGCATCGTCTCCAAGAAGCTGGATGCGCCCTATCGCTCCGGCCGTTCCGAGCTGTGGACCAAGGCGAAATGCCGTGCCGGTCACGAAGTCGTGCTGGGCGGCTGGAAGACCACCAGCGGAAAATTCCGCTCGCTGATGGCCGGCGTCTATCGCGGCGATCATCTCGCCTTTGTCGGCATTGTCGGCACCGGCTTCGGCCAGGACAAGGTCCGCCGGCTGCTGCCGGTGCTGAAGGCGCACGAATCCAGCGAGAGCCCGTTCGGCGGCGAGAATGCGCCGCGCAAGACCCGCGATATTCACTGGCTGAAGCCCGACCTCGTTGCCGAGATCGAATTCGCCGGCTGGACCGAGGGCGGCAATATCCGGCAGGCCGCGTTCAAGGGACTGCGCCAGGACAAGCCGGCCAAGGAGGTGGAGGCCGAAGAGCCGGCCAAGACCGAGATTGCCGAACCGAAGCCGGGCAGGGTTGCGGCGAAAGCTGCGAAATCGGCGGCGGATAAATCCTCTGTCGTCATGGGCGTCGTGATCTCGAAGCCCGACAAGGAGCTGTGGCCCGACGCCTTCGACGGCGAGGCCGTCACCAAGCTCGATCTCGCGCGCTATTACGAGACGGTCGGCGAATGGATGATCGCCCATCTCAAGGGCCGGCCGTGCTCGATCGTGCGCGCGCCCGACGGCATCAACGGCGAAAAGTTCTTCCAGCGCCATGCGATGCAGGGCATGTCGAACCTGCTGGAGCTCGCAAAGGTCTCCGGTGATCGCAAGCCCTATGTGCAGATCGATCGCGTCGAGGGATTGGCGGCGGTTGCGCAGATCGGCGGCCTCGAACTGCATCCCTGGAATTGTGCGCCCGATATCTACGACACGCCGGGACGGCTGGTGTTCGACCTCGATCCCGCGCCGAACGTCGAATTTTCTGATGTCATCGAGGCCGCCAAGGACATGCGCCAGCGGCTGGCGGCGGTCGGGCTCAAGAGCTTCTGCAAGACCACCGGCGGCAAGGGCCTGCATGTCGTGGCGCCGTTGCTGTATGGCGCGAAGGACCGCGTGACCTGGAAAGAAGCCAAAGCGTTCGCGCAGGCGATCTGCCAGTGGATGGCCAATGACGATCCCGAGCAATATCTGCTCAACATGTCGAAGAAGCTGCGCAAGGGAAAGATCTTCCTCGACTATCTGCGCAACGACCGGATGTCGACCGCGGTGGCCGCGCTGTCGCCACGCGCACGTGAGGGCGCCACCGTCTCGATGCCGCTGACCTGGGCGCAGGTGCGCGGCGATCTCGATCCGAAGAAATACACGGTGCGCACGGTGCCGTCGCTGCTCACCAGGAGCAAGGCCTGGGATGGCTATGACGATGCCGCCACGTCGATCAAGGCGGCGATGAAGAAGCTGGCGGCGAAGAAGTAGGGTGGGCAAAGCGAAGCGTGCCCACCCTACGATTCTACGAGTCGTCATTGCGAGGAGCGAAGCGACGAAGCAATCCATCGCTCCACGTGCGGAGAGATGGATTGCTTCGCTTACGCTCGCAATGACGGGAAACGAATCAGCGGATTCGTGTGTGCCTCAGATCCTCCCGAGCAATAGCAGGATCAACAGGATGACGATCACGAGTCCAAGCCCGCCGCCGCCGTAGTAGCCGGTGCCGTAGAACGGTCCGCCGCCGACGCCGCTGAAGCCGCCCAGCAAGAGGATGATCAGAATGATGAGTATGATCGTTCCAAGTGACATATAAGTCTCTCCTCAGCCCGGAGGGCTTGGTTGCTGCGTTCTGCCCTTCTTGAGGAAAACGAACCTAAATCATGAAGGTTCCGGCTTTTGCGCTGCACGTATCGGCCTTCTGTTCGGCGGAGGTGGCACTACATGCAGTTGATCATGGGAGGATTTTTGCAATGTCTGCTCCATTGGTCGTTTCGATTCCGCATAGCCTTGGCCGCGAGGAAGCGATGCGTCGCTTGAAGACGGGACTCTCCCGCGCCGCGAACAGCGTGCCGGTGCTCAAGGTCGACGAGGAGCGCTGGGAGGACAATCGGATGATCTTTCGCGTGCGTGCGCTCGGGCAGGCCGCGACCGGCCATGTCGATGTCAACGAAGATAATGTCAATGTGGAAGTGACTTTGCCCTGGCTGCTGCAGCGCTTTGCCGAAGTCGCGCAAACCGCGATCCGCAATCGCGGCCGCCTGCTGCTGACGAAACGCAATTGATGCGTTCAGTCTAAGCGCGGACGCGCTTTCGTGCCGGCCTTGATGCGGCGACGACCTTTGCCTTGAGGGATGCAACAGGCAAATGCCGGAAGAGCGTGGAGAGCCGAAGCTCGTTCTCGCCGGCATCGGTGACGTAGCCCTTGATACTGACCGCGCCGTCAAAAGCGTTCGCGCTTGGCCAGACACGGCCGACTTCGGTGAAAGGCGCAAAGGACTTTGCAGCGACGACGATGACTGCGTCGCGTTCCCATTGTCGCGCAAAGGCGATGACGTGATCGCGGTGTGGTCCGCTCGTCTCCAGCGGCAGATAGTTGCCTTGCGTGAACACGTCCGGTAGTTCGCTGCGAAGCCGCAGCAGGTGCCGGGTCCAGGCGAGCTTCAGCCGACCATCGGGCCATTCCTGCACAAGCCGACCCCAATCCGGCGTGTCGAGCGCGGCAAGCGCGGATGCGCGTGCGGCGAAGTCGACCGGACGGCGATTGTCGGGATCGACGAGGGAGAAATCCCAGAACTCGGTGCCCTCATAGAAGTCGGGCACGCCGGGAAGCGTCGCCTTCAGCGTGAGCTGGCTCAGCGAATTCAGGGCACCCAATAGCGATAGCCGCCGCGCCAATGTTTCCAGCGCGTTCAGGAATTCGGCCGAACGCGAACGGTCGAGAATGCGCTCGAGGAACGTCTTGACCCCGGCCTCATAGGCCTGGTTCGGATTGAGCCAGCTCGTCTCCTGCTTGCCTTCGCGAGAGGCTTTCAGCGCATAGGCCTGCATGCGCGCGAGGAAGTCGGGATCATCAGGCTGCCATGCGCCAAGCAGCGCCTGGTAGAGCATGTACTCAGAGGTCGCCGACGGTGCGCGAAATTCGCCGTCGACCAAAAGATGCGGCGCGTTCAGGACTTTCCAGCGCGATACGGCGCTCGTCCACTCGCCGGGAATTTCCGCCAGCGCCATGATGCGGGTACGGGCGTCCTCGCCGCGCTTGGTGTCGTGGGTCGCGGTCGCGGTCATGCCGTGCGGCGATTCATTGGCGCGCTTGCGCATCATCTGGTGAAATGCGTCGATCGACAACGCTTTTGCGGCAGGATCGCCACCGACCTCGTTCAGCGCGAGCAGGCGGTGATAGCGGTAGAAGGTGGTGTCCTCCAATGACTTTGCCATCATCGGCCCGGTGAACTGCTGCACCTTCTGCGCAAAGCGCCGGACGCGCGGCGCGCTGTGGGCGGCGCGGCCGGGCTTGATCAGGTCCATGGTCAGCGCGTCCTGGAGGAAATCGAAAATGCCTTCGTCGGCGGCGAACCAGTCGGCGCGCGCCCGCTCGATCGTGTGGGCGATCAATGCGCGATCATGCGGCGTCGGGCCGGAGGCAGTGAGATAAGTGCGATAGACCGGGAAGTGCAGCACATAAAGCTCGAGCGCCTGTCGCAGGCTGTCGGCGGAAAAATCGCGGGTCGAGTAGTGGCCGTTCGCGATCCGCGCGAGCAGCCGCCACAGCACGGTGAACTCGCTGGTCAAGAGCGTCTCGAGCACGCGGCGCTTTCCTTCTTTCAGCACCGGCGCGATCCGTGGCGAGCGGTTGCTGATTTGCCGCCAGATCTCGTCGAGCGGCTCCAGGCCCTTGCCTTCGACCAAGGCTTGCGTGATCGCGTTCATCCATTCATAGCCGGTGGTGCCGTGAACGCCGGCAAGCGCGGGCAGCTTCTCGTGCTCGCCGAGGATCTTTTCGATCACCAGATAGAACGGCCGGCGCCACCTTGCGCATGACGGATCAGGCGGCGCAGCCGCTGGCAATATTGCGCGGGATCGCACAGGCCGTCGATATGGTCGAGCCGCAATCCCTGCAGCTTGCCTTCGGCGATCAACCGCTGCACGAGCACGTGGATCGCCTCGAACGTGGCGGCGTCCTCGACACGGATGCCGGCGAGATTGTTGATGTCGAAGAAACGGCGGTAGTTGATGTCGCTGGAGGCAAGCCGCCAATGGCCGAGCTTGTAGTGCTGGCGTTCGAGCAGATGATGCAGTGCGAGCGTCCGCGCCGGGCGGCCTTCGCCGGCGCGATAGGCCGATAGCCCGCGCGCGATGATCTCGGCGGCATCAGCGATCGCCTTCAGCTCGGCCTTGAAGGCGGGCGCTTCCTTCCGATTGGGATGGCGAAATCCCGTATAGCGCGACGCGAGCGTGAGGATGCCCTTGCCGGCATCGCTCTCGGCCGCATCAGCTTCGCGCACGATCGTTCGCAGCACCTCGCCATAGCGCTCCGGCGCGATCGGCAGGCGGTGCTCGAAATACCAGGCGGAAAAGCTGCCTTCGCCCGCATCGTAGCGCAGTTCGATCTCGCCGCGCTCCAGCGCCTGGCCATAGGACGAGCCGAGGATCGGCAGCAGCACGCCGCCGCGGGCGCGGTAGGGCAATTGCTCCCAGTCGATGTCGAAGGAAGCCGCGCGCGGCGAGGTGGGGCCCCACTCGAGCACGTCGAGCCACCAGGGATTGTCATCGAAATGCACGCCCACATGATTGGGCACGAAGTCCAGGATCAAACCGATATCGTGCTGCTTCAGCGCCGCATTCAAGCGCTCGAACCCGGCTTCGCCGCCGAGTTCCGGATTGAACTTGGTGTGATCGACGATGTCGTAGCCGTGGGTCGAGCCCTTGCGCGCCTTCATGAAGGGCGAGGCATAGAGATGCGTGATGCCGAGCGCCTTGAGATAGGAGACGACTTCGGCGGCGGCATCGAAGTCGAAATCGGCGGTGAGCTGCAACCGATAGGTCGCGATCGGAATCGCGGGGGGCATTTCTCTATCCGACGTGCCAGCACACCGACCAAGGAGGGATGTTATCGTCCAACGCACTGCCCCAGATCAAAGTTCCCGCAGGCCGGTCTTTTGGCGCCGCGATCTCGCGGTCCCCGAGATTGGCAGTCAGCGAGAGCCGCCGGCCTTCGCCCATGCGCCAATGTGCCGTCAGCAGGCTGTTGTCTGCATGCGCGTTGCCGAAGCTGGCGCCGGCAAGCCGCGGCGTGATTTCGCGGTGGCGGATCGCAAGCAGGTTCCTGACCAGCGCCAGCCGCGTCCTTCCCGGCTCGCGGTCGCACTCGGTCCAATCCAGCACGGCCGATTGAAAGGTCGATTGCTTCAGCGGATCGGGAACCTCGTCGCCATATTTGGCGTAGGCCCAGGCATATTCTTCGCGCCTTCCTTTGCGGACGGCGTTGGCGAGATCGCCGTGGAAATCGCAGAAGAACGGAAATGGCGCCTTCGAGCCCCATTCCTCGCCCATGAACAGCATCGGCGTCATCGGCGCCAGCAGCGTGATCGCGAGCGCGGCCTCGATGGCCCTGGGATCGGCGAGGCTCTCTATTCGGTCGCCGAAGGGGCGATTTCCGATCTGGTCGTGGTTCTGCAGGAAGTTGACGAAGCAGGTCGGCGACAGCGCGCCGCTCGGCTCGCCGCGGTGGATGCCGCCCCAGAAGGCCGAGACCTCGCCCTGGTAGACGTAGCCGGACGCGAGCGCCCGGGCGAGGTCGCTGCGCGGTGAACTCTGGTAGTCGCCGTAATAGCCTTGCGCCTCGCCGGTCAGCATCACGTGCCAGACGTGGTGATAGTCGTCGTTCCATTGCCCACGATATTTGCCGCGCGGCGGGTCCTCGGTGGCGTCGAGCAGGCTGGCGCGATTATCGCTGTTCTCGAGCACCATGTTGATGTGCCGGCCGGTCTCCGCCGCAAGCTTGCCGACGGCGACGCTGAGATCATGCAGGATCGGGATTTCGCCAGCCTCCACGATGGTGTTGACGGCGTCGAGCCTCAGGCCGTCGAAGCGGTAGTCGCGCAGCCAATGCACCGCGTTCCCGATCGCGAAGTCGCGCACTTGCTTGGCGCGATAATCGATCGCGCTGCCCCAGGGCGTGTGCGCGTCAGTGAAGAAGTTGGGCGCATAGCGGCCGAGATAATTTCCTTCGGGGCCGAAATGATTGTAGACGACATCTAACATCACCATCAGCCCGCGCTGATGGGCGGCGTCGATCAGCGCCTTCAAATCCTCCGGCCGGCCATAGGCGCTGTCGGGCGCGTACCACAAGACGCCGTCATAGCCCCAGTTGCGAGTGCCAGCGAAATCGGCGAGCGGCATCAATTCCAGCGCGGTGATGCCGCACACGACGAGATGGTCGAGCCTGTCGATGATCGCGCGATAGGTGCCCTCTGATGTGAAGGTGCCGACATGCGCCTCGATGACAACAGCCTCACGCCACGGCCGCCCACGCCAGTCGGTGGCGCGCCACGGGAAGGCGTCGTGATCGATCACCTCGCTCGGGCCGAAGACGTCGTCGGGCTGGAACGCGGAAGCGGGGTCAGGAACGTCGATCTCGTCATCGATGCGGAACTTGTAGCGCGCACCGGCCGCGACGCCGGGAATTTCGGCGGTGAACCAGCCATCGTCGCCGCGGCTCAGCGCATGCGGCTTGTCGAGCAGCACGTCGACGCGCTTGGCCGCCGGCGCCCACAGGCGAAACAGCGCGCCGTCCTTCGTCAGCAGGGGGCCGAAATGCCGCTCATTCATGCCGAGCCCGCAAAGGCGAGCACCGAGCGGGGAGGCGCCTTGGTGTCGGCGCCGGATGCGAAATCAACGGGCATCTGCTTGTTCTCGGTGGTGTTGAGCACCTGGCGCCAATTCCTGTATTCGGGCATGACTGGCATCTTGAACGCGATCTCTTCCGGTGCGGCATTCAGCACAATAAAGATCGGCGCGTGCCCTGGTTCCATCGGTCCGAGCACATAAGAGAGAAAACGCCCCTCCGGAAAATTCCAGTCGGACTCCTTCATATCTTCCGCCGCCGGCGTCAGCCACAATACGCCGTAGGAGCCGTCAGCACGGCGGCCGTCCAGCCAGCGCTGCGAGCGAAGCTGGGCGAACCTGCGGCGCAGCCCGGTCAGATGGCCGATGAAGTCGGTGAAATCCTCAGTGTCGTCGCCGAAATTGTCCCAATTGACCCAGCCGACCTCGTTGTCCTGGCAGTAGGCATTGTTGTTGCCATCTTGCGAATTGCTGACCTCGTCGCCGGCGAGCAAGAGCGGCGTGCCCTGCGCCAGCAACAGGCAGGCGAGCTGGTTCTTCCGCAACTGGCGGCGCAGCGCGATGATATCAGGATCGTCGGTCGGACCTTCGACGCCGCAATTGTTGCTGTGGTTGTCGTTGGAGCCGTCGCGATTGTCCTCGCCGTTGGCCTCGTTGTGCTTCTGGTTGTAGCTGAAGAGATCCATCAGCGTGAAACCGTCATGCACGGTGATGTGATTGACGCTGGCGCGCGTCGCGCGGTTGTCGTGATTGAACAAGTCCGATGACGCCGTCATGCGGCGCGAGACTTCGCCGATCAGGCTGCCTTCGCCGCTCCAATAGCGCCGCATCGCGCTGCGATAGCGGTCGTTCCATTCCGACCATTGCGAGGTGAACGCGCCGACCTGATAGCCGCCGAGGCCGAGGTCCCAGGGTTCGGCGACGAGCTTGACGGTGGCGAGCACCGGATCCTGCCTGACCGCGGTGAGGAAGGACGCGCTGCGGTCATAGCCGTTCGGTTCGCGCGCCAGGGTGGTCGCGAGATCGAAGCGGAAGCCGTCGACATGGCAGACCTCGACCCAATAGCGCAGCGAGTCCATCACCATCTGCAGCACGCGCGGATGGGTGAGCCTGACCGAATTGCCGCAGCCGGTGAAGTCGTCGTAGTAGCGCGGATTGTCCGGCTTCAGCCAGTAATAGGAGGCATTATCGATACCGCGGAATGACAGCGTCGGGCCCATATGGTTGCCCTCGGCGGTGTGATTGTAGACGACGTCGAGCATCACCTCGATGCCCGCATCGTGCAATCGCGCCACCGTGGTGCGAAAGGAATCGAGCGCATTGTCCTGCGCGTAGCGCGGCTCCGGCGCGAAGAAGGCGAAGGTGTTGTAGCCCCAGTAGTTGACGAGCTTCTTCTCGACCAGGATGCGGTCGTCGATCAGGCCGTGGATCGGCAATAGTTCGATCGTGGTGACGCCGAGCCGCCTCAGATGATTGATCATCGCGGGCGAGGACAGTCCGCCATAGGTGCCGCGCAGGTTCGGCGCGACGTCCTCGCGCTTCTGCGTCAGTCCCTTGACATGCGCCTCGTAGATGATCGTGTCTTCCCAGGGGATGTGGGGACGGATTTCGCGGCGGCCCCAGTTGAAGGTCTCGTCGACGACGACCGCCTTCGGCATGCCGCGGGCATTGTCGCGGCGGTCAAAGGAGAGGTCCTCGCGCGCGCTGCCGGTGCGGTAGGCGAAATGCGCGTCGCTCCACACCAGCCGTCCAGAGAGCCGCTTGGCATAGGGATCGAGCAGGAGCTTGTTGGCATTGAACCTGTGGCCGCGCTCCGGCGCGTAGGGGCCGTAGACGCGATAGCCGTAGAGCTGGCCCGGCGAGACGTCGTTGAGATAGCCGTGCCAGACGTCCTCGGTTCGTTCCGGCAGCACGATGCGTTCGAGTTCGCGGCGGCCCTGGCTGTCGAACAGGCACAGCTCGACCTTCTCCGCGTTCGCGGAGAACAACGCAAAATTGGTACCCCTTCCGTCCCAGCTTGCTCCCAGCCGGGACGACGTTCCCCCAGTCAGTCGCATACGTCAGCTTTCAGGTACGAGGAAGATCGCAGCCAGCGGCGGAATGGTCAGGCTGAGCTCGGGCACGATGCCTTCCAGCGTGACCACCTCGCCGATATTGCCGACATTGCTGCCGCCATAGTGGGAGGAATCCGAATTCAGCACCTCGCGCCATTTTCCGGCAAAGGGCACGCGGACGCGATAATTGTGATAGACGTTCGGCGAGAAGTTGACCACGACCAGGCAGCGCGAACGCGCGTTGTTGCCCTTGCGGATCCAGGCGAACACGTTGTGGTCGGCGTCATCGGTGATGACCCATTCGAAGCCGGCCGGATCGCAATCCAGTTCATGCAGCGCCGGCAGCGCGCGATAGAGCCGGTTGAGATCGCGCATCAGCGCCTGCACGCCGGCATATTTCGGCTGCTCGAGCAGATGCCAGTCGAGCGAATGTTCGTGCGCCCACTCGCGCTCCTGGCCGAACTCGCAGCCCATGAACAACAGCTTCTTGCCGGGATGGCCGAACATGAAGCTGTAATAGGCGCGCAGGTTCGCGAAACGCTGCCATTCGTCGCCGGGCATGCGGCCCAGGATCGAGCGTTTGCCGTGCACGACTTCGTCATGCGAGAGCGGCAGGATGAAGTTCTCCGAGAAAGCGTAGTGCAGGCCGAACAGGATGTCGCCGTGGTGATATTTGCGGTGAACAGGCTCCTTGCCGATGTAGCGCAAGGTGTCGTGCATCCAGCCCATGTTCCACTTGTAGCCGAAGCCGAGCCCGCCGAATTCGACCGGGCGCGACACCTGCGGCCAGGCGGTCGATTCTTCCGCCGCGGTCGTGGCCTGCGGGAAGCGCCCGAACAGTTCGGTGTTGAAGCGGCGCAGGAAGTCGATCGCCTCCAGGTTCTCGCGGCCGCCATATTTGTTCGGGATCCAGCCGCCCGGAGGGCGGCTGTAATCGAGATAAAGCATGGAGGCGACCGCATCGACGCGCAGGCCGTCGATGCCGTAGCGGTCGAGCCAGAACAGCGCGTTCGAGACCAGGAAATTGGTTACCTCGGTGCGCCCGTAATTATAGATCAGCGTGCCCCAGTCGAGATGGCGGCCCTGCAGCGGGTTGGCGTGCTCATAGAGCGCGGTGCCGTCGAAATGGCCAAGGCCGTGCGGATCGTCGGGGAAGTGTCCGGGCACCCAGTCGAGCAGCACCCCTAACCCTTCGCGATGACAGGCATCGACGAGCGCGGCGAAGTCGGCAGGCGAGCCGAACCGGCTGGTCGGCGCGAACAGACCTGTTGGTTGATAGCCCCAGGAGCCGTCGAACGGATGCTCGCTGACGGGGAGGAATTCGAGATGGGTGAAGCCCATGTCGCGCGCATAGGCAGGAAGCTGCTCGGCGAGCTCGCGATAGGTCAGCCACTCATTGTTGCCCTTGCGCCGCCATGAGCCGAGATGGACCTCGTAGATCGAGATCGGCGCGCCAATGGCGTTGATGCCCGACGGCGCCGCCTGTGGACGCGGGATGTGGTCGAGGTCGACCACGATCGAGGCGGTCTTCGGGCGCAGCTCCGCGCCAAACGCCATCGGATCTGACTTCAGCGGCAGATGCTGGCCGTTGGGGCCGATGATGTCGAACTTGTAGTGGTCGCCGGCGCGGGCATGCGGGATGAACAATTCCCAATAACCGACGCCGCGGACCCGCATCGGATGCCGCCGCGCGTCCCAGAAGTTGAAATCGCCGACCACGCTGACCCGCCGCGCGTTCGGCGCCAGCACCACGAACGCGATGCCGTCGACGCCGTCAAGCGTCATCGGATGCGCGCCGAGCTTGTCATAGATGCGCTGGTGGGTGCCTTCGCCAAGCAGATAGAGGTCGAAGTCACTGAGGACCGGCGGGAAGCGGTAGGGGTCGTCGAGATCGACGACATTGTCGCCGAAGCGGGCGCGGAGCTGGTAGCGCCGCGAGCCGTTGGGCAGCGCGCCGGCGAACAGGCCGGCATCATGGATGCGCGCGAGCGGTGCGGTCTCACCATGCTCGCCGATCGCTTCGACCTTGGACGCTTCCGGCAGGAAGGCGCGCACGACGCTCTGGTCGCCCTCGGAGTGGAGCCCGAGATAGCGGAAGGGATCGGAATGGCGACCTTCGATGATCGCGTAAGCTTCAGCAGGCAATCTGGTCATTGCGGCTCATGCGGTTGTTGCGCCAGGATGCGGAGCATCCCGGTCAGCGGGACGCGCAGCCAGTCGGGCCGGTGCGCCAGCTCATATTCGATCTCGTAGAATGCTTTCTCAAGCAGGAAGAAGTTGAGCAGCCGCTCCGCGGCTTCGGGATCGGCCGGCCACAAGGGCTGGCCCGCCATGGTCTCGCGATAGGCGGCCAGGAATGTTGCGGTAGCCCGGTCCCGCCAGTCGGCGAGCGCCAGCGCGAGCTTGCCCTGCTCGTCGGGGGCGACCTTCAGCGCCCGATCGAGCGCAGCGGTGACGGAGTAGTCGATCGAGCGGACCAGGCCGGCGACATCGCGCGCCGCCGGGGCCTTGCGCCGTCGCTCAGTGATGCTCCGTCGCGGCTCGCCCTCGAAATCGATGATGAAGATGTCGTCCTTGACGATCAGCATCTGGCCGAGATGGAAGTCGCCGTGATGGCGGATGTTGAGGCCGTCGATGTCCCCGGGGAGCAGCGCCTTCAGCCGGGCCGGCAAGCTATCCTGCTGCGCCAGAAACTGCGCCACCAGCGGGCGATCGGCCTCTTTCAGCGTATCCCGCCGCTGCGTCAGTGTCTCGAAGACGCGATCGGCACGGGCCAGGATGTCGTCGGTCCAGCGCTGCACGTCTTCCGGCCTGGTCGGTTCCGGGACGAACTCGGGCAGGTCGCGGTTGCTCGCCAGCGCAATGTGCAGTTCGGCGACCCGTTTTCCCGTTTGCGCCATGTAGCGCAGATAGGAGATCTGCTGTTCGCTTTGCTTCGTCTCATGGTTGGTCGCGAGCAGCCGCTGCTCCTCGACGAAGCGGTCGAGATAGGCTGATGTTACGGTCCATGCCTCGCCCTGGTTGGTGACAAAGGCGTGGACGATGCCGATCGCGCTGCGCTTCTCGCCCTCGACGAGCTCGACCGTGCCGAGCAGCGCCGGCGTGTTGGCGAAGCCTGCGACGTCGGTGAGGAAGCGTCCCATCTCGATCTCCGGATTGATGCCGGGCTCGAGCTTGCGATAGATCTTGACGACGTAATCCTCGTCGACCAGCGCGGTGCTGTTGGACTGCTCGGTCTCTACGGCGCGGATGCGCTGGGGCTGCTTGATCGGCTTGTCCGTGAAGCGGCTGGTCGGGCGGAATTCGAGGCGTAGCGCGATGCCCAGCTCCTCGTCCTCGACCGTCAGCGATTGCGCCAGATTGCGGAGCAACAGTGCGATGAAGATCTCATCGGTCGCGACGTCGAGCAGCGTGCCTTCGCGCGCGCCCTGCCGTACCGCGGCAAGTGCGCGCGGATTGTAGCGCTCGCGGTCGAAGCGCACCCATTCGATCCGGATCGGCAACACGTAGCGTGAGGTGGCGCTGCGCTGCGTCGTCTGGAAGAAAGTGAGCCAGGGGCGGTTGTCGCCGATGTCGCAGAAGGGAATGGCGGAGACGAGCTGCGGCTGGATCGCTTTCGGCAAGCTCTCGGGATACCAGCGCGCCCGCGACAGGTGGCCCGGCAGCACGTCGCGCTCGAACACGCCGCGGGCGCGCGCCAGCGACACCCAGGTCGAATTCAGCGGCACGACCAGCGTCTCGAATTCCGGCACTGCGCGCCGCGGCATGGCGATGGTCTTGTCGGGCTCCTGGAGCTGGAACCAGTAGAAGCCATACGGCGCCAGCGTGACCATATAGGGCAGTTCGCCGATCGTCGGGAAGCGCGTGCGGCCGAGCATCTCCAGCGGAATGCGTCCCTTGAAGGCGGAAAGGTCGAGCTCGGTCGCCTGCGCCGAGCGCGACAGGTTGGCGACGCAGAGAATGACCTCGTCCTGATACTGCCTGACATAGGCGAGCACCGAGCGGTTCTCGGGGCGAATGAAGGTCATGGAGCCGCGGCCGAAGGCCAGCGTCGACTTGCGCACCGCGATCAGCCGCTTGGTGGCGCTGAGCAGCGATGACAGGCTGCGCGACTGCGCTTCCACGTTCACGGCCTCATAGCCATAGACGGGGTCCATGATCATGGGCGCGTAGAGTCTGGCCGGGTCGGCGCGGGAGAAGCCGCCATTGCGGTCCGGGCTCCATTGCATCGGCGTGCGGACGCCGTTGCGGTCGCCGAGATAGATGTTGTCGCCCATCCCGATCTCGTCGCCGTAATAGATGATCGGCGTGCCCGGGAACGAGAGCAGCAGCGAGTTCATCAGTTCGATCTTGCGCCGGTCATTGTCCATCAACGGGGCGAGGCGGCGGCGAATGCCGACATTGATGCGGGCGCGGGGATCGTTGGCATAGGTCGACCACAGATAGTCGCGCTCGACATCGGTGACCATTTCCAGCGTCAGCTCGTCATGGTTGCGCAGGAACAGCGCCCATTGGCAACTGGCCGGGATATCCGGCGTCTGCCGCAGGATGTCGGTGATCGGAAAGCGGTCCTCCTGCGCGATCGCCATGTAGATGCGCGGCATCAGCGGGAAGTGATACGCCATATGGCATTCGTCTTCGCGGCCGAAATATTCCTGCACGTCCTCCGGCCATTGATTGGCTTCGGCGAGCAGGACCTTGCCCTTGGCGTAGGTGTCGAGCTCGCGCCGCAGCAATTTGATGATGGCGTGCGTCTCGGGGAGGTTCTCGTTATTGGTGCCTTCGCGCTCGCAGAGATAGGGGATGGCGTCGAGCCGGAATCCGTCGACGCCGGTGTCGAGCCAGCGCTTCATCACCTGCACGATGGCGCGCACCACGCGCGGGTTGTCGAAGTTCAGGTCCGGCTGGTGCGAGAAGAAGCGGTGCCAGTAGAACTGGCCCGCTTCCGGGTCCCAGGTCCAGTTCGACTTCTCGGTATCGGTGAAGATGATCCGCGTGCCCTGGTATCTCTGGTCGGTGTCGCTCCAGACATACCAGTTGCGCGCGCTCGAGCCGGGATGGCTGCGGCGCGCGCGCTTGAACCAGGCGTGCTGGTCGGAGGTATGGTTGATGACGAGCTCGGTGATGACGCGTAGGCCGCGCTTCTTGGCTTCATGGATGAAGCGCTTGAAGTCCTTCATCGTCCCGAAATCGGGATTGATGTCGCCGTAGTCGGCGATGTCGTAGCCGTCGTCGCGTCCGGGGGACGGATAGAACGGCAACAGCCACAGCGTGGTGACGCCGAGATCCTGCAGATAACCAAGCTTCTCGGTCAGCCCTGCGAAATCGCCGATGCCGTCGTTGTTGCTGTCGGCGAAGGCCTTGACGTGGAGCTGGTAGATGATGGCGTCCTTGTACCAGAGTTCGTCCGCCGTCTCGGTGGCCACCAGTTCCTTCGTCTCGACCGCTGAAAGCACGTTCATGGCACCGCCCCCTTCAGGCCAGGCAGCGGAACAGCACCGCCGGATCGCGCATCGGATCAATCCGCACCCGGATGCCGCCCCAGTCGAGTGCGTAGCGTTCGCCGGTGATGAGGTTCTCGACCGCGGAGACATGGCGGCGCTCGTCGCCGGCACCTAGCTGGACGTCGCCGAGCGGCAGCCAGACTTCATGGGCGTCGCGCGACAGTGCAATCGCGACCGCAACCGTGTTGCTCCCATCGACGGCTTCCTTGACGAACCCGATCACATTGCTGTCCTCGATGGGCAGGAAACGCAGATTGCTGGTCTGCTGCAGCGCTGCGTTGGCGCGGCGCGCCAGGTTGAGGTCGCGGATATAGGGCTTGATGTTGCCGGGCTGGTCCCAGTCACGCACCTTGATCTCGTATTTCTCGGAATCGAGATATTCCTCCCGCCCGGGGATCGGCACGTGCTCCAGCAATTCGAAGCCGTTGTAGATGCCGTAGGTGCCGGACAGCGTCGCCGCCAGCGCCACGCGGGACTTGAACATCCAGGGCTCGCCGCCCTGCAGATGGAAGGGCAGGATGTCGGGCGTGTTGACGAAGAAGTTCGGCCGGTAGAAGTCGTGTTCGGGATAGCCGGTGAGCTCGATCAGGTATTGCTCCAGCTCCCAGCGCTGGGTGCGCCAGGTGAAGTAGGTGTAGGACTGGGTGAAGCCGAGTTTTGCCAAACCCTTCATCAGCTTCGGCCGCGTGAAGGCCTCGGCAAGAAAGATCACGTCGGGATGGTGCAACTGCACCTGGTGGATCAGCCATTCCCAGAACGGGAACGGCTTGGTGTGGGGATTGTCGACGCGGAAGATCTTCACGCCCTGGTCGACCCAGAACAGGATCACGTCCCGCAGCGCGTTCCACAGCGAGCCTGAATCCTCACAGCCGAAATCCGGGTTGACGATGTCCTCATATTTCTTCGGCGGATTCTCCGCATAGCGCATCGAACCGTCGGGGCGCTTCTTGAACCATTGCGGATGTTCCTTCAGCCAGGGATGGTCCAGCGAACATTGCACCGCGAAGTCGAGCGCGACTTCCATGTTGTGCTCTTTGCACGCCAGCACGAAGGCGCGGAAATCCTGCAGCGTCCCCAATTCCGGATGGATGGCGTCATGACCGCCTTCGGCCGAGCCGATCGCGTAAGGGCTGCCGGGATCGCCGTCCTTGGCGGTCACGGCATTGTTGCGTCCCTTGCGGTTGATCTTGCCGATCGGGTGGATCGGCGTGAAGTAGACGACGTCGAACCCCATCGCCGCGATGTCGGGCAACCGATCGATGCAGTCGCGGAAGGTGCCGTGCTGGCCGGCCACCTTGCCCTGGCTGCGTGGAACCATCTCATACCAGGAGCCGAAGCGTGCCCGCGGCCGGTTGGCGACGAACGGGAAAAGCTGTGAGCGCGTCAGGTCGGGCCGCGACTGGCTTTCGGCCATCGCGTCCTGCAATTCGGGTGTGAGCAGCGGCGCCGGATCGCCGGTCTGGAGGTAGGTCTCGCACTGCTTGAGGATGACGGCCGCAGCCGCTCGTCCGCCGGCCTGCGCCTTGGTCAGCATGCCCGCGCCTTCGATGGCATCGAGTGTCACATCAGTGCCGGCCTTCTGCTTCAGCTCAAAGCCGTGGCGCCAGGTGGCGAATTCGTCGGTCCAGGCCTCGATCGCATAGAAATAGCGGCCGGGTGTGTCGGGGACGAAGGAGCCAAACCAGCGGTCGTTGCCATGCGTGGTCATCGGCTCGCGCCGCCACTCGTGGTCGAGCTCGCCGCGCCAGATCAGTTCGGCGGCAACGATATCATGCCCGTCGCGGTAGACGTCGGCCCAGACCTCCACGCGCTCCCCCGCGATGCGTTTCACGGGGAAACGGCCGCCGTCGATCAGCGGATAGACGTCTTCGATATGAAAAGTGCCGGCGGCACTCTCGACAGTTTGAGCAGTTTTGTTCACGGTGATGCCGCCATTGACAAGGAAATGACGCCCCCGTTGCGTGAAGGATACGCTCCGGACTGATATAGAAAGCCGCTCATGGGACATTGGTTCCCATGGAACGGCTGGGAGAACAGCGAGTTAAACATCATCTATCCCCTTCCTGCATCTACATAATTTCGTGACCCGCGCTTGCCGGGTTGCGTGCAAAGCGCGTGCCGAATGGACCCCTACGCCAAAGCCAGAAACCTCGGAATTACGACCGAATATATCGACGGTCAGGGCCACCGCCGTGTGACAGACGCGGCTGCGTTGAAAACGATCCTCGACGCCTTGCCGCCGCGCGAGCCGCGCCGGTGGATCGAACAGCCTGTTGTCGTGCGGCGCGGTCGCCCCGCGCCATCGGAGCTTTCGATGGACGCCAAGTTGCCGGTCGGATGGACGATTTCCGCCGGTGGCAAAATGATGGCGAAGGGTGAGGCGGGCGACCGGACGATATCCTGGCCGCAGGATCTGCCGGTCGGGGTGTACCAGCTCCGCCTGAACGACGCTGCCGAATCCACCGAAGAGCTGCCGCTGATTGTCGCACCGGAACGCGCCTTTGGCGGCGATTTCGCCCGCTGCTGGCTGCTCGCGGTTCAGCTCTACAGCGTGCGTTCCGCGCGCAATTGGGGAATGGGCGATTTCACCGACCTGCGGGGCTTGATCGAACTCGCCCATCAATTGGGTGCCGGTGGTGTCGGACTTAACCCGCTGCATGCGCTGTTCGATGACCGCCCCAGTGATTGTAGCCCCTATTCGCCGAACAGCCGGCTGTTCCTCAACGCGCTCTATGTCGACGTTGAGAAGCTGCCGGAATTCCGCGCCGACCCCAGCGCGAAGGACAAGCTCGCACAACTGCGCGCCGGGGACATCGTCGACTATCGTGCGGTTGCGGCGTCAAAATGGCAGGCGCTGCGCTCGGCATTTGCCAACTTCAAGGCAAGCCCGACACTCGAGCGCCGGCAGGACTTCGAACGCTTCAGGACCGAGCGCGGGCCGCTATTGTCGCGCTTCGCCTGTTTCGAGGTTTTGCGGAAAAAGTTCAATCAGCCCTGGTGGGAATGGCCGGAGGAATGGCGGCGGCCGGACGACGGCAAGTGCAGCCGCCTGCGCAAGGGCGCCGATTTCGGCGAGATTGAGTTCGTCGAATTCGTGCAATGGAACGCTGACCGGCAGCTTGCGGCATGCAAGGCGCTGGCGCACCAGCTCGGCATGAAGGTCGGGCTTTATCTCGATGTCGCCGTCGGCGTGCAGTCCGACGGTTTCGATGCCTGGAACGAGCAGGGGGCGATCTCGCGCCTGCTCGGCGTCGGCGCGCCGCCGGACCCGCTCAACACCGCCGGGCAGGATTGGGGACTTGCCGGCTTCAACGCCGCCGGCCTCGAAATGCGTTCCTTCGAGCCGTATCGGCAAATGCTGCGCGCCTCGATGCGCCATGCCGGCGCGATCAGGCTCGACCATGTGCTCGGCTTGAAGCGGCTTTATCTGGTGCCGCAAGGCTTCGGCCCGGAGAACGGCGCTTATGTGCAGATGCCGTTCGAGGCGCTGCTCGCCGCGACCGCGCAGGAGAGCGTGGCGCATCGCTGCGTCGTGATCGGCGAGGATCTCGGCACCGTGCCGGAAGGTTTTCGCGAGCAGATGAACGACTGGGGCATCTGGTCCTATCTGGTGATGATGTTCGAGCGCGACGACAGCGGGGCGTTTCGCGGCATCGACCGTTACGCCGCCAATGCGCTCGTCACCTTCAACACCCATGATCTTGCGACCTATGCTGGCTGGCGCTCGTTCAGCGATTTGAAGCTGAAGCGTTCGCTCGGGATCGATCCGGGCGAAAGCGACGAGGCGCGCTGGCGTGCCCTGGGCATGCTGGACGAGCTGCTGCGCCGGAACGGCGTCGACCGCCATGATCTTTATTCGGTGGCCGCTTTCCTCTCCCGGACCCGGTCCCGCCTGCTGACGATCTCGCTGGAGGATTTGCTCGGCCTGGTTGACCAGCCCAACATTCCCGGCACCGTCGACGAACATCCGAACTGGCGGCGGCGGCTGCCGGTGTCGATCGAGCACATCGCCTCCGCCATCGATGTCGAAGCGCTGAAGAACGCCACCCGCGAGCGGTCGTCCACATCAACTTAAGAGGGAGCAGTCGCCACCGTGTCTTGCAGGATCGAAGATTACGGACTGATCGGCGACTGCGAGACGGCGGCACTCGTCGGTCGTGACGGGTCGATCGACTGGCTGTGCTGGCCCGCCTTCGATTGCGACGCCTGTTTCGCCGCACTGCTCGGCAGCAACAGGCATGGCCGTTGGCTGATCGCGCCGGCCGAGGCCATCATCCAGACCTCCCGCCGTTACCGCGACAACACCCTGATCCTGGAGACGCGGTTCGAGACGGCAAGCGGTGTCGTCGAGCTGATCGACTTCATGCCGCCGCGCGGCAAGGCTTCCGACGTCGTGCGGCTGGTGCGCGGCGTGAAGGGGTGCGTCAAGCTGCAGATGGAGCTGATCATCCGTTTCGGATTGGGCACTGATATTCCCTGGGTCAAGAAGAGCGAGGACGGATCGGCGCTGCTGGCGATCGCCGGGCAGGACATGATCGTGCTCCGCTCGCCGGTCCAGACCCGCGGACAGAACATGACCACGGTGGCCGAATTCACGGTCGGCGAAGGCGAGACCGTGCCTTTCGTGATGACCTATGGACCCTCGCATCTGCCGGTTCCGGGGCCGATCGATCCCGCGCAGGCCTTGCAGGACACCGAGGCGTTCTGGACTGAATGGTCGAACCGCTGCACCTATGAGGGGTTTGCCCGCAACCTCGTGCTGCGCTCGCTGATCACGCTGAAGGCGCTGACCTTCGCGCCGACCGGCGGCATCGTTGCGGCGCCCACGACCTCGCTGCCGGAGAAACTCGGCGGCCAGCGCAACTGGGACTACCGCTATTGCTGGCTGCGGGACGCGACCTTCACGCTGCTGGCGCTGATGAACTCGGGCTATACCGAGGAAGCGCTCGCCTGGCACAATTGGCTGTTGCGCGCCGCGGCGGGATCGCCGGCCAACATGCAGATCATGTACGGCATCATGGGCCAGCGGCGGCTTCTGGAATGGGAAGCGCTCTGGCTGCCCGGCTATGAGGGCGCGCAGCCGGTTCGTATCGGCAATGCGGCGCATGCGCAGTTGCAGCTCGACGTCTATGGCGAGTTGATCGACGCCTTCCATCAGTCGCGCGTGGCGAAGCTGCAGCTCGACGAGCGGAGCTGGTCGCTGGAATGCACCGTGCTCGAACACCTTGCGGAAGAGTGGGACCGGCCGGACAACGGCATCTGGGAGCGTCGCGGCGAGGGCAGGCACTATGTCTTCTCAAAAGTGATGACCTGGGTCGCCTTCGACCGCGGCATCAAGAGCGTCGCACAATTCGGCCTCAAGGCGCCGCTCGACAAATGGCTGGTGCTGCGCGAGACCATCCACCGCGACGTCTGTGCCAAAGGATTCGACATCGAGCTCAATTCGTTCGTCGAATCCTATGGTTCGAAACTGCTGGACGCCAGCGTCCTGCTACTGCCGGCGGTTGGGTTCCTGCCGCCGAACGATCCGCGGATCCTCGGCACGCTGGCGGCGACCGAGCAATACCTGATCCGCGACGGCTTCGTGATGCGGCACGATCCGCGCGAAGTCTCCGACGAGAAGCAGCCGATCGAAGGCGCCTTCCTTGCCTGCACGCTTTGGCTCGCCGATGCCTATGTGCTCGCGGGCGAGGTCGGGAAGGCCCAAACGCTGTTCGATCGCGTCATCGCGATCGCCAATGACCTCGGCCTGCTGGCCGAAGAGTTCGACGCCATCGCCGGCCGCCAGACCGGCAATTTCCCGCAGGCGCTGACCCATATCGCGCTGATCAACACCGCGCACAATCTGAGCGACGCCAAGCGGGCGGCGGAGAAACCGGCCGTGCAGCGGTCGAAATAGGCTGCCGCCTGGGCCTCCCGCGACGGAACCCGCGGGCTCGACGATCATTGTTGCAAATATCCAGATCATGATCCGATTGAACGAAATCGGATCATGATCTCATCTCTTTGTTTGAGCACGATCTTTTCGGAAAACCGGTTTCCACTTTTCCGGATCATGCTCTGGTTGGAGGATCGGCAATGGCTCGCCTGTTCGCCGCAGCGTTGTTTGCGTGCTGGCTGTCAGGGCCGGCGTTCGCTGCCGGCCTCGATGTGGCCGCGATCAACAATGCCGGGTACCGGGCTCGCCCCGCGGCCGAGGACAAGGCCGACGCGACAATCATCAAGGCCCAGGTGCTGCTCGAGCGCGCGCTGTTTTCGCCCGGAGAGATCGACGGCAAGTTCGCCGAGAATACGCGCAAGGCGCTGCAGGCGTTCGCGGAAGCCAAGGGCCTGACGTTTCAGAAGACGCTCACCCCGGAGATCTGGGCGAAGCTGAACGAGACCAATCAGGGCGACGTCATCACGAGCTACACGATCTCCCAGAAGGATGTGAAAGGACCGTTTGTCAGGAGAATTCCCGCCAGGCTGGAGGCGATGAAATCGCTGCCGGCGCTCGGCTACAAAAGCGCGCGCGAGGCGCTTGCGGAGAGATTCCACATGAGCGAGGGGCTGCTCGCCCAGCTCAATCCCGGCAAGAAGTTCGACCGGGCCGGCGAGACCATTTTTGTCGTCAACGGTCGCGATCCCCGGCTCAAGCTGAGCGTGGCCCGGATCGAGGTCGACAAGTCGCGGCAGACCGTCAAGGCCTTCGACGGCGGCGGCGCGCTGGTTGCGTTCTTTCCGGCAACCGTCGGCAGCCAGGACAAGCCGACGCCGAGCGGCACGCTCAAGGTGATCTCGTCCGACGCCAATCCCTATTACCGCTACAACCCGGCCTATAGGTTCAAGGGCGTGCACGCCAAGCGGCCGTTCATCATCAAGCCCGGCCCGAACAATCCGGTCGGATCATACTGGATCGGGCTTTCGGGCGAAGGTTACGGAATCCATGGTTCGCCCGAACCCTCGAAGATCAGCAAATCGGAATCCCATGGCTGCATCCGCCTGACCAATTGGGATGCCACGCTGCTTGGTGCGAGCGTCAAGAAAGAGACGCCGGTGGATTTCGTCGAGGGCGCGGACAACAAGGAGAGCTGAGCGGCGATTGCAACGACGGCGCCTCCACAATTACGATGTCGTCCCGGGCTTGACCCGGGACCCATATGTGGACGGCCCCCGTGGCACAAGTGCTTTTGAGG
>NZ_PSRR01000051.1 GCF_004296405.1 Bradyrhizobium sp. Leo170
CCACTAGTAGATGGCCCATACTCCCGGTGTGACCAGTTCCAGCAGGTGATTGTCCGGATCGCGGAAGTAGATGCTCTTGCCGCCGCGCGGCCAATCGGTCCTGCCTTCGATCGCAACATCGTGCTCGCCGAGCCGCTTTTCCCAGGCCGGCAGTTCGTCCGCGGCGATGGCAAAGGCCGCATGGATCGGGCCGTTGCCGTTGTGCGGCGGAATGGTGCCGCCCGGCAGATGAACCGTCTCGAGCGTGGCGCCGCGACGAAACAGCAGCAGCACATTGCGGCCTCCTATGTCGAAGGCCATAAACCGCGAATCGCTCGTCAGCGGCTCAAGGCCAAGCACATCGGTGTAGAACGCGCGGGCGCGGTCGAGGTCATCGACATAGAGTGCGGTCTCGATGACACCGGATAGCTTCGGCAATGACCCTCACCACATGTTGAGCACGAGACGGGCCTCGTCGCTCATCCGATCCGGCGTCCACGCCGGCTCCCAGACCAGGTTGACGTTGACGACGCCGATGCCGGGAACACTGGCCAGCGCATTCTCCACCATGGTTGGCAATTCGCCGGCCGCCGGGCAGTTCGGCGTGGTCAGCGTCATCAAGACGTCGACGCTGCGGTCGTCCTTGAGATCGACCTTGTAGATCAATCCGAGCTCATAGATGTCGGCCGGGATTTCCGGGTCGAACACCGTCTTCAACGCGGCCACGATCTCCTGGCTGAGACGCTCGGTCTCTTCCGGCGGCAAGGCGGAGCTCGTCTCCACATGGGCGGTTTTGACGTCGTCGGCTGTCTCGGTCATGCGAACAATTCCCCGGCCTTGATCAAGGCTTGCGCCAGATGGTCGACCTCTTCCCTCGTATTATACATGCCGAACGAGGCCCGGCACGTGGCTGTGACATTGAACCGCTCTAAGAGCGGCATCACGCAATGGGTGCCGGCGCGCACCGCAATGCCTTGGCGATCGATCACGGTCGCGACATCATGGGGGTGGGCGCCCTTCATCTCGAAGGAGATCACCGGCCCCTTCTCCCGGGCGGTGCCGATCAGCCGCAGCGAATTGATCTCGCGCAGGCGCTCCTGGGCGTAGGTGAGCAGGTCGTGCTCATGGGCGGCGATGCGCTCCTTGCCGATCGAATTGACGTAGTCGATCGCAGCGCCGAGCCCGATCGCCTGGACGATCGGCGGGGTTCCGGCCTCGAATTTGTGCGGCGGGTCGCCATAGGTGACCCAGTCCTTCGCAACCTCGCGGATCATCTCGCCGCCGCCGTTATACGGCCGCATCGCGACCAAGTGCTCATGCTTGGCATGGAGCACGCCGATGCCGGTCGGGCCGTAAACCTTGTGGCCGGTGAAGGCGTAGAAATCGCAGTCGAGGTCCTGGACGTCGATCGGCAGATGCACGGCCCCCTGCGCGCCGTCGACCAGCACGGGAATGCCGCGCGCATGCGCGATCCTGACGACCTCCTTGACCGGAACCAGCGTTCCGAGCGCGTTCGACATCTGCGTGATCGCCACCAGCTTGGTGCGCGGCGAGAGGAGCTTCTCGAATTCCTCGATCAGGAAATTGCCGTCGTCGTCGACCGGCGCCCATTTGATGACAGCGCCATACCGCTCCCGCAGGAAATGCCAGGGCACGATGTTGGAATGGTGCTCCATGATCGAGAGCACGATCTCGTCGCCCTGCCCGATATTGGGCTCGCCCCATGACGAGGCGACCAGGTTGATCGCCTCGGTGACGTTGCGGGTGAAGATGATCTCTTCGCTGCGCCGCGCGTTGACGAACTTCGCCACTTTGGTGCGGGCGCCTTCGTAAGCCTCGGTCGCGGCATTGGCGAGGTAGTGCAGGCCGCGATGCACATTGGCGTATTCGGTCTTGTAGGCCTCGGCCATACGGTCGAGCACCGCGTTCGGTTTCTGCGCGGAGGCCGCGTTGTCGAGATAGACCAGCGGCTTGCCGTAGACCTTAAGCGCCAGCGCCGGAAAATCCTCGCGCACCCGCGCGATGTCGTAAGCGCCATTGGCGACCGCCGGATGCGTACTCATCCCCGTGCCTCCAGCCAGCGCTGTGCCGCCGCGATCACATGCTCTCGCAGCGAATCGTTCGCGATCGATTCGATGGCCTCGCCGACGAAGGCCTGGATCAGGAGCGCCTGCGCTTCCTTCTCGGGAAGACCGCGCGCACGCAGATAGAACAACAGGCTTTCGTCCAGCGCGCCGGTGGTCGCGCCATGGCCGCAGGTGACGTCGTCGGCAAAAATCTCGAGTTCCGGCTTGTTGTCGGCCTCGGCCTCGTCGGAGAGCAGGAGCGCCCGCGTCATCATCTTGGCGTCGGTCTTCTGCGCGTCCGGACGGACGACGATGCGGCCCTGGAACACCGAGTGGGCGCGGTCGTCGATCACGGCGCGGAACACCTCGCGGCTGGCGCAGTGCGGCACCGCGTGATCCATGAACATCGTGGTGTCGGCATGCTGCCGACCCTTGATCAGATTGACGCCGTTGGTGTCGACCCGCGCGCCCTCGCCCGCAAAGACGATGGTCGGCTGATAGCGGCTGACACCAGCGCCCGAGACCATGCCAAAGGTGTTGAGCTGCGCATGCGCGCCGAGCGTCACCGCGGCAGAAGCAATGTTGAAGGCCTCTAACCCGTCTTCGATCAGGCGGAGATGATCGAGCCGCGCATTGTCGCCGAGCGAAACGATCAGGGAGTCGTAGGTCTGATACGCCTTTGCACCTTCGGTGGCGACGAAGCTTTCCACCAGCGTCGCACTCACATCGCGGCCCAGCCGGAGCAGCGAACGCGTGAACATCGCAGCCGGTGCGCCCACGCTTGCGACATGGACCACGTGCAGCGGCTGCTCCAACACGGTGCCGTTGGCAATTTCGATCACGACGCCGTCGGTCGCCATCGCCGTGTTCAGCGCGATCATGGGATTGGAGTTATCTGATGCCAGCAACTCGCCCTGTAGCGGGCCGTCCCCCGCCTCCAGCACCTCGCGCAGCGTGCGGACCGAAAGGCCCTTCTCGCCCTTGCCGAGATCGGAAAGCTTTGGCGCGAACACGCCATCGACCAGCACGGGCCGCCGCGTGCCTTCGATCGTATGCAGCTTGAGCGCGGCTTCCGCGCGCGACAGAGCCGCCGCATCGGGTGCAGCCGCCAGCGGCAACACCTCGCGCATCAACGCGCGCAGGTCGGTATATTTCCAGTCCTCGATCCGGCGGTGCGGAAGGCCCGCGCCCTCAAAGGCCTCAAAGGCCTGCCGCCTTTGCTCAGCGACCTTGCCGGAGCCAGGCAACCGCTCGCGCGCGAGCGCAAAACTGGTGCTCACCGCGCGCCCGGTATCGGTTTTTGCCAACACGACGTTCATCACGAATTCCGTTCAGGCTTAGGCGTCTTCGAACTGCGCATAGCCGGATTCTTCCAGCTGCAGCGCCAGTTCCTTGCCGCCAGTCTTCACCACCGAGCCCTTGGCCATCACGTGCACATAGTCCGGCACGATGTAGTTGAGCAGCCGCTGGTAGTGGGTGATCACGACCATGGCACGCTCGGACGAACGCAGCGCGTTGACACCGTCGGCCGCGATCCTGAGCGCGTCGATGTCGAGACCTGAGTCCATTTCATCGAGGATGCAGAGGCTCGGCTCGAACAGCGCCATCTGCAGGATCTCGTTGCGCTTCTTCTCGCCGCCGGAGAAGCCGACATTGACGCCGCGCTTGAGCATGTCCTGCGGAATGCTGAGCGACTTGGAGACCTCGCGGACTTTCTTCAGGAAGTCCGGTGTCGAATATTCGCTCTCGCCGCGCGCCTTGCGCTGCGCGTTGAGCGCAGTGCGCAGGAAATTCATGGTGGCGACGCCGGGGATTTCGACCGGGTACTGGAACGCCAGGAACACGCCCTTGGCGGCGCGCTCGTCGGGCGCCATCTCCAAGAGATCCTCGCCGCGGAACAGGATCTGTCCGCCGGTGACCTCATAGCCCGGCTTGCCGGCGATGACGTGCGAGAGCGTCGATTTGCCGGAGCCGTTCGGCCCCATGATCGCGTGCACCTCGCCGGGATTCACGGTCAGCGACAGGCCATGGAGGATCTCGCGATCCTCGACACGGACCTGCAGGTCTTTCACTTCAAGCAATGCCATTACAGTTTTCCTAGATGTCACCCCGAGGCGCCGGTACGGCAGGCCCGCCAGGGATGAGGATTATCCAACCGAACCTTCGAGAGAGATCGAGATCAGCTTCTGCGCCTCAACCGCGAACTCCATCGGGAGCTGTTGCAGCACGTCCTTGACGAAGCCGTTGACCACGAGGCCGACGGCTTCCTCCTGGCTCAGCCCGCGCTGCACGCAGTAGAACAGCACGTCCTCGGAGATCTTCGAGGTCGTCGCCTCGTGCTCGAACGTCGCCGACGAGTTCTTCGCCTCGACGTAAGGCACGGTGTGCGCGCCGCATTTGTCGCCGATCAGGAGCGAGTCGCAGGCGGTGTAGTTGCGCGCGCCGATGGCCTTGCGGTGCGCGGTGACGAGGCCACGATAGGTGTTCTGCGACTTGCCGGCGGCGATGCCCTTGGAGATGATCCGGCTCGAGGTGTTCTTGCCGAGATGGATCATCTTGGTGCCGCTATCGACCTGCTGGTAACCGTTCGAGATCGCGATCGAGTAGAACTCGCCGCGCGAATTGTCGCCGCGCAGGATGCAGCTCGGATATTTCCAGGTGATGGCGGAGCCGGTCTCGACCTGGGTCCAGGAGATCTTCGAGTGGTCGCCGCGGCAATCGCCACGCTTGGTGACGAAATTGTAGATGCCGCCCTTGCCTTCCGAGTTGCCGGGATACCAGTTCTGCACCGTCGAATATTTGATCTCGGCGTCATCGAGCGCAACGAGCTCGACCACGGCGGCGTGGAGCTGATTCTCGTCGCGCTGCGGCGCAGTGCAGCCTTCAAGGTAAGAGACATACGAGCCCTTGTCGGCGATGATCAGCGTGCGCTCGAACTGGCCGGTGTTGCGCTCGTTGATGCGGAAATAGGTCGACAGTTCCATCGGGCAGCGGACGCCCGGCGGCACGTAGACGAACGAGCCGTCGGAGAACACCGCCGAGTTCAGCGTGGCGAAGAAGTTGTCCGTCGTCGGCACCACGCTGCCGAGATACTTCCTCACGAGTTCAGGATGCTCGCGGATCGCTTCCGAGATCGGCATGAAGATCACGCCGGCCTTCTTCAATTCCTTCTGGAAGGTGGTCGCAACCGACACCGAGTCGAAGACGGCGTCGACCGCGATCTTGCGCTGTTCCGACGGCTCCCCGCCCGGAGGCGGCTCGACACCCTCGAGGATCGCGACTTCCCGCAAGGGAATGCCGAGCTTCTCGTAGGTCTTGAGAATCTCCGGATCGATCTCGTCGATCGACGACAGCGTCTTCTTCGGCTTCGGCGCCGCGTAATAATAGAGGTCCTGGTAGTCGATCTTGGGATAGTTGACGCGCGCCCAGGTCGGCTCGGTCATGGTCAGCCAGCGGCGGTACGCCTCCAGGCGCCATTCCAGCATCCAGGCCGGTTCGTTCTTTTTCTCTGAGATGAAGCGGACGATATCTTCCGACAGCCCCTTGGGGGCCTTTTCGGACTCGATGAGCGTCTCGAACCCATATCGATACTGATCGACGTCGATCCGTCGGACACGGTCGACCGTCTCCTGTACAGCAGGCATTTAATCCTCCGCTCGCGGTTTCAAGGACCGCGGTGGATCAGTTCTAAAGAGTGGTACGGTTAGTGGACGAAAACCCGCTTAGAACCGTTCAAGCTGTGTTTCGTCCCACTCTAAGTAAGGTATTGGCGAGCTTTAGCCAAGCCTTTACGGCCAAATCTATGTCTGTGGTGGATGTAGACCAGCCAAGACTAAGCCGCACTGCTCCCTGGGCGAGGTCCGGCCGGAACCCCATCGCGGCCAGCACATGTGACGGCTGGACCTTTCCGGAGGAACACGCGGAACCCGAGGATACCGCGATTCCGGCGAGGTCGAAGCCGATCACGGCTGTCTCGGCCTTCAGCCCGGGCGAGGTGAACAGCGTCGTATTGGGCAGCCGAGGCACGCCATCCGAGAATACAATAATACCATCAACTTCCCTCAGGCCAACCTCAAGTCGGTCCCTTAGGGCCTGCAGCCGGACTGCGTCGGTCGCGAGGCCTGCCATCGCGGCCTTGGTAGCCGCGCCAAAGGCCGAGATGCCGGCAACGTTCTCCGTACCGGCGCGGCGCCCGAGCTCCTGGCCGCCGCCGCGCAGAAGCGGTTCGAGCCTCTCCACGCCCTCCACCAGAACCATGGCCCCGACGCCCTTGGGGCCGCCGATCTTGTGCGCGGAGAGCGTCACCATATCCGCCTGCAATGAGCCGAGATCGAAGGGAATTTTCCCGAAGGCCTGGATCGCATCGACGTGAAGCAAGCCGCTGGCGGCATGAACGATCTCGGCCGCCTCCCTGACCGGCTGCAGTGCGCCGGTCTCGTTATTGGCCAGCATGACCGACACCAATGCCGGCGGACCGTCAGCAAGCTTGCCGCGGAGATCATCGAGGTCCAGCACGCCTGACGGCGTCACCGCGACCGTTTCGATCGCCTCGGCCGCAAAGCGTCCCCCTGACAGCACCGAGGCATGCTCGATCGCCGACACCAGGAGCCGCTGGACAGCAGCACCACCGCCGCGTCGCACCCCCGGCGTCAACGCCAGCGCATTCGCTTCCGTGCCGCCAGAGGCAAACACCACATCCTGCGCCCTGCCGCCGACCGCCGCGGCAATCGCGCTTCTCGCCTCCTCGATCAGCCGCCGCGCCTGCCGCCCCTCGGCATGCACCGAGGACGGATTGCCGCACAGCTCCCACGCGGCAGCCATCGCCGCCTTCGCCTCGGGGCGAATCGGCGTGGTCGCATTCCAGTCGAGATAGACGCGGTCCGCCATGGAGTAATATAATACCTTAGCACTTCTTGCGGGTTCTAGCCGGCAATCTTCGCTCGAATCCTGCCGGCGTTATGCCAGTTGGTGATCGCAGCACCGCCCGCAATCACCAGCTAACGCATTGAACACGCTTGGCGTTGTTCAAGATGCTTGCTTTTTGCCCCTCGCCTCATGCTAGAACGCGCGGGCCTCAAAAACCAACCGAGGCGTCGTTCGTTCGCGGGAAGCCGCCTGACGACGCCGTTCACGGTAAATCCAGCCACTTTATCTGCCGGGGGCCGATGAAGTCAGCACAACTCGGTTGATTGCTCAGCGCCAACCAAGGGTCAAGCGTAGGATCACTCAAGGGATCACTGATGCCTGAAGTTATTTTCAACGGCCCGGCGGGCCGTCTCGAAGGCCGCTACCACCCGGCCAAGCAGAAGAACGCGCCGATCGCCATGATCCTGCATCCGCACCCGCAGTTTCACGGCACGATGAATCACCAGATCGTCTACCAGTGCTACTATGCCTTCGCGCATCGCGGCTTCTCGGTGCTGCGCTTCAACTTCCGCGGGGTCGGCCGCAGCCAGGGCTCGTTCGACCACGGCACCGGCGAATTGTCGGATGCAGCCTCCGCGCTCGACTGGGCGCAGAGCATCAATCCCGAGGCGCGCGCCTGCTGGGTCGCGGGCTTTTCGTTCGGCGCCTGGATCGGCATGCAGCTTCTGATGCGCCGGCCCGAGGTCGAGGGATTCATCTCGATCGCGCCGCCGGCCAATCTCTATGACTTCTCGTTCCTGGCGCCCTGCCCTTCCTCCGGACTGATCGTGCATGGCGACAAGGACGCCGTGGTGCCGCCCAAGGACGTCAACACGCTGGTCGAGAAATTGAAGACGCAGAAGGGCATCGTGATCGATCAGCAGATCATCCCCGGCGCCAACCATTTCTTCGACGGCAAGCTTGAGCCATTGATGGAAACGGTCACCGGCTATCTCGACATGCGTCTCGCCAACGTGCGCTGACGCCGCGATCCCGTAGCCCGGGTGGAGCGAAGCGCAACCCGGGACAACTGCATCCGCGTCACGAGCGGCCCCGGATTGCGCTCCGCTCCATCCTAGCTACGAAGACGGCCGCGTTACGCCGCAAGCTTCAACAAATGCGCGTCATGCTGCTTGAGGAAGGCGCGCAGCAATTGCGGATAGTCGGCGCCAACCGCGGCCTTCACGCTCGGGCGTTTCGCCAACTCCGCGCGCCACTTCCGAGCCTTCGGCATGTCCTTGAACACCGCAAGGTCGATGAATTCGTCGAACACGTCGAAATAGCGGAAGATCGGCGCGAACACCGCATCCACCAGGCTGAATTCCTCGCCTGCAAAGTACGGACCCGCGCCGAGCGCCGCCTCGATGCGGGCGAATTTGGTGGTGACCGCCTCCCGCTTGGCCTCGAAGGTCGCGGCATCCTTGGCAGTCTCGAGGCCCCAGAGATCGCTCAAAATCGCCGAGCCGAATTCCATCCAGGCTCGATGTTCGGCGCGCGCAAGCGGGTTCTGCGGGTGCAGCTTGGCGCCAGGTTGCGTCTCCTCGATGTATTCGCAGATCACGTTGCTCTCGAACAGCGCCACCTCGCCCTTTTCGGTCGCAACCGTCAGTACCGGCACCTTACCAAGCGGCGATATCTTCAGAAACCAGTCCGGCTTGTTAGCGAGATCGATATCGATCCGTTCGAAGGCGACGCCCTTCTCTGCGAGAGCGATCACCGCGCGCTGCACATAGGGACAGAGCTTGTGGCTGATCAGTTTCAACGCAGCGGCCATGGCGCACTCCTCGCTAGTTTCATGCACTCGCATGCATCTAAATGCATTTGCATAAAACAGTCAAGAAGGATGCAATTGCATCTACCCTTTAAGGCCGCGCGATGACACCCCCGGTCATGGGAATCGGCACGCCGGTCGTGGCGGGATAACTGAGCGGCAGGCCCTTCATGCCGCGCACGGCGAGGAATCCGAACGCCTGTGCCTCGATCGCGTCCGGCGACCAGCCGAGCGCATCGGCCGCTTCGACGGTCGCGGGCGCAACCCGCTCGCGCAGCATCCGCAGCATGGTCAGATTGCGCGCACCGCCGCCGGCGACAATCCAGCTCTTCGGCACCTTCGGCAATAGCGGCACCACGCGGGCAATCGCGGCCGCGGTGAAGGCGGTCAGCGTCGCCGCGCCGTCGGCGGGTGCGACGTCCCCGAGCTTCAATGCGGCGAAATCATTGCGATCCAGCGATTTCGGCGGCAGCAGCGCGAAGAACGGCAATTCCAGCGCGCGGGCAATCCAGGCCTCATTGGCCCTGCCCTGGGCGGCGAACCGGCCATCGGTGTCGAACGGCTGGCTCATCATGCGGAACATGTAGTCGTCGAGCAGCGCGTTGCCGGGACCGGTGTCGCAGGCGATCAGCGTGTCGGCGCCGTCGATATAGGTGATGTTGGAGACGCCGCCGACATTGACCACCACGGTCGGCCCCTCGCGCTGCACGGATTGCACCAGCGCCCGGTGGTAGACCGGCACGAACGGCGCGCCCTGCCCGCCAGACGCCACATCGGCGGCGCGGAAATCATACATCACGGGAATGTGGATCGCCTTCGCCAGCGCCGCAGCGTCGCCGATCTGCACCGTCAATTGGCGCTCGGGCCGGTGCAGCACGGTCTGGCCGTGGAAGCCGACAATGTCGATGTGTTCGGGCGTGATGCGATTCTGCGCGGTGAAGGCGGCGACCGCCTCGGCATGCGCCAGCGTGACGGCGCGTTCGGCCTCGGCAAGGATCCCGGGCCGGGCGTCGCGGTGCGATAGATGGACGGCCTCGGTAAGCGCCTGGCGCAGCAGGCTGCGCTCGGCATTGGTGTAGGGCCGGTAGCCGGACGGCCCGAACGACTTGACCTGCTTTCCATCGGTTTCGATCAGTGCCACGTCGACCCCGTCGAGTGAGGTCCCGCTCATCAGACCGAGTGCGGTCAACATCATCCCTGTGCCTTCGACGCCCCTTTTGCCCTGCCCTGATGCCCGGCTTGTATCAAACAAGCACATCTTATAATGCCACAGCGCGCCTCGCGGCGGCAGCCCGTTCGGTCATGGTTCCGCAACCGGCTGCAATTACCGTAAAACAAGAATGATCAGAGTCGCCGACAAATGACTACATTTAAATCGGATTTTATGAATGAGCTGCAGTGGCGCGGCTTCGTTCATCAGGTGTCGGACGCGGCGGGCATCGACGCGCTCGCCGCCAAGGGGGAGATCGTGGCCTATGTAGGCTACGACTGCACGGCCCCGTCCCTGCATATCGGCCATTTGTTGTCGGCCATGATGCTGCACTGGCTGCAGGAAACCGCTGGCGGCAAACCGATCACCTTGATGGGCGGCGGCACCACGCGCGTCGGCGACCCCTCGGGCAAGGACGAAACGCGCCAAATTCTCTCCATCGAGCAAATTGACGCGAACAAGGAATCGATCAAGCACGTCTTCAAGCGCTTCCTGAAGTTTGGGGAAGGCAAGACCGATGCCGTGATGGCCGACAATGCGGAGTGGCTGACCAAGCTCAATTACATCGAAATGTTGCGGGATATCGGTCGGCACTTCTCCGTGAACCGCATGCTTTCCATGGACTCGGTCAAGCTCCGCCTCGATCGCGACCAGGAGATGAGCTTTATCGAATTCAACTACATGATCCTGCAGTCCTACGACTTCGTCGAACTGGCACGTCGCTACGGCTGCAATCTGCAGATGGGCGGCTCCGATCAATGGGGGAACATCGTGACCGGTGTGGACCTCGGCCGCCGCATGGGCACCCATCAGCTCTACGCATTGACGACACCGCTGTTGACCACGGCTTCCGGCGCCAAGATGGGCAAGACCGCGGCCGGCGCGGTCTGGCTGAACGCCGACCAGTTCAGCCCCTACGATTACTGGCAATACTGGCGCAATACGGAAGACGCCGACGTCGGACGATTCCTGAAACTGTTCACGACGCTTTCGATGAGCGAGATCGGGAAGCTGGAGGCGCTGCAGGGCTCCGAGATCAACGAGGCCAAGAAGGTGCTGGCAACCGAGGCGACCTCCCTGCTCCACGGCCGCGATGCCGCCGTTGAGGCCGCCGAGACCGCGCGCCGCACCTTCGAGGAAGGCGCGCTCGCGGAGACGCTGCCCACGATCGAAATTCCGCGCAGCGAACTGGATGCCGGCATCAGCGTGCTGGCTGCCTATGTGAAGGCCGGCCTCGTCGCCTCCAACGGCGAGGCACGGCGCCAGATCAAGGGCGGCGGATTGCGCGTCAACGACGTCGCTGTCACCGACGAGAAGATGGTGCTGACGCCGTCCGACCTCACTGCGGAAGGCGTGATCAAGCTGTCGCTTGGCAAGAAGCGGCACGTCCTGTTGAAGGCTGCATAGGCGCATTCGCTTTTTGCGGCTTGTGGGGAGGCGCGGAAACGCGCTCCCTCCTCTCATGGACAAGAACACGCTCGGGGAGGAAATGGCGGCGAAGCCGCCGACGCGCGTCGCGCTCAACGTGCTCGCGCTGTGCTTTGCACTCGCGCTGATCGGCCGCGGCCTCGGCGAGAGTTTCACCGTCTTCCTGAAACCGATCTCGGAAAGTTTCGGCTGGGACCGCGCGCAGATCGTCTCGGTCTATTCGCTGACCTGGCTTGCCGGCGGCCTCACCGCGCCGCTGATCGGCCGCCTGTTCGACCATTCGGGGCCGCGCGCCGTCTATTCGCTCGGACTGCTTCTGCTCGGCGGCTCATTCCTGGTCGCCGCGCATGCGCAATATCTCTGGCAATTGCAGTTCAGCATCGGCCTCTGCGTCGGAGTCGGGATCGCCTTCATCGGCAATGTGCCGAACTCGATCCTGCTCGGCCGCTGGTTCGGCCCTCGCCTGCCGACCGCGATGGCGGTGGTCTATTCCGCAACCGGCGCCGGGGTGCTCGTGCTGCTCCCGGCCTCGCAGCTCTTGATCGATCGCGTCGGCTGGCGCGGCGCCTACCAGATCTTCGGCATCACGGCGCTGTGCCTGCTGGTGCCGCTATTGCTGTTGCCATGGCGGCGGTTCTCGCGCGGCTCGCCGCATGTGGTGAAGAAAGCCGATCTTGACATCGTAGACGAAGGCTGGACGCTGCTCGGCGCGATACGCCACCACGCCTTCTGGGCGCTGTTTGCCACGTTCTTCTTCACCGCGATCGGCATGTACGCGATCTCGGCACAGATCGTCGCCTATCTGATCGACGCCGGCTTTCCGCCGCTACAGGCCGCGACCGCCTGGGGGTTCAGCGGCGTCGTGCTGCTGTTTGGCATGCTCGGCGTTTCCGAACTCGACAGCATCATCGGACGCCGGCCGTCGGTCCTGCTCAGCTATGCGATCTCGATCCTCGGCATCATCCTGCTCTGGCTGCTGCAGTGGTATCCGAACTTCTGGCTCCTCACCGGTTTCGTCGTCACCTTCGGCAGCATGATCGGCTCGCGCGGCCCGCTGATCACGGCCACCGCGATGAAGATCTTCCGCGGCAAGCGGGTCGGCACGATCTATGGCACCATCTCGATCGGCAGCGGGCTCGGCTCCGCGTTCGGATCCTGGGCCGGCGGCCTGATCCACGACTTCGCCCACAGCTACAATCCGGTAATCGCATTCGCGCTGGTCAGCGTGATCCTGGGAATGATTCCGTTCCTGGTCGTGCCGGCACTGCGCCGCTGATCAAGGGCGCCTCGGAGGTATCCCCTTGATGGCATACCCGATTCACGATTGGTAAGACACTTCCTGCTATGCCTCGGGACACGATACCCGCAGAGGCCGCAATGAACCTTCTCAGCCGACTGACGATCCGCACCAAACTCGCCTGCATAGTGGCTCTCGCGGCACTGACCGTTTTCGCAATCGTCGCGGGTGCGGCCTGGATCAACCGAAACCGCATGCTGGACGACCGCGTCGCACAGATGCGGACGGCGGCCGACCTGCTCTACGGCGTGGCGCAGTCGCTGCAGGAGGATGTCGCTGCCGGAAAGATGACGGTCGCCGAGGCGAAGGAGCAGTTTCGCCAGCGCGGCCGGAAAATGACTTTCAACAACGGCCAGGGATATCCGAACGCCTACAATATCGCCGATACGTCGCTGCTGTTGAACAGCGCCAATCCCAAGCTCGAAGGCAAGATCAACGGCACCAAGGATGCCAATGGCGTCCTGATCGCCGATGCCCAGATCGCTGCCGGCCGGCAGAGCCCGGAAGGCGGCACCACATCCTACCTTTATCCACGCCCCGGGCAGACCGTGCCGGCGCGGAAAATGACCTATGTTCGCAGCTTCGAGCCGTGGAACATCGTCATGAGTTACGGACTCTATGTGGATGATATCGACGCCGATGTGAATGGCCTGCTGCTGGAGCTTGGCGCGATCGGCGGCGGTCTGATGCTGCTGATGGGGCTGTTGTCGTGGCTGATTGCCCGCGACGTCGTGGGCGCGCTGGAGCGTCAGAAGAACCGGATGCAGCGCATTGCCGAAGGCTCGCTCGACGAGGCGGTCGAGGAGACGAGCCGCCGTGACGAGATCGGCCGCATGGCGGAAACGCTGGAGGTCCTGCGGCAGACCGCGATCACCGCACGGGCGCTGGAAGCCGAACAGGACGCAACCAAGCAGCGGAGCGAGAAGGAAAAGCGTGACGCCTTGATCGCCCTCGCCGATCGCTTTGATGCATCGGTTGGCCAGCTCGTCGGACTGATGGCGTCGGGATCCAGCGAGCTGGAAGCCACCGCAAAGTCGATGTCCTCGACCGCCGAGGGCACCAATCACCGCGCCGCGGTGGTCGGTTCGGCCGCAACGGAGGCAAGCTCGCGGGTGCAGACGGTAGCTTCGGCCGCCGAGGAATTGTCCTCCTCGATCTCCGAGATCAGCCGCCAGGTGACGCAGTCGGCCAATGTCACCGGCCGCGCCGTCGAGAGCGCGCGCCGCACCGATACCATCGTGCGGGCGCTCGCCGACGGCGCCCAGCAGATCGAGCACGTCGCCGAGCTGATCTCCAGCATTGCCGAGCAGACCAACCTCCTGGCGCTCAACGCCACCATCGAGGCCGCGCGCGCCGGTGAGGCCGGCCGAGGCTTTGCCGTGGTCGCCTCCGAGGTCAAGACTCTCGCAAGCCAGACCGCGGAAGCCACCAAAGAGATCGGCACGCGCATCGCGCAGATCCAGGGCGCGACCAAGGAAGCGGTCGAGGCGATCGACGGCATCACCGCCACGATCGAGGAAGTCAGCACCATCGCCACCTCGATCGGCTCCGCAATCGAGCAGCAGGGCGCAGCAACGGCCGAAATCGCACGCAGCGTGTCGCAGACGGCGGAAGCGACCAAGGAAGTCACGACCAATATCGGCGGAGTGAGCGCCGCGGCCAACGAGACCGGCAACGCCGCGGGCCTCGTTCTGACCGCAGCGAGCAACCTGTCCAAGCAGGCCGAGCAGCTCTCCGGCGAAGTCTCCACCTTCCTCGCAGGCGTCCGCGCCGCGTGAGCCGGCGCCTTGCCGTCTGATGCAGCCCAAAGAAAGTCGCACGTGTCAGCTTCGCTGACATGTCTCAGCGAAAAAATTCTTGGCGCCTTGAGATGCCAGGTGAAATGCGTGGCCGACAAAAAGAAACCGGTCTAGTCTTCCTGACGCGTGGGTGGAAACCCGGCGCAAGAATAGACGCCAATCGCTATTGCTGCCACGGCCACCGTCGGACTTCGTTCGCGCAACCGGCGCTGGGGCAATCGGACTGCAGCCCGATCTTGATACGTTACAACGGTTGACATCGTTCCGCGGAGACTGACGGCGGCCTGTCGAGAAGAGACAGGATCGAGCTTGGTCAATTCCAAACGGGAGGAACGGCAATGGGTAACGACTTGAGAACCGCGTGTGACGGCGTTCTGCAGAAAGTAGTGACCGGCAAAGACCGCGTTCCGGGCGTGGTGGCGATGATCACCGACCGCTCGGCCAACACCTACGAAGGCGCAGCCGGTGAGCGTAGCATTGGCGGCAGTCAGGCAATGACGACCGACACGGTCTTCGCAATCTTTTCGACCACAAAAGCAATCACCGGGACGGCGGTCCTGCAATGTGTCGAGGAAGGCAAGCTCGACCTGGACGCCCCGGCCAAGACCTACGTTCCCGAGATCGGCAAGGTCGAGGTGCTCGAAGGCTTTGACGCGCAGGGCAGGCCAACGCTGCGGGCGCCGAAACGCGACATCACCACCCGCATGCTGATGCTGCACACGGCCGGCTTCGGCTACGACTTCTTCAACGCCAATTACTTTCGCCTCGCGCAAGAACACGGCCAGCCGAGCGTGATCACCTGCTCAAGGGCATCACTGATGACGCCGCTCCTGTTCGATCCCGGCGACAAGTGGGAATATGGCAGCAACCTCGACTGGTGCGGCCAGGTCGTCGAGCGCATTCGCGGCAAGCGCCTCGGAGAGGTGTTGAAGGACCGGGTTTTTGCGCCGCTCGGCATGGATGATATCGCCTTTTCGCTGACGCCTTCGATGCGTGAGCGCCTTGCCGTCATCCACCAGCGCGAAGCCGATGGCGCGCTGACCCCCCTTCCCGATCTGCAATTGCCACCCGAGCCGGAGGTCGACATGGGCGGCCACGGACTTTACGCCTCGATCGGCGAATACATGAAATTCATCCGCATGTGGCTGAACGATGGAGCGGGGCCACAGGGCCGCGTGCTGAAGCAAGAGACGGTCGAGGCCGCCGTACGTAATGGCCTCGAGGCGCACCAGACCGTGGTAATGCTGCCCGGCGTGATTCCGACCCTGTCGAACGATGCGGAGTTCTTCCCCGGACTGAAGAAGTCCTGGTCCTACACCTTCATGGTCAACGACGAGGACGCTCCGACCGGCCGCCCGGCAGGTTCGATCGGCTGGGCCGGGCTCGCCAACCTGTTCTATTGGATCGATCGAAAGAACGGGTTCGGAGGATATTGGGCGACGCAGATCCTGCCGTTCGGAGATCCGACATCGTTCGGCGGCTACCTCGATTTCGAGACAGCCGCCTATGCAAGTGGAGAGGTGCGCGCAGCGGCATAGTGCCGATGAAGCGAAGCGGCCTACCTCGCGCCGCCACGCTTCGCGGCTCTTGAATCTGCGTGGTTTGCGGCATTCGTGGCCGGAACCGCATGCAGTCGGCCAGTCTGTCCTTCGGCAGGTTGGCCTCTGTCATCCCCGAATTCGAAATGGTGCGCGCGATCCATCGGCCGAGCGGCATCGAGAGGGTATTGCGATAACGACAAGAAAACTGGTCCGAACTTCAGGGGCATTGCTCACAGGAGGAGAAGTGTTATGACGAACGTGCAAGGTGACTCGCGCAGCGCAGGCGCCAAAGCAGACTACGATGCGATCATCATCGGCGCCGGGTTCTCCGGCATGTACATGTTGCATTCGTTGCGCGACAAGCTCGACATGAATGTCACCGTGTTTGAGGCCGGCGACGGCGTCGGCGGCACCTGGTACTGGAATCGCTATCCAGGCGCACGCTGTGACTCGGACAGCTACATTTACTGCTACACGTTCGACAAGAACCTGCTGCAGGAATGGAACTGGTCCGAGCGCTATCCGGAGCAGGACGAGATCCTGCGCTACCTCGAGCACTGCGCGGAGCGCTTCGACCTCAAGCCCGACATCCAGTTCGGCAAGCGCGTCACCGAGGTCGTCCTCGATGAGGACACCGGACTCTGGACGGTGCGCACCGACAACGGCGACGTCGCCAAAGCGCGTTTCGTTATCACCGCGGTCGGCGCCCTGTCGGCAGCCAACATGCCGCCGTTCAAAGGGCTCGGCTCCTTCCAGGGCAAGTGCTACCACACCAGCCAGTGGCCACACGACGGCGTCGACTTTACCGCAAAGCGTGTCGGGGTCATCGGCACCGGCGCCACCGCAGTGCAGGCGGTCCCGGAGATCGCGCAGCAGGCCAAGCACCTGACGGTGTTCCAGCGTACACCGGCCTTCTGCGTGCCGGCGCGCAACGGCAGTGTCGATCCCGAGGTCACCAGGGCCCGCAAGGCCGATTACGACGGGATCCGCCGGCGCATCAAGGACTCGTTCTTCGGCTTCGAGTTGGATTTCATCCCGAGGTCGGTGCTCGAAGCGACGCCTGAGGAGCGCGAGCGAGAATTCGACAGGATGTGGGATGCAGGAGGCTTTGCCTTCTGGCTGGCCAACTATCAGGACATGTTCTTCTCCAAGGAGGCGAACAATATCATTGCCGACTACCTCAAGAGCAAGATCCGCTCCACCGTCAACGATCCGGTCACGGCCGAGAAACTGACACCCAAGACCTATCCTTACGGCACCAAGCGGCAGCCGCTCGACACCAACTACTTCGAGACTTTCAACAAGAAGAACGTAACTTTGGTGGATGCGAGCACCGACGGCTCGATCGAGGAGATCACGCCGAATGGGATTCGCGCCGGCGGCAAAGAATACCCGCTCGACATCATCGTCGTCGCCACTGGTTTCGATGCCCTGACCGGCCCGCTGAAAAGCCTCGGCATCAAGGGGCGTGGCGGCAGGGCGCTGGCGCAGGAATGGGAGGACGGCCCGGTGACCTACCTTGGCGTCGCGATCGCCGGCTACCCGAACCTGTTCATGATCACCGGCCCGCAGAGCCCCTCGGTGCTTTCGAACATGCCGGTGTCGATCGAACAGCATGTCGAGTGGATCACCGAATGCATCGCCCACATGCGACGAAGCAAGCTTGCGACCATCGAGGCTAGCCCGCAGGCGCAGGAAGCGTGGGGCACTCACGTCGCGGAGGTGGTCAACTCGACGCTGATGACCACGGCCAATTCGTGGTACATGGGAGCCAACATCGCCGGCAAGGCTCATCGCTTCCTGCCCTATCTCGGCCCAGAAGGCGTCGGCGGCTACCGCAGGAAGTGCGCCGAGATCGCCGAGAAAAGCTACGAGGGCTTCATGTTCACGAGCGAAGGCCAGGGTGGAACGGTGCACCCAATTGCGGCCGAATGAACCTGACAATCATTGACCGGGAGCGGCGTTCGGTGTCGCCACTCCCGGCCCGTCGAAGACCTTGAAGTGCGATCGTCCACCTATGTCGCGCTTATGAAGCGCGACGGCAATTCGTCTCGATTTCCTATCAACCCGGGCACATGATCCAGGCATCGGCTGCTACTCAGCGCCCGGCGGCCACCGCATCGCCATGACGCGGGCAAGGGCGTGTGACCGAAAAGGCCACTTCATATGGTTGATCAGGATTCGATCCTTTCACGGAAATGGCTATCGGCTATGACCGGTTCGCCCCGATCCGGGCGTTCCGCCCTGGCCATCGATAATGATGCGGCGGATGACGTTGCCGACATCTACAATCAGGCTGGCGACGATTACGGCGCCTATGCCGATGGCGATCCTTCGCAACCATTTGCCTTTGACGGGATGCATGCCTATGCGGATCGGTGCGTCTGGGACGTATTGGAAACAAGACTGGCTGACCTGCGGGCTTCCGGGGCAAGATCGCTCAGGTTTCTCGATGCGGGTTGCGGGCCCGGTACGTGGCTGAGGCGACTGGTCATGCGCGCCCATGCGCTCGGTTTCACCAGCATCACCGCGCGCGGATTTGACATTGCGCAGGCACAGATCCAGCGGGCCCGCTTGGCGGCTCGAAATCTTTCCGGCCTCCCCGGGGTAAGTCTCACATTCGACGTCGCAGACCTTTCGGACCGGTTGCCGGAACCCGATTGCTCGGTCGATATCACGCTGTGCCTGTACAGCGCACTCAGTCATCTGCCCATTGAAAGGCTGACGGATATCGCGACTGAGATCGCGCGTGTGACGTCAGGACATTTCATAACGACCGTGCGCCCGATTGGCAGCACGCCAACGGCCTTCGTGGACTCGGTGGAGAGCGTCCGCCGCTTGAAACATGATCACATCAAGGACCGGTGTGAAATCGACCTCTGTGACGGCCGGCATATGGCATTCGGCTTTCACCTGTTTACAGCGGTCGAATTGCGAAGCCATTTCGCAGGGAATTTCGAGATTGAAGATCTGCGAGGTCTCGACCTGTTCCACAGCCGGTTCACGCCGGATAGCCGGTGGAATCCGGTCTTGCAGGCGGACGACAGTCATTTCGCCCACGAACTCGAACGGCTTGAGAAGGCGTATGCCGCGAGTGCGGAGTTCATGGATCGCGCCACCCATCTCCTGCTGGTGGCGCGCGGCCGCCGCACCGTTACACGTCTCAAGTAAGCCTCAGGACGCGGAAAGGGTTCTTCGCAGGCGCTCAATTGCGCCGGAGACACCCCGCACCTTTATGATCCGGCCCGTCGCATCGAAGTTCTCCGACAGCACGTGCACGTGCCCATACACGTCGCTGAGCAGCCGCTGTTTCGCATACGGCACCACGAATTCTTCCTCCACCATCGCAGCCTCGAAGAAAGCGATGATCGTCTCGCGCAGTGCCGCCACGTCTGCCGGCGACCTTGCAGAGAGGAAAATCGCGTCCGGGTGCTTCGTGCGGAGCGCGGCGCGATCCGCCTCGTTCACGCGATCGATCTTGTTGAGGAGCAGGCGCGACGGAACGACCTCCGCGCCGATCTCGCGCAGCACGTTGCGGCTCACATCGAGTTGCGACTCGTAGGTCGGATCGGACGCATCAAGGACGAACAGCAATAGCGATGCTTCCAGCGCTTCGGCAAGCGTGGATCGGAACGACGCCACGAGGTCATGCGGCAACTTCTTGATGAAGCCCACAGTATCCGAGACGAGTATACGCGGCGTCGTTTCCGGCCGCAGAGCGCGCACCGTCGTATCAAGCGTCGCGAACAGCTTGTCCGCGATCAGGACCTCGCTACCCGTGAGGGCTTGCATGAGCGACGACTTCCCTACGTTCGTATACCCGACCAGAGCGACCCGAAGCTGATCGCGACGTGCGGCGCGACGCTGGTCGCTATCCCGCTGAATAGCCGACAGTTGCTCCTTCAGCTCGGCGAGACGGTCGCGGATCTTGCGTCGCTCGACTTCGAGATCGGATTCGCCCGCGCCGTAGCCCTGCCGCCGCTCGCCACCCGCCGCCGATTCCCGCAGGCGTGGCGCGATATACTTCAACCGCGCCATCTCGACCTGCAACTTCGCCTCCCGGCTATGTGCATGACGATGGAAAATCTCCACGATCACCCCGGTCCGATCCAGTACCTCCGCGCCGGTTGCTTGTTCAATATTGCGCGCCTGGTTCGGCGAGATGTCGTGATCGACGATCACGTATTCCGGCATCAATGGCGCCGCCAAATCAGGCTCAGTCGGCCCGGCGGCCGACTCCTTCCCGTCGGCGTCTTCAAAGCGCTCGCGGGCCCTTGGCTTCCGGACGTGTGCCATCGATCCGACAACGCCTGTCCCGCCAGTCATCGCCGCGAGCTCCTCAAGTTTGCCCTTGCCGAGCACCGTCGCGCCGTCGAGTTCGTCGCGCTTCTGCGATAGCGTGCCGACAACTTCGTAACCGAGCGTCTTCACCAGACGGCCCAACTCCGCAAGGCTCGCGGCATGCGCGTGGTCGTCGATGCCCGGGAGCTGGATGCCGACCAGGATCGCGCTCGGGATGCGTTCCTCTGCCACGCGGCTTTCTCCAGTCTTTGCCATTGGCTTTATCCTGTGCGTGAGGCGCTCAGCAGACGACCGATCGCCTGGCATCTCGCGGAAGTCGCGCCTGTGCGTTGCACGCGGACGGGTCGCTATCGCGAATCCTGTCTGCTGGTGCTGAGTCCAAGACAATCCCGGGAGCTATGGATCAATGTCTGATGTGACGATCTTCGCACGCCGAACCAGCGCTCCATGCGATCGAAGAGCCATCGCATTGGAACGGGATGACGTGACGCTATCTCACTCGGGAAACAGACGTGGACGCAGCGTCCTCAACATAGGTGAAGCGGCATAAACAAACGAGACGGACCAACGGGCTTCAATATAATGGCCGCATGAATGAGCCGCTGCGGGGTGGCAGGTCTCGTTCTCGCCTCGACTCTCCAGATAGCGATGTCACTCAGCCTTTGGCGGGCTTCCTGCGCAGCACAATGATTGGAACATGCGGCGTAGTGCTGATCACGATCTGGGGTTCACCATCGGATGCGTGGCTTCTTAGCGTCTCCAATACCAGAAAGAACTTTTCGGCAAGCATAGCGTAAACCTCGCTGACCTTTGCATTTTCCGGATTTCAACGAGTCGAATTGCAACCGATTCAACCACTCGCATCGGATAGCGGCAAATGGATTCGCGCGGCAGAATTCGGCTATCGGCGGTTTTCCTCGTTTTGCAGTCCAGGGTGCGTTCCGCCGAGCGATGAACGCTCGGTCCGGCAGTATCGGGAGTTGTGCAGTCCCGACCCCTAACATCGCCTTCTTGAGCCGCGATGCCGCGGTGATGCTTCGGTTCCATCGAGAGGACCAGACTGAAAGCTTCGGGAACTGAGAAACCGGCTTGATCTGGCTCACCCAAACGGATGAGCTCTCCGGAGAGATTAATGTCGTTCTTCCTTTTGGATCGCGCTGCGTTGTGTTATCGAATCGTCATCCAATTGTCACACAATCGCACATGTCAGAAGACGATACGCCTGAGCCCGCCCGGGAAAGTGCACGCGCCGCGCACGGGATCAATAGCGCCATTGCCGCACAGGACAACAAAAGACCGGACGACTCTGTTGCCTCCAGGCAACACGGCGTCGCGGAGCCTCATTCGCAAGAACCGCCGAAGACCCTCCTTCCTGAGGCGCAGCATCAAGGTGATGAGGTCACGCCAGAAATCCCTGTGCAAAACGGTGCGACGCCTGCCGGCAGTGAGATCGAACTCAAGCTCCTTGTCGATGCTGATCGCATGGCGGATTTCAACGCCGCTCCAATCATCGCGACGAATGCGCGCAACAAGGGCACACGAAAGCACCTCAAGTCCGTCTACTACGATACGCCCGAGCGGACGCTGAGACGAAACGGATTAAGCCTGCGGGTTCGCCAGAACGGCGCACGATTCGTGCAGACCGTGAAAGCCGAATTCGGAGACGATCCGCTCCGGCGTGGCGAGTGGGAGGCGAACGTCCCATCGATTGCTCCCGATGTCGAACTGGCGATGCCTTTCGTCCCGGCCAAACTGCGCTCGGATCTTCGACGTCATCAGCTTGAGGCGGTCTTCACCGCCGATATCCACCGGCACGCGCGCATCGTCGAGCTGCCATCCGGAACGATCGAAGTCGCTTTCGACCAGGGAGTGCTCAAGTCAGGCGATCAATCGACGCCCGTGAGCGAGATCGAGTTGGAGCTCAAGGGTGGAAGCGCCAGCGCAATCTACGACCTCGCGCTTCGGCTCGCGGACCATGGGTCAGTGCGACCGTCTATCCGCAGCAAGTCGGCGCGCGGCTTTGACCTTGCGGCCGAGGCGTCGCCAGCCCTGCGGAAGCCGCGAAAGCTTCGCCTCGACCCGACAATATCCCTCGATGAGGCCTTCGCAAAGATCCTGCGCTCCTGTCTTCACCATCTTCTTGGGTCTCTGGCAGCGGCCGAGGACGGCCGTGATCCTGAGGGAGTCCATCAGCTTCGCGTGTCACTGCGCCGCCTTCGCGCGGCCCTGGATTTGATGCGATCCGTTGGGCCATTGGGCAATCTCGACTCATTCCGGTCGGAAGCAAGATGGCTGGCACGAAACCTTTCTGCCGCACGCGATTGGGACATGTTTCAACGGGGGACGCTGCCGACCATCGCGCAGGCCTGTCCCTCGGTCGCGGGCTTTGATGCCCTGGAACAGGCCGCGGAGGAACGCCGGTCAGCCGCCTACCAGAAGGTACGTCTCGCGTTGGCTGACCGCCGATGCTCATGTTTCCTGATCGGCCTCGGCGGCTGGATTGAGGCCCGGGGATGGCGGAGCGACGTCGCTCCCGAAGATCTCGGACGACTGACCGAGCCCGCCGTTAACTTCGCCGGACGCATCCTGTCGGAACAGCATGCGAGAGTGCTCAAGCGCGGCCGCCGCTTCAAGTCGCTTCCGGCGGAAAAGCTGCACCGGTTGAGGCTCGCCGCGAAGAGACTGCGCTACGTCGCCGACTTCCTGTTGCCGCTGTACGGAGACCGAAAGTCCGTCAGGCGATTCTCTCGCGGGCTGGCCGACCTGCAGGAGGAACTTGGTTCCTTTAACGACATGGCGATCACAAACGCGCTTTTCGCAGAACTCGGTGACGAGTTCTCGCAGAGCGGCACGGCTGCAGCCGCCATCACCGGCTGGCAGGCACACGCATCGATCGGCGTTGAGGCGCGCCTGCGAAACACGTGGCTGGATTTCAGGAAAACAAAAGCACCGTGGTCGAGGGCAGCAGAGGCGTGATTTGGTTCTCGCGCTCGGAAGGACGCAGGCCATACAACTGATCGACTGTCTCCGTCATCCAGGCTCGCTCACCTTCTCGAAACCGGCCGAACGGCCACTGGATGCTCCCGTGTCAGTTCCACTTCCTGCTTTTCGTGGCGGATCACGAGGCGCTCACCTTCCCGCAACGTGTACTCCACCTTGTCCAAGCCAATTTCGACACACAACAACCGGCCGCGGTAGGTTATGGGAAATCGAAGGATGGCGTTTTCCTCGGGTGCACGACGTGGCCAGAACGACAATGTTCCGTCATCGTCCCGCATCCCACCAAAACCATAGGTCAGCATCATCCAGGTGCCACCCATAGAGGCGATATGGCAACCGTCCTTCACGTTACCTCCCACATCGGCCAAGTCCATCAGCAGGGCCGCCATGCCGTAACGAAATGCTTTATCCATGTCGCCGACTTGTGCGGCGATGATCGCCTCGACGCAGGAGGATAGTGATGAGTCGCCTGTTGTCAGTGGGTCGTAGAAATCGAAGTTGCGCTTCTTCACTTCTGACGAGAAAGTGTCGCCCAACAAGAACATCGCCAAGATCACGTCCGCCTGCTTGATCACTTGCGTTCGGTAGATGTTCAGCGGATGATAGAACAGCAGCAGCGGATAGCGGTCACGTGGCGTATTTCGGAAATCCCATGGCTCTCTGTCGAGAAAGTTGTCATCCTGAAGGATAACATTCAGCGTTTCATCACTCGGCACATACATGCTTCCCGCGGCTTGAATCCATGCATTGACCTCGGAGGGATCGAGCGCCGTTTTTTGCGCAAGTGCGTCGTACATCCCCGCTTCTGCTGTCCGTAAAGACTCGACAACCTCAGCAGCGTAGCGAAGGTTTTCGCGGGCCATCAAGTTCGTATAAGCGTTGTTGTTCACGACGGCGTTGTATTCATCGGGCCCAGTAACACCGTTTATGCAGAACCTTCCCCCCTTTGCGTCCGAATAGAAGCCAAGGTCCAGCCACATTCGGGCTGTTTCAACGAGCATTTCGGCTCCGTACTTTCGCAAGAACTCTTCGTCACCCGTCGCCTGCACGTACTTGCGCAGTGCGTACATAATGTCAGCGTTGATATGATACTGCGCGGTGCCCGCCGCGTAGTATGCGGATGCCTCCTCTCCGCTGATTGTGCGCCAAGGATACATCGCTCCTCGATGGCCCAGTTCTCTCGCGCGAGCCCGTGCCTGAGGAAGCATCTTGTAACGAAAGGCCAGAAGGTTCCTTGCGATCCACGGGGACGTATAGATCAGAAACGGCAACACATAGATTTCCGTATCCCAAAAGTAGTGTCCTTCATAAGCCTGTCCTGTGAATCCTTTCGCGGGCACGCCTGCTCCCTCCGCGCGCGCAGAGGCTTGAAGGATATGAAAAAGGTTGAAGCGGATCGCTTGCTGGATTTCTACGGTGCTCCGCTGTACTCGCTGCTCAGTAATATCTTTGATGCGAACATCGCTCCGGCGCCAAAAATCGTCCATGTACTGCTCTTGAGAGGCGAGCAGCCGCTGGAAACCCTGAGTCACGACGCGATCCATTGTCCATTCAGCGCGGCCGCAGAGTTCTTCTGCGGATGCCGTGTGGGAGGTGTGATAAACCATGTATTTGGTGAGCTGGATCGGACAGCCGGGCTTGGCATCGACAGCGTAGGCAACCTGGCCGAAGTCAGGGGTGCAGGCGACCTTGTGCGAGTGTGAGCAAGAACTCTCCAGCGAGTGGTCCGTCGCGCATGCCAACATATAGCGGCTCCTTTCCGTCGTATGGCACAGCACGATGCGCTGGTCTTTGGCGTAGTTGGTTTGCGGATGAAGTACCTGGCCGGAGAACGCTCTTGCCAGGCGCGGATCATCGCGATCGCCGCGGCCGCTTGGTTTATGGGTGGTCATCTCCGAAGAGATTACGACAAATGCCTGAGCATCTACGAGTGTCACACAGTATGAGATAGCGATCACGTGCCTGTTCACGAAGGAGACCAGACGCCGGGACGTGATCGATACCTGCTTGCCGGACGGGGTCTCCCAAGTCACGGTCCGATCGAGTGTGCCGGCCCTCATGTTGAGCCGCCGGTCGTACGCTAGGAGGTGCGCATTGGGCAACCAGAACGGTTCGTCGTCCACGAAGAGCTTGATGATCTTGCTGTCCGTCACGTTGCAGATCGTCTGGCCGGTCTTGGCGAAACCAAAAGCTTCTTCTCCGTAGACGATAGGCCAGGTTTCATAAAACCCGTTGATGAATGTGCCGTTCTCGACGTTGGGACCGCCCTCCTCCGGGCAGCCGCGCATGCCGATATATCCATTGCCGAGTGCCAGCATCGTTTCGACCTGGGCCAGAAAATCGGGTCGAAACGACTTTTCGATAACATTCCACTCATCGGCCGGATAATCGCGAGATGGCGGGCGGAGCCGTTCATGGTGTAGCATCGGGCTGTTTCTCCCAAGGCAGCACTTGGCGTTAATCAGTCAGTTAGTTCGGCCAAATCGTGGACTACCAGATGAGCCCCATGGTGCTTCAGCTCATCCGCATTTCCCTTGCGAGCGACGCCGATCACCAGCCCAAAGTTTCCGTTAGATCCCGCTTGGACTCCGGAAATGGCATCCTCGATCACAATTGTCCTTATCGGCAGAACCCCAAGGAGCCGTGCCGCCAGCAGGAACGTGTCCGGGGCCGGCTTGCCGGAAAGACGTTGCGCCTGGATCACGTTGCCATCGACCCGCACCTCAAAAAACTCGTCCAGCCCCGCCACCCGCAGGACGGACGCACAGTTCTGACTCGAGGTGACTACGGCAATTTTGAACCCATCGTGGCGGAGCTGATGGATGAATTGCACACTCCCGTCATAAGACTCTACGCCATCCTCCACGATCGCACGATCGACTAGGTCGTCCTTGCGGTTTCCGAGCCCGCACACTGTTTCGACTTTTGCAGAGTCCTCTGGATCTCCTTCTGGAAGTTCGATGCCGCGCGATCTCAAGAAATCACGCACGCCGTCGAAACGGGGTTTGCCATCCACATGGAGCCGGTAATCGGTGTCGATATCGAAGGGACGAAATGCTGCCCCCGTCTGCCTCGCACGCTCCAGCAGATACTCATCGAACATCTGTTTCCAACACGTCGCGTGGAGTTTGGCTGTATCCGTCAATACACCATCCAAGTCAAAAAGGACGGCGTCGTACTGATCGCGGCTGATGCGCTTGCTCTTGGGTTGCGGCATGGATCACTCTCCTCTTGCCCCAAGGACCTAACCGCCGGAACGTTGGCGTCCCGCCGACCGGGTTAGACGTTATCTGCCTCTGTGGAGCGAACCGCGACGGAGGCGGCCTCTTTCCCCCATCTCCAGCCTGTGATCTCGGGCATATCGTCCCCATACCGAGCAATGTATGTCTTGTGATCGATGAGCTTGTCCCGAATCGCCTGCTTGGCATAAGCAGCCCGTGACCCGAGCTTCGGCACGCGATCAATCACGTCGGATACGAGATGGAAGCGATCCATATCGTTCAGTACGCACATATCAAACGGGGTTGTGGTGGTACCTTCCTCCCTGTAACCCCGGACATGCAGGTTGTCGTGGCCGGTGCGCCGGTAGGTCAATCGGTGGATCAGCCACGGATAACCATGGAAGGCAAAGATGATCGGCTTGTCGGTGGTGAACAACGCATCAAAATCCTGATCCGAGAGGCCGTGCGGGTGTTCGCTCGGTGGCTGCAGCTTCATCAGATTGACAACGTTGATGACGCGCACTTTGAGATCGGGCGCATGTCGTCTAAGCAGGTCGACCGCCGCAAGAGTCTCCAGTGTCGGTACGTCTCCACAACAGGCCATCACAACATCTGGCTCGCCACCCCGGTCGTTGCTGGCCCACTGCCAGATGCCCAGTCCGGCCTCGCAGTGCTTGATCGCCTCGTTCATTGTCAGCCACTGAGGAGCAGGCTGCTTGCCCGCGACGACGACATTGACGTAGTTCCGGCTGCGCAGGCAATGGTTGGTGACCGAGAGTAGGCAGTTCGCGTCGGGCGGCAGATAGACCCGGATGACCTCAGCTTTCTTGTTCACGACATGATCGATGAACCCAGGGTCTTGATGGCTGAAGCCGTTGTGGTCCTGACGCCAGACATGGCTGGACAAAAGATAATTCAGCGAGCCGATCGGTCGTCGCCAGGGAATGTGATTGCAGACCTTCAACCACTTGGCGTGCTGGTTGAACATGGAATCGATGATGTGGATGAAAGCCTCATAGCAAGAGAAGAAACCGTGCCGGCCCGTCAGGAGATAGCCCTCAAGCCAGCCCTGGCACTGGTGCTCGCTGAGCATCTCCATTACTCGCCCGTCGGGCGCCAGATGATCGTCCCACGGATAAGTTTCCGCTACCCAGGCACGGTTGGTTACCTCCAGCACGTCTTGCCAACGGTTGGAGTTGTTCTCGTCGGGACTGAAGAGTCGGAAGTTCCGTTGCTCCATGTTGAGCTTCATCACGTCACGTAGAAACCGCCCCATGATCCGCGTCGACTCCGCCATAACGGCGCCGGGCTCGCTCATTTCGACTGCGTAGTCGCGGAAATTCGGCATTCGCAGTTCGCGCAGAAGTAACCCGCCATTGGTGTGCGGGTTGGCGCTCATACGGCGGGTTCCTCGAGGAGCGAGGTCGGCCAACTCAGGACGAAGGCGGCCGCCGTCGTCGAAAAGTTCGGCAGGTCGGTAGCTTTTCATCCATTCTTCCAGAATGCGGACATGGGCGTTGTTTTCGTGCATCTCGCCCATGGGCACTTGATGAGAGCGCCAGTAATCCTCGGTCCGCTTGCCATCGATTTCCTTCGGACAAGTCCAGCCCTTGGGGGTTCGTAGGACAATCATCGGCCAACGTGGCCGCTCGTTAAGGCCGTTGCGTCGTGAATCCACCTTTATCCGCTGAATTTCGCCGATAATCTTATCCAGCGTAGCGGCCATAAGTTCGTGCATTTTTTCCGGCTCATCCCCCTCAACAAAGTAAGGCGTATAGCCGTAGCCGCGAAACAACTGATCCAGCTCTTCACGGCTGACGCGGGCGAGAATGCAGGGATTGGCAATCTTATAGCCGTTCAAATGGAGGATCGGCAAAACCACCCCGTCAGTCGCGGGATTCAAGAACTTGTTAGAATGCCAGCTCGTTGCCAGCGGTCCCGTCTCCGCTTCACCGTCGCCGACGACGCAGGCAACGATCAAATCTGGATTGTCGAAGGCTGCCCCATAAGCATGCGACAGAGAGTACCCAAGTTCGCCCCCCTCGTGAATTGAACCCGGAGTCTCCGGCGCTACGTGACTGGGAATACCGCCAGGGAACGAGAATTGGGTGAACAGCCGTTTCATGCCCTCTTCATCGGGCGAGATGTTCGGGTAAACCTCGCTGTAGGTTCCCTCGAGATAGGCATGCGCGACCAGGCTCGGGCCGCCATGCCCAGGGCCCGTGATATAGATCATATCGAGGTCGTGCTTCTTAATGATCCGGTTCAAGTGAACGTAGATGAAGTTCAAACCGGGTGAAGTCCCCCAGTGACCGAGGAGCCGCGGCTTGATGTGCTCCTTCGTGAGCGGCTGCTTAAGCAGCGGGTTGTCGTAGAGATAGATCTGGCCCACCGAGAGGTAGTTGGACGCCCGCCAATACGCATCCATCATTGCCCGCTCTTGATCAGACAACGCGTTTGCCATTGTTTCCTCCTCACTCCGTCTCATCGAGCGCGCCGTTGCAGGGCTCGGCGGAAACCGAGCGCCGTTAATCGCCTGCATCACAGCAGAGACGGCAGCTACAGGGAAAAACCGCGCGGCACGGTCTTCATTGATCCAGATCAACGCAAGTCCCGCTGAGGGTCACTCTGGCCAATCCTGGCCGCCGCCTGTCGGCCGGAGGTGACCGGACACTTTGGTTCAAGCGACGACACGTGCGGCTTGGGATCGGCGGCCAAGAACGGCACGCCATAGATCGCTCAATTGTTCGGCGGGAATTCCACCTGGTTGTTCTGCTTGCCGGTGTTGAATTCCATGATCTTCCGCGTCACGCCGGGAAAGATCGCCGAGATCGGATTGACGCGCAGCACCGGCTGCGCCGGTGTGCCCACAACCTCGTAGGTCACGCCGATCAGGCCCTCATTACTTCCGCCGCCGAGCACTAGGCCGATCACCGGCAACTGGCCGAACATGTTGTTCAGGCCGTACATCGGCACGAAGGTGCCGCTCATGCGCACCTGGTTGCCGATGTTGTCGATGCTTCCTTCGATGGTCGCGCCGATCGCCGGCCCCTTCACGACGCCGTCGCGGATCGTGAGCAGTCCGCTCTGGCGCGTGAACTCGGCGCGCAAGGCGCTGAACGCGACGCCGCTCGTCGTGCCAGGCGAACCGCCGGCTGCGATCCGGTCGAGCTCGGGTTGACCTTTGACGGAGAAGTCGCGGATGTTGATCAGCCCTTCCTTGGGGCTCGGCTCCGCCGCCGGCGGCTCCATCGCGAGCGTGAGCTGACCGCCCACGATCTTGGAATAGAAATCGGTGAAGCGGAAGAATGCGCCGGCGTCGTTGGTCTGCAGGTAGACCACCTCGCGCCCCTGCTGGCGACCGCGCAGATCGGCGGTCACGGGCGTATCGCGCCCGATCTTGCCGTTCAGTGCAAAACTCTTGATGGCGCCGTTGCGCTTGGAGGCCTTCGCATCGACGCTGCGCAACGCTTCGCCATTGAAGCCGGCAACCGCCCCGAGCTTGAGGTCGATGTCGTAATCGATGTTCTTGGTCTTGTTCTTGGGGTCGTCGCGGCCCGAAATCGCCGTGCGCAGGAAGCCGCGGCCATCGAACACGTCGCCGCGCATGGAGACCTTCAAGACGCCGTCGGGCCCGCGGTCGGCGCGCAGCGTGGTCTTGTCGCCTTCCGACGGCGAATAGGTCGGGAAGTTGGCGTTCATGAGATCGCCATTCTGGTCAACTTCCACCGATCCCTTGATCGACGTGCCGGCGCCTTCGACCACGATGTCCTCAAAGCGCGTCGATTGCGGCTTCTGCACCACGTTGAAGGTGGCCTTGCCAGACTTGCCGGGCGTCTTGACCCAACCGGGCAGGATATTGTCGAGCCTTACCTGGGTGAGATCAGCCTCGACGCCGAGCTTGCTGTCGTGATCGCTGCTGCTCGCGATCTTGCCCACGACCTTGACCGGGATCGCGCCGCTCACCGCGGATCCGAGGTCGAGCCCGAGCCGCTGGCGGCCGGCATCGTCGAGCGTTGACTGCAGCTTGATGTCGGCGTCGCCCTCGCTCGGCTTGCGGTAATCCAGCGAAGCCGGCTGCCCGCCGATCTTGACGTCACCCTTGACCTGATAGCCCGCATTGTTGGCGACGACCTTCAGCGCGTTGGCCTCGAGCTTCTGGTTCATCACCAATTTGTCGATCGCGACGCTGCCGAGATCGGCGGTGACGGCGTAAGTCGTATCCTCCTTGGTCAGCACGCCCTTGACCGGCAGGCCGAGATTGATCGTGGCCGAGACCGTTCCCTTGCTCGCATTGGGATCGACGAATGTCGTCCCCGACACATCGCTGAGGCGGTCGGAGGCGAGGATTTCGGCGCAGGCCGGCACCGGACAATCGACGCGGAATTTGATCTTGGCCGGCGAGGGTTTTGGCACCAGGTCCGGGACTTCGAAGGAGAAGTCCGACAGCGTGATCTTGCGCCCGCCCGGCGTGTCGGCGATGCCCTGGGCGATGTTGACGGTCGCGGTGCGGCCGGTCACCCGCGCCCGCAAATCCGCGTCATGAACCACGGGCATCTCGTCCACCGGACGCACCGTCACGCCGCTCGCGACGATGTTGACGGCAAGCCCGTCATCCGGGATTGGAGGCCCCTTGCGGGACAGGTTGCGCACCGGCGAGTTGACGCCGATCTCGATGCGCTGGAGCGTGCCGCGCTCGATCCGCTCGATCACCCATTCGCGCAATTCCGGCACGACCAGCGCAGGCCAAACTCGCTTCAGCGCCGAGGCCGACATTGGCGTGCCCGCGAACCCGAGCTGCAGCCGCGGCTCGCCGGAATAGTCGATGCTGCCGGTGCCGGCGATGCCGATCTCGCCATTGCTGATATCGGCCTGCGTCAGCAGCACGCGCTTCTTGTCGGTGTCGAAACGCAAGCCAACCGCGATGCGATTGAAGATCAGCGGCGGCTCGTTGTCGATGCCCGCGAGCAGGATGGTGCCGCCGCTCAGGCCGAGCTGCCAGTCGTTGATATCGTCATTCGGCGGTTCGAGATGAGCGAGCAGCGTGACCCGATTGGCGCCGGAGACGACCTTGAACGGCGCCAGCAGCACGCGGCGTCCAGCGTCCCATTCAACATTCACTTCGGCAGAATCGATCGCCATCGGATAGTCGGGCGTATCGGTGTCGATCAGGTTGCCGGGGCCGGCGGTGATCTTGCCGCGGAAATAGGTCGGCAGCCCGTCGCGGCCGATTTCACCCTTCAGTTCACCGGATAGCGGCAGCTCGGCATTGTAGGTGAGATCCTTCACCCTGAGCGCGAGCAGGATATTGGCGGATGACAGCTTGTCGGCGCGCAGGTCGACCGCGCGCACGCCATCCCTGAGCGGGCCAACCGCGACGCGCAGCGACCACGGATGGGCGCCCTCTTCACCGACGCTCAGCGCCACGCCGCCGCCGCTCGGCCGCCGCAGGCTCAGGCTGATATTCTCGAAGGTCCATTTGCCGCCGCGCTGCTGATCGTCGACGACGAGGTTGCCGTTCTTCAGACCGATCTCGTTGAGGTTCTGGCCGTCGAGACCGGTCATGCTGAGGCTGTCGAGCCAGTCGAGGCCGGCAAGCAATCCGCTCTGCGCGCTCTCAGACGGCGGCGCCGGGACGCTGACGGACGGCGACGAAGGTGGCGATAACGGCGGCGGCGGGGGCACCGGCCGCGGGAATGTCGGCGGCAGGCCCGCCTCATGCTTGGAAGCGACACCGGTCGCGAGCGGCTTGGCGGTATCGCCGGCGGAAACGGTCACATAGCCGTCCGGCGTGATCCGGATCGCGAGTTCGGCATCAACGAGGTTAAGGCTTTCGGCGCGGAGCTGGCCCATCAGCAGCGCGGTGCCGGACAGTTTGACCTCGGCTTTCGGCGCGCTCGCGACGATCGCACGGTCGCGGTCGCGCACGATGATGTCGCGGATGCGCACGGCGATTCCAATCCGGCCGGCGCGCTCGATCTGGGTGCCGCCGACCTCGACCGTGTTGCCGTGGCCGATATTGTCCTCGATCGCGGTCGCGAGCCATGGCGTCGCCATATCGAGATTGATCGGGCCTGCCCCCAGCCGCCACCACAGCGCGCCGAAGCAGCTCATGAAGATCGCCGCCAGCACGCCCAGCACCAGGGCGATGCGCTTGACCCAGCGCCCGCCATGAGTCGATCGCCGCCTGGGGCCGAAGAAGTCACCGATCCGGTGCAGGCCGGAATCTGAGCGCGACAACAGCCGCCGCGCGCGATGGCCGGCAGCCTCGTCATGCTCCTCCCAGCCGACCTCGTCGCCCCAGCCGCAATACTGGGCGTCGGCACGCGGATTCGGGCTGTGACCTTGGAGCGATCCTTGGGAGCTCGATCCTTGGGACGACGTATTCTTTGCCATTGCCTCTCGGTGCAGGCGCTGAGGTTGATCGCCGCCCAAGGCACGCCCATCGATCTGTATCGAGCGCTCCTGTGCCGGCATCGCTGCCAATCCTCGCTTAATACTGTTAGTCGCCCTCAGCCCCAAGTGAACATTTGAGCGAACATTTGAGCGAACATTCGAGCAAACTTTCAAAGCAGGTTAGGCGAGCGGGCGGATGACGCGTCGAAATCCTTGTGACCATACTCCCGCGCCATCACACTTGCCCGACAGTCGGCACAAATCCGATCGCCGGCGACAAGCGCCGCACTGATACAATGGTTGAGCCCCGGAAAGCGACGAAAGGAAGGCGTATGTCCAAGAAAACGCGCAAGAAATCCTCCAAGACCACAGCCAAATCGTCTCCGACCAAATCGTCTCGGGCCACGGCGGTCCGCAGTAAGGCCGTCGCATCGGTCAAGCCGCCCGCGGCAAAGGCTCGCAAGGCGGTCGCAAAGAAATCCAGCAAGGCGGCCAAAGCCGCATCCACCAAACCGTCCCACAAGGCCGCATCGAAATCGTTAAAATCCGCTGCATCGGCTGCGACCAAATCGACCACCCTGCTTGAGGGTGCCAAGGCGCCTGACTTCCGCCTGCCCCGCGACGGAGGAAGTGAGGTCTCACTCACCGACTTCGCCGGCAAGAAGCTGGTGCTGTTCTTCTACCCGCGCGCGGACACGCCGGGCTGCACCAAGGAGGCGATCGATTTCACCCGGCTGAAGGATGCGTTTGCCGAGAGCGGCACCGAGATCCTCGGCGTTTCTGGCGACACCGTGAAGGCGCAGGAATCATTCAGGAACAAGCATCAGCTCGCCATTCCCCTGGGCTCGGATGACCAGCACGAGATGCTGGAGGCCTATGGGGCCTGGGGCGAGAAATCCATGTATGGCAGGACTTTCCTTGGGATTCTTCGCACCACGGTTCTGGTCGACGCCAATGGCCGGATCGCCAGGATCTGGCGCAATGTCCGGGTCGACGGCCATGCCGACGAGGTCCTGGCGGCCGCCCAATCGCTCTGATCCACCGGGCCCCGTTTCCGGAAAATTAACCATGACCGGCTCAAATCGCTCCCGAACTGAGGCCGTACGGAACTTGATCCGACCGGCGCGGGAGTGCCGATGTCCTATCGTTCCGGTCACCATTTCGACCATCACCAGCAGCACCATCATCCACGAGAGCACGGGCGGACGTCCCCTCGCCGCCCTGCGGCCCATGCCGCGGCGTCAGCAGCCGCGCAGCCTGCGAACGACTACACCCTCGTCCATGCCGGCAAGCAGGTCCGCATTGGCCCGGTCCTGTTCTGGGCTGCGGTCGGTTCGGTGGTCCTGCTCGGCATATGGTCGGCCGCAACCGCGACCTATTTTGCGTTTCGCGACGACGTCCTGACCCGGCTGCTGGCCCGCCAGGCCGAGATGCAATTCTCCTATGAGGACCGGATCGCGGAATTGCGCGCCAAGGTCGACCGCACCACCAGCCGGCAGCTCCTGGACCAGGAACAGTTCGACCAGAAGCTCGAGCAGATCATGCGCCGGCAGACCGCGCTCGAAGCCCGCGCCACTGCGCTGGGCTCGATGCCGGATGTCGCAACAACCGGCTCGATCCGCCCGCCCGCGCGCAATGCCGCGCCGGAATCGACGGCGACGCCAAAGCCCTCGCCGATCAGCGACACCGTGATCTTCGCGGCGCCGCCGGATCGCGAGGCGCGGCTGGAATCGCGCGCCCCGATCAAGGCGGCGGCACCGGTGAACCAGTTCGCCAAGCTGCAAGGCTTCGACAATGTCCTGGTCCGTCTCCAGACCTCGCTCGACCAGGTCGAGCGACGCCAGATGGCAGCGCTGAGCTCAGCCGAGGAGACCATGGAATCGCGGGTCCGCCGGATGCGCGGTGTGATCACGGATCTCGGTCTCAACATGTCGCAGCTCGAAGCCGCGACCCCACGCTCGGCGATCGGCGGCCCCTTCGTGCCCGTCAAGCTGCCCGGCGACGCCGGTCCGTTCGAGCGGCAACTCAACCGCATCAACATCACCCGCGCGCAGATGCAGCGCTTGAACGCCACGCTGACGCTGGTGCCCTACCGCAAGCCCGTGATCGGTGAAGTCGAGTTCACCTCGGGCTTCGGCGTCCGCACCGATCCGTTCCTCGGCCGTCCCGCGATGCATACCGGCCTCGATTTCCGCGCCGCGATGGGCGATCCCGTCCGCGCCACCGCCAATGGCAAGGTGGTGTCATCGGGCTGGGCCGGCGGTTACGGCCGCATGGTCGAGGTCGATCACGGCAATGGTCTTTCCACCCGCTACGGCCACCTGTCCGAGATCAACGTCAAGGTCGGCGAAACCGTCAAGATCGGCCAGGTGATCGGTGCCGTCGGCTCGACCGGCCGTTCGACCGGCCCGCACCTCCACTACGAGACACGCATCGACGGCGACGCAGTCGACCCGCAAAAATTCCTGCGCGCCGGCGTGCGCCTCAGCGCGGGCTGATCTCCGTCGTCATTCCGGGGCGCGCGGAGCGCGAGCCCGGAATCCATCAGGCTACAGGCGCAGGCGGAGAAATGGATTCCGGGTTCGTCCTTCGGACGCCCCGGAATGACGGAGAACAACTCGCCAGCGACTCCAAGGTGATTTGCGTCGTCCAGCCCCCACACGAAAAATATTCCGCTTCCGTCGTCGGGCAAATCAGTGATTTAACTCCGCGCGTCTCACGCGAATGAGGGGCGGCTCGCGATCGTCACGAACGTTGCGGTGAGATGCGGTGGACGCGGGTGTTACG
>NZ_PSRR01000052.1 GCF_004296405.1 Bradyrhizobium sp. Leo170
CCTGCAGGCCGCGTCTCCGAGCCAAAATCCGCCCGGCATTCGCCTGTGCCCTGTAATCCGGGCGGAAAAAATTCTTACCCAGTCTCTTCGCTCCATCCGGGCTACAAGAGCCCAAAAGAGCTGGTAGGTAGCACTACGAGCGCGCGCGATCGCCCAATAAGCCGACCACGAGATCGACGGCGAGAGCGGCGGTGATGGCGGCTGCGCCGATCATGAAGAGGAGCGCGTAGTTGCCGCCGGTCTGCTCGAAACAATAAGACAGGCCATAGGCGCCGCCGGCCTGAAACAGCGCGAAGCTCGTGGTCGCTTGCGCCCAGGCCGCGCCCTGCGCGGCGCTGTTGTGCGGAACGAGTTCATGGATGCGGCCGAGCGTCAGCGGCACGATGCCGGGGGTGAAAGCGCCAGCGATCACGCTCGAGACGATCATCGCTGACGGAGCCACGCTGACCGCAGGCAGCACGATTGCGACCGCCTGCACCAGGAAGGCGACGCGCAGCGCCGGGCCGAAGCCTGCGCGGTCGGCGAGATGCCCGGTCACGAGCGGGCCGGCGATCGCGCCGATGCCATAGAGCACCCAGTATTGTGAAGCGGCCAGAATCCCCTGCCCGAGCCCGCGCGCCACGAAGTCGACCAGGAAGACCATGTGCGGCACCAGCGCCAAGGCGTTGAGGCCATATTCCGCATACAGCGCGCGGATCGCCAGTGATCGCGGCCGCGGCGCGACGTGATGGTGGGCGAGCGTTTTCGCGCCACGGACCTCGGCCGGCCAGGCCTTCCAGCTCGCCAGGGTCAACAGCACGGACAAGATCCCAATTCCATACCAGGTTTCTTGCAGCCCTTGCCGCAGCAACAGCGGCACGAGCGTGCCGGACGCCGCAACGCCGAGGCCCACGCCGGCGAAGATCACGCCGCCGACCACGCCCTTCTTGTTCGGCGGCGTGTGCGGCAGGATCGTCGACGCCGCGAGCACCATGATCACGCCTCCGGACAAGCCGGCAAGGAAGCGCCACACGAAGAACCAGGCGAAAGAGATCGGCACCGAGCAGGCAAAGCAGCAGAGCGATGCAAGCACCATCATGGCGCGCAACGAGCGCACCGGCCCGGCGCGGGCCCCGACCTCGCGCGCGATAATCGCGCCGGCCAGATAGCCCGCAAGATTGGCAGCGCCGAGATAGACGACATCCGCCGGACTGAACCATTTTGCCGCGATCAGCGCCGGGATCAGCGGCGTGTAGGCGAAGCGCGCCAATCCGAGACCGACCAGCGAGGCGCAAAGCCCAGCCGCAGCCGACAGCCAGACCGGTCCGCCTTCATGATGATGATTGGCCGCCGCTGAATGCGGGTGACGGTGAGCGTGGGTGCTTGACATCGACATGGGTTAAGCAGCCTCGCTGCTCGAAAGGGAAATGGTTAGTTCTGATGCCAGCCATCGCCGACGGCGATGGCTGACTAAAGCGTTTTCGAGCGAAGTGGACACCGGTTCGCGTGAAGAAAACGCGTCAAAACGAGAATCTAGAGCTTCGGTTCTGATTCAATCAGAACCGAAAATGCTCTAGCGCTCGAATTAGTGACCGGCGCTCTGGCCGCCATCGACATGCAGGATCTCGCCGGTGACGAAGCCCGCGCTTTCGAGATAGAGCACGGCATCGACGATGTCGCGGCTCGCGCCCATCCGCCCGACCGGATGCAGCTTGGCGAGGAAATCGTAGGTCTCGCGCCCATGCATCGGCGTTTTGATCACGCCGGGCGAGACCGCGTTGACGCGGATGCCCTTGGCTGCATATTCGATCGCAAGCGACTTGGTTGCCGCGTTCAATCCACCCTTGGTGAGTGAGGCGAGCACCGAGGGAACGCTGCTGTTGGCATGATCCACCAGGCTGGTCGTGATCTGGACGATGTGCCCCGAGCCCTGCTTCAGCATCTCGCGCGCGACGCGCCTGGTGAGATGGAAGAAGCCGTTGAGATTGATGCCGAGTATCGAAGCGTAATCTTCATCGGTGTAGTCGGTGAACGGCTTGGCGATGAAGATGCCGGCGTTGTTGACCAGCGTGTCGATGCGGCCGAAGCGCTCGAGCGCCTGACCGACGATGCGCTCGGCAGTCCTGGGATCGGCGATGTCGCCCGCCACCGTCAGGATATCAGGATCGGACGATGGCTTGATCGAGCGGGAGCTTGCGACCACACGAAAATTGCGGTTCCGATATCCATTGACGAGATCAGCGCCGATGCCCTGCGACGCGCCGGTAATGATGGCAACCTTTTGTTCTGCACCCATGACGGGCCTCCATGATCGCTGAAGCGGCGACACCGCCGCTTGCGCCCTATCGGCGCTCATAAAGGCAAGCTAGGCAGATCAACCTGCGGAGCGAATACGCGCTACTCGGCAGACACTCTTCCGCGCCGCGAACGAATGGTTGCGGCGCTGTCCTTGGCTTCGCGCGACAGCCGTTCGAAATAGCGCTTCAGCCGCGGCACCGCGAAATCGACGAAGGCGCGCACCTTAGGCACGGAAAACCGTCCTTGCGGTGCGAGCAGGTGCACCGGCAAGGGCGGGTATTCGTCCTTGCCAAGGATGATCCGCAAGCGCCCGCTTCGGATCTCCTCGGCGATATGATAGGAGAACAGCCGCGTCACGCCGTGTCCTTCCGCAGCGGACGCGACCGCGGCGCGCACGGTGTTGACGACCAGCCTCGGCGTGAACTGCACTGTTCTGGGCACCGAGGAGTTTTTCAGAGGCGGGAAGCTCCAGGAGTCCTGACCGAAATGCGTCATCGAGACGATCTGGTGCTCTGCCAGGTCGGCAGGCCCATTGATGGCCGGATTTCGCGCCAGGTAGGATGGCGAGGCCGCGACCACGCGGCGGACTTCGCCGAGCCGGATCGCCACGAAGCTCGAATCCGCCAGATGCGCGATGCGCAGCGCGACGTCGATGCCCTCGTCGATCAGGTTCACCGGCCGGTCCAGCAGAAGCAGCCGGACCGACACCGTCGGATAGTCGTTCATGAATGCGTCGAGCACGGGCCGCAACACGTCCTCGCCGGTGATGACGGGCGCGGTGATCGTAAGCGTGCCCCGCGGCGCGGCGCGCTCGCCGGCTGCGGCGATATCCGCTTCCTCGAGCTCGGCCAGCACGCGCCGGCAGCTCGCAACATAGCGCTCACCGGCCTCGCTCAGCTTCAGCGACCGCGTTGTGCGATGCAGGAGTTCAGTGCCGACATGAGTTTCAAGAAACGCGATCGCCCGGCTCACCGCGGCCGGCGACCGCCCCAGCCGCCGTCCGGCGCCGGCCAGACTTCCCTCGTCGACCGCCGACACAAATACTTTCATCGCGTCGATGCGGTCCATGGCTTCTCTCGACCAGGCATGTGCACATAGATCAGGGCGCGTTCGATGACGGCGGCGTACGCGCGCCTCCCACGCTACCAGTTGCCAACATAATGCTTCCACTCTAGCTTCCGGTAGTCCAATGATGACCAGCCACACCGTGTGCCTGTGCTTCGCTTGCGATTTTTCGCGTGTGCTTGCCAACGTTCGGGCCGCTGCGGCATGATGCTTTCGTGCCGTTCTTCCATTTCTACGGCGGCCGGATGCACCGCGATATTCTCAGTGAGGGAAAAAAGCCAAGGGAGGTCTGACCATGCGGTTTGCAAAGCCCCTGCTCGTCGCATTTGTCTTGGGCAGCATGGTTGCGCTGCCGGCGCATGCGGAGTTCGACGTCGCAAGCCTGAAGCAATCGATCGAGACCTCCTTCGAGAGCGAATATCCAAAACTCGATGCGCTCTACAAGGACATCCACGCCCATCCGAGATCGCCTTCCAGGAGGAGAAGACCGCCGCAAGACTCGCCGCCGAGATGCGCGCGATCGGCTTCGAGGTTACAGAGAAGGTCGGCAAGACCGGGCTGGTTGCGCTCTACAAAAATGGCGACGGTCCGACCATCATGGTGCGCACCGAGCTTGACGCGCTGCCGATGGAGGAGAAAACCGGCCTGCCCTACGCAAGCCGCGACAAGACCATCTGGCAGGAGCGCGAAACCTTTGTCGCCCATAGCTGCGGCCACGACATCCACATGGCGAGCTGGGTCGGAACGGCGAAGACGCTGGTCGGGCTGAAGGACCAGTGGAAGGGCACGCTGATGTTCATCGCCCAGCCCGCCGAGGAAGTGGTTGCGGGTGCCAGAGCCATGCTGGCCGACGGCCTGTTCACGCGCTTTCCCAAACCCGATGCCGGCTTTGCCCTGCATAGCGGGGCCTTTCCCTACGGCTACGTCAGCTACACCGTCGGGGTCCGCTCTTCCAATGCCGACGGCCTCTACATCAAATTCAAAGGCCGCGGCGGCCATGGCGCGGCGCCACAGGCGACCATCGATCCCGTGATGATGGCGTCGCGTTTTGTGGTCGATGTGCAGAGCGTCATCAGCCGTGAAAAGGACCCGACCGAATTCGGCGTGGTCTCCATCGGCTCGCTCCATGCCGGCACCACGGCCAACATCATTCCCGACGAAGCGGTCCTGCTCGGCACCATCAGAACCTTCAAACCGGACGTGCGCGCCAAGATGCATGATGGAATCGAACGTACCGCCAAAGCGGTCGCCGCCATGGCGAATGCGCCTGCACCGGATATCAGGATCACCGAGGGTACCAAGGCGGTGGTCAACGATGCCGCTGTTGTCGCGACCGCCGAGAAGGTGCTGAACGCGGCCTTCGGCGACAAGTTCAGGACCGCGCCGCCGGTCACCGCGAGCGAGGATTTTTCCGAGTACATCAATGCCGGCGTGCCCTCGATGTTCTTCAATATCGGCGTCTACGATCCCGAGCACGTCGCCGCCGCGCGCAATGGCGGCCCGCCGCTTCCCGGCAACCATTCCCCGCTGTTCGCGCCGGTGCCGAAGCCTACCATTCAGACCGGCGTCACCGCGATGACGCTCGCAGTCCTCAGCGCATTCGACCAGAGGGCCAAGGGACATTAACGGCCAAGCCCGTCATTGCGAGCGAAGCGAAGCAAGCGCGATGCGCATGATCGAGGAAGGATAAAATCTCTCAAATACATGTTGGCGAGCGGCGGCTCGAAGGGAGCCGCACGCTGCCAATGCTTGACGTCATCACCAGCCGTAAGTGTAGCCGGGATAGGAGTAGTAATAGCTCGGATAGCTCCAGTATGAATTATAGGTCGGATAGCCCCAATACGAATTATAGGTAGGATAGCCCCAGTACGAGTTATAGGTGGGATAGCCCCAGTACGAAGGATAATCCCGACGCACCAGATAGCGCACGTCCATCGTCACGGCTGGTACCGCCGCCTTGATCGACATGCCATTGATCGGCGCAGCAGACGATTTGGCCGTGGCGGCCGCTGCGAGAGGAACAGCAATTGCGAGTGCAATCGCGAGCCTGCGGACTTGAATCTTCATGGAAGCTCCTTTCGTGTTAGAAGTGACCATCCACCAGGCGACGATGATGGGGCAGGACGCCTACAGAAAGATTTCGGAAATCCGGAATTGCGTTACGTGGGTAACTGGTGGTGGCACGAAGCCAAGTCCCACAACCCGCCACTCGATTGGAGCTGACCTGGACGCGTTACGTCGCCTCTTGGCCCAACTCGGACCCTTGGAGCTCTGCTATCGCGCCGCTATCAGGGGCACAGCGGATCTCATACGCATCCTGATCTGCGGCGCGGGAGTTATAAGTACACGCCTTAGCGAGCCGGCGCTCGTCACGGATAACAGCCCAGCGCGTCAGTCCTTGAAGTCATACTGCTTGCTGAGGTGATCGCCGACCTGGAACCAGCATCGCCACGCATTCGGCTTGGCCACCGTCCACGTAGCCCGCACGGAGTTCGTAGCGCGGATGGAGCGCAGCGTAATCCGGGAACGGTGTCGCCAAGGCCTCGGCAATCCCGGATTGCGCGGAGCCTGTCATCGGGCGCGCATTCGCGCGACCCGTTGGCTCCATCCGGGCTGCGCGCTACCTCGCCGCGTTGGCGCGCTTGACGCCGACGATCGCAGGCAACGCCTCGGGATCGGCTTTCGTGCCGGGCACGGCACCGGTCGCGATCGGATCGGAGAGCGGCGCGCGGGCGGTGGCGTCGGGGAAGCGGAGCTTCATGTCGCGGATGAAGCCGTCGAGCGTGTCGACGCTGGCGGCCATCCTGGCGATCTGGGAAAATTCGGCGCTGTTGGCGGCAGCCGGCCTGGCTGCGATGTCGAACGCCGTCCGGTCGGCCTCGCCCGACATCAGCGGCGCATATTTCTCGCGGAAGCGCGTAAGCCCGATCGCGTCCTCGGCGAGCGCATAGCCGACCACGGCACGGATGATGTCGCCCTTCTCGGCCGCATTCAGCGGCGTGAAGTCGCGCCAGCGGTCACCATAATAGAGCTCGATCTGCTCGGAGGCCTCGCGCCAGTGCCGCTGCGCCCAATAGATGTCGGAGCGCAGCCGGATCGCCTCGCGGCCGGGAATGTTGGAGATGATGTCGAGCGCAAGGTCATGCCGACCAACGTCGCTCTGCGCGCGCGCCTCGAGCAGCAGCCGCTGCTGGCGCAATTCGCCGGACAGATCCGAGATGCGGGTCAGGCGCAGCGCCGCGATCGCGCGCTCCGGCTTGCGATTGGCGAGATAGACCATGGCAAGGCGTGCGGCGACCTGCGCGCGCGCTGCGCCCTCCAGCCGCTTGTCGACCTGATACTGCAGAAGCTCGGCAGCTTGATCAAGGAGGTCGACGCCGACGAGGCGATCAGCGAGGCGACGGATCATCTCGTCGCCGCGGCGACCGATCGGCGTGAGCTCGCGATATTCATAGAACATCGTGAGCGCGTCGATCGGCGGGATGCTGTCACCGGCGGGCCCGAGGAAAAGCTGGGAGAACAGCGCTGACGCCGCATCCTGTGCCTGCCGCGATTCCGGCGAATTCGGCTGCAGCCTCGTCGCGGCGCGCGTAGCCGCGAACGCCTCCGCATAGCGGCCGGTGTCGGAATAGATCTTCGCCAGGATCTGCAGCGTGCGCAGCTCGATGCTGTCGCCGCGCCACATCACCGCGAGCAGTTCGAGCTCGCGCAGGATGTCGGCCTGGGTGATCTCACCCCGCTTCTGCTTCAGTGTGACCTCGAGCAATTTGCCTTCGGCCGCGGCCTCCCGGTCGGGCGAGTTCGCGGCGAAGCGGTAAGCGTCGAGCGCGTCCTTCTCATAGCCGAGCGCTTCGGCGAGCCGGCCGCGCAGCACGGCGGCCGCCGGCTTCAATTCCTTCGGCAGGCCGATCACCTCGAGCTCGCTGCGGCGGCGCGCGGCTCCGGCAAAATCCTTCACCTCGAGCGCGGCCTTCATCGATTCCAGCATGACGATACGCTGCAGGTCCGGCGGCAGGGTCGCGACCGAGAACTCCGCGTTCTTGAATTTCTCCCGCGCATCCGCCCATTTGCCCTGGCGCGCAAGGGCGAGCCCCTTCCACAATTGGGAATCGTAGCCGTTGCCGATCACGGGGTTGGCAAGATCCTTGAGCGCGCGCTCGGGCCGGCCCATCATGATGCTGCTGGCGGCATGAACCATCAGCACGGCCGGGTCCTCGGCGCCGCGCTTGCTCTCCGACAGCATCAGATTGGCAACACCGTGTGCCTCCTCGTACAGGGCGCGCGCGACGTAGAACTTGGCAAGGTTGAGCCGCGCCTGCGCGAGCTGCTCGGGCGACGTGGTCGCCTCGGCGCTGGCCGCGATCAGCGCGTCGAGCCGCTTCAGGAAGTTCTCCGACTGGTTGTTCTTCCATTCCTCGGCATCGAACAGCGGCTTCACCGCGGCGGTGGCGCGTTCGGCGGCAACGTCGGCCGATGACAGCGTAAGCCCGCCCGGACGTCCCAGCACCACCTTGTCGGCGCCGAGTTCGGCCTTCACGTCGTCGGAGTTCGGATGCACCACGAGGCCGTGGACGGATTCAAGCAGCGACAGCTCGACGAAATCCTGCCGACGGATGAAGCCGCGCGCCGGCGGCGGCGCGGTGACGACCCACAGCATGTCGCCGGCGTCTGGATCGACCAGCCGGTGCAATTGCCCGGGATTGGCCAAGGGCACGCTGACATTGGCGAGCGCGGGATCGCTGACATTGCGCACCACCATCAATGGCTGCGGCGGCTTCTGCACCCGGTCGGCGAAGGTCACCGTCCAGCCCGTGCCGGAGGAACGCTCGTCGGCCTCGAGCGAAGGCATCTGCGGGCGGTTGAGGCGGAAGCGGATCGCCTGTCCCTGGTCCAGCGGCAAGCGGCTGACGTCGGAGATGATGGCGCCGGCCTTGTCGCGGATCGGCGCGACATCGATCGCCTCCGGAGAATCGAACACCAGCCACACCGCGTCGGCGCGGCGGAACAGCGCCGACGGCGTCGCCTTCTGGAAGGTGAACGTCACGCGCAAGCCGTCGCTGTCGCGCTGCGCGTCGACCGTAACCGGCTTTTCAGCGGAGGAGACCTGCGGCGTTGCGGCCGCGGCCTGTTTCGGCGCGGCATTCGCAGGCGACGGTGAAGCCTCATTGACGGGGGCTGCTGCAGGCTTCGCGTTCTCGGCAGGCGCCGCTTGCGCCGGAGGGGGAGCAGACGGCACCTCCTGCGCGACCTTCTCGGACGCCGGCGCGGGCATTTCGGCGGCAGGGGGCTGCGGCTTCGCGGCCGCAGGCGCTGTGGTCTCGGCCGCTGCGGCCGGCGCCGCCTGCGGCGCATTTGCGCCCTGCTCGGGCTTGATGGAGATCTTGGCCTGCTCCGCGAAAGTCTCCGAGGTCAAGGGCGCGATCGGCGCCGGCTGCTGCAAGGGCGTGGATTCCCTGATCGCCTTGCCCTGCCCAGCCGCCACGGCGACCAGCGGCTTTGCCGGCGCGGGTGGAACGTTGGCGGCGTGCCCATCCGCCGCCGGCTTCTCCGGCTGCTGGAAGGCGACGTCGACGACATAGTTCTTGTCCTCGCGGAAGGAGCGCACGTCGACTTCGCCGATCAAGTTGATGTCGACAGCCGAAGTGTCGGTGTCGGAGCGCTGGTTGATCGAAGCGACGTTCGGCGGCGCCGCCACCTTGGCATCCGCGAGGTCGAAGCTGAGCACGCTGTTGAACAACAGCGTCAGCTTCTGCTCGTTCAGCACCGAGGACACGCTGACGCCGTCGGGGATTTCGAACACGAAGCGCACGAAGGTCGGCTGCACCGAAGCGCGCACGCGCACCGGTGGCTTTTTCTTGGCGGCGTCCGCCGCCCGCTGCGCGCGCAACGCACGCTCGGCGGCACGCGCGCGCTCGGCCAGTTCGCGGATCACGTCCGTGGGCAGAGGCGGCGGCGGCCCGGCCCAATCATCGGGCAGGAAGTCGATGAAGATCCGCTCTGCCGCAGTCATCGTGTTGATCGTCACCCGCCGCGACAGCGACAGGCGGATCGCCGTTCCGTCCGGATCGCGCCGCGCCATGCCGACATAATCAGGCACGGCATCGGCCAATCCCTCCACCGGGATATCGACTGGCCGCTTGAAGCGGACCACGACGATCGAGCCGGCCGTCGACACCTCGGTTTCGACATCTTCGGCAAGCTTGAACACCAGCCGCGCAAAACCGTTCGCCGCCGAGAACGTCGCCACGCCCTTGACCGGATCGTCGGCGCGGGCGGCGGGGGCAAGCGTCAGCGAGATCAGGAGCACGGCAAGCGGCCACAGCCGGCCCAGGCAAAGATACGCCGCCCGCGCCAAAACGCGGCCATGCGACCTTAGTCCAGCGGCAGCCCGTCGCGCCATGCCAGTTACGTCTTTCAGCCCTCAAGCCTCGAAGCAGACGCGAATGCGCCACCCCGCATCCGAATCTTGAATTGGCTCGCTTAAGGAGTTGTTAAATATCTACATTAGGGATGATTGATTTGCTGGATCTGGCGCGAAGAGCCGGCAAAGGTGCTCGGATAGTGCATCTTGGACCGTGTGGGTGACCTGCCTTCAAGGAGATTCCGATGCGTCAAGTGGATCGGGCGATCCTGGTGATCGGTGCAATCCTGGCGGCGCTGCCTGCCCAGGCGCAGACCTATGATCCGCGTTACCCGATCTGCATGCAGGTCTTCAGCATTGACGGCCCTGCAATCGGGTGCGGCTATACATCGATGGCTCAGTGCAAGGCGTCGGCGTCAGGCCGCGCAGCCGAATGCTTCGCCAACCCGTATTTCGCCGGCGGCCCTCGCCGGACGAGGCGCTCAAGATCGTGATGCGCGAGCGCCAAACCGCTTCGTCTCGGGTGCGGCAAGAAAGCGATGGCTAACGCGGCTTAAAGGGCGCATGCTGCTTTTGGGGCAGCGCCGGCGCCGGCGTTTTCGCGAAAGGCACGCGCGCATGACCACCCGCTCCCGACGAGAAGTCGTCACTTTCAAACACCCGTTCCGGATCAGAGGTATCGATCGCCTGTTACCGGCCGGCGACTACGAGGTCATCACCGACGAGGAGACGATCCAGGGACTCTCGTTCGACGCGTTCCGACGCGTCGCCACCATGATCATGGTTCCCGCTGAAGGCTCGCGCGGGCTGGCGATGCAGATGGTGTCGATCGGCTCGGTCGATCTCGCGGACGCGCAGCGCATCGATGCGAGCGCGTCCCATGACTGACAAACCGTTCGACCTCGACAGCCATCGTGGCATGGCGGCGCAGAAAGCGACCGATATCCGCCGTGCGCTGGGTCGAGGGCCATGCGCGGGAGCTGCGCCAGCGGCAGAGCGCCTTCGAAAGGGACCTCTTGTCGGTTGCCGCCGCGTCGTGGCCGGAAGCAGCTACCAAGGCGCGTTACGTACTCGACCTTTATGCCGCAAGCCTGCCGCCAGAAGATACCAGGCATCGCGATCTCGTCGCAGCGATTCTTGAGGATTTTGCACGGCTCACCGAGCAAGACGGAGCGTGATCGCCGCGCCGCTTCAAGGAGTAGGTCACATGACGCTGAGGCAGAGCCGCTTCATCAGCTATGAATACGACAGGATGGTCGTCCTGTTCTCGATGCTCGACGGGCAGAAGGAGGTCCCCTGCGCAATCTCGATCTCCGCGATGGATGAACTGGAAGGCGTGGTGCGAGCGAAAGCGAACCAACGCGAAGCGCAATTCTTGCGACTGCGCGACCGCATCGAGGCCTGCGCCGACGGTAAGTACCAGGCGACCGAGTTCGAAGGAACGCCGCCCGGGATCGTCCTGCGCAGCATCGATTTCCGAAAGCCGCGATAGAACCGCACGCTGGCGACCCGTAGGAAAGTGATGCTGTCCCGTTGGCGACCGCTCTGTTCCAGACGATCGTGATCGCTTAGCGTGCGAACGAACGTACGCTGGCCCCGAGCCGGCGCATCAACATCGCTCCCGTAGGAGAGCGCGAAAGATCCTGCGAGCATCGACCTAGCCATCGGATGGCTCACGCCTTATGTTGTTGATATCACTGATCGTGAAAAGGCTTCAGTGACTGAGAGACCATGCCGCGCTCCCGCCAGAAACAGGAGGGAGCCCCATGAGTTCCACAATCTATCCATTGCATTTTGAACGGAGTTTCGAGCGCCGCTGGGCCTCCAGAATGGTTCGCGACGGGCCAAGGCGCTCGCCGTCACAAGGCACCAATACCTGTATCTGCGGACACCTCATTACTGCCCCCATCCGTTCGACCTATTTGTCCACCGGGGTTGTCAACGAATGGCGGTGTTCCGCTTGCGGCAACCACTGGGAGACGATTGCTGATCCCGGCGCGGGCTCAACGAAGCCAAATCAATGAGCCATTGCGCGGCCTTTGCCCGGCAAAGGCTGCGCGGCGGCGAATTGAAGCTGCTCGCTCAAGTCGGCTCTGACACACCAGCGAAACAGAGCAGCGAACGCACCGCACGGTTGGTCTCGCAAGCAAGGAGGCTCCTATGAAGGGCAACATATTCAACAGCAAAGGTATTCACGTCGGCGTTATAGTCGGTCGAGAAATTTTCGACCGCAACGGTACGAAGCTCTATGACCTCAAAGGGATCAACATCTACAGGCTCTCCGGAGAGTTGGTTGGTCATCTAAGTGATGCGAGCGGTTCGGATAAGCGGCTTGATAAAGCGACCGACCGCTTGTTCAGGTAGCTACCCAGGCGAGAGCGCGCCCAGGCGCTGACGTTTGATCGGCATCGCTCAATTGTACGGAAATCTACAGCATCAACGGCACTGCCACAGGTGTGGCTATGCACCGATGGCCCGGTGCAAAGCGCCGGTGTCAGCCGCCAGCCCAATGCTTCGCCAGCCCGTATTTCGCGGGCGCAAACAGGAAAACGCCAGTCAGGGCCAGAGGCGGTAGGCAAGTTCCCTGTCGTGTTTGAGGCAAACGGGCGAAGCCACAGATTGAACAACGTGCTACGCTCCACTCGCCAGGGTTGATGTAAATCAATGGCGTTCGTGTGCCATTTGCTTTGCATTCGGATGGTCATGGAGACGGAATAAAGTCGGGCGGCCATAGAGGAGAACTGCAAATGAGTGATCTTGTCGTGATCGCATTCCCTACCGAGGCGAAGGCGGAAGAAGTTCGTCAGAAATTGCTGGCCATGCAGAAGGAGTACCTGATCGAACTCGGCGATGCCGTGATTGCGGTGAAGGATGCCGATGGTCGGGTAAAGCTGAACCAGCTCATCAACACCACAGCGGCCGGCGCGGTCGGCGGCGCTTTCTGGGGCACCCTGATCGGTCTGATCTTCCTGATGCCGCTGGCAGGAGCAGCGCTTGGCGCCGCCGGCGGCACGCTCGGCGGATATCTGACCGATGTCGGCATCGACGACAAATGGATGAAGGAGACGGCGGCTGCCATTCAACCGGGAACCGCAGCCCTTTTTGTGCTGGCGCGCAGGGTGACCGGGGACAAAGTGCTTGAAGGTCTCAAGGGCGAAGGCGGGACCGTGCTGAAGACGTCTCTCGACCACACCAAGGAAGACGCGTTGCGGGCGGCACTGGCCGGCGCGCAAGCCGCTGTTCCTACCCCACCTGCACCGGCGGCTTAATAGTACTGCTGCAAGCGATGCGCCGAAGCCGTCAGTTCAGCTTCGGCGTGAGCATCTTGCCCTCGATCTTGGGCAGGTCGGCGGCGGGCTGCAGCTTGTCGGGACTGGCGCGGCGGGCGAGCTCGACGGTGAGCCGCTCGGCCGCTTCAGGCTGCATCAGGCCGAGGATATCAGCCATCTTGCGCGGCGCGATCTGGGAAGCGATCTCGTAGAGCACGCCCATTTCCAGCCGGTCGAACACCTTCGCGGCGTCCTTCGGCTTCATGCCCTCATACATCGTGATGATGCCCTTGAAGCGCGCGGCGTCGGCTTCGGCCTTCTGCGCCGCGACGGCGCTGCTCCTGGCGTCGCTGGCCTTGGCCTCCTCCACCTTCGTCTCGATGCGCTTCTCGGCGGCCTTCAACAGGCTTTCGCGGATCTCGATCTCGCGCGCGCGGGCATCCAGTTCCTGCCGGCGCGCCTGCAGCCGTTCCAGGATCGCGCGCTCGGAGGCCGAGATCTGCGGGGGCAAATTCGGATTGATCACGACGCCATCCGGCTGCGGCGGCGGATCAGCGGCGGCGGGCGGCTCTTCCTTCTTTTTCTCCTCGGGGCCGTGCACGGAGCCGGTGATGTCGTTCGGATCTCCCTTGTTCTTTCCTCCCGGGAAATTCAGCATCTCCTGCGCCCATGACGGCTTGGTCGACTGCGGATTGTAGTCGAACACATAGCCGCCATCGAGCACGAGGCCCGCGACCTTCAGCACGACAAGGCCGAAGATCGCGACCAGCACGACCGGGATGACGCGGATGTCGCGAAACGCGCTCATGCGGCCAGACCGCCTGCCTTTCTGCGTTCGGTGAAGGCTTCAGCAGCCGCCGCCACCGCCTTGGCCGGCGACATCTTCGGCGCCGCCGGCGCGGGTGCAGCGGCTGCGGCGGGCGCAGCCTCCGTCACCGGCCGTCCCGCCTGCACGATCCTCGACAGCCGCCGGATCATGGCGTCGGCCTCGGAGAGCTGGCCCTTCAGATGCGCCGACATCTGCGTCGCCGCGGTGAGCTGGCTGCCGAGATTCTCGTTGACGTCGCGCACGGTGTGCTTCAGCCCGCCGATCGCGCGCTCGGCGATCTCGGTTGCGGTGATCAGTTCGGCGATCGTGGCCTTCAGCGAGTGCTCGTCGGCCTTCAGCCGCTGCAAGCGCTTGTTGAGCAGCATGCAGTAGCCGATCGTCAGCATCAACAGCACCGCGACCAGGCTTTCAATCGCAATTCCGAGGGAATGATTCAAACTATGCCTCCATCATCTTGGTCTGCTCGTCGGCCTTCTCGAACATCGCAAAGGTGGTATTTGGCTTGCGCAAATTCTTGCTGACGCGGATCGCGACGCGGTCGCCGACGCGACCCATGCGGCCCTCGGTCAAGGTGACGTGGCCGCAGCGCACCGACACCAGCGAGTCCGCGCGGATGTCGAGCGGCAGCGTGTCGCCGACCTTCAGCTTCATCAACTGCTTGAGCGGAATGTCGGCTTCATAGAGCACGGCCTCGACGGAGATCTCCGCCTGCGCCACTTCGGTCGCGAAGTGTCCTTCCCAGATCGGATCGCGGCCGAACTTTTCGCCCATGAACATCTGCAACAGCACGTTGCGGATCGGTTCGATGGTCGCATAGGGCAGCAGCAATTCGATATTGCCGCCGCGGTCCTCCATGTCGATGCGCAGGCGCACCAGGATCGCGGCGTTGGCGGGACGGCTGATCGCCGCAAAGCGCGGATTGGTCTCGAGGCGGTCGATGCTGAATTTCACGGGCGACAGCGGCCGGAACGCCTGTTCGGCATCGGCCAGCACGACCTCGATCAGGCGCTTCACCAGGTTGGTCTCGATCGTGGTGTAGGGGCGCCCCTCGATGCGCAGCGAGGTCTGGCCCCTTCGGCCGCCGAGCAGCACGTCGATCATCGAATAGATCAGGCTGGAATCGACGGTGGCGAGCCCGAAATTCTCCCATTCCTCCGCCTTGAACACGCTGAGCACCGCCGGCAGCGGAATCGAGTTCATGTAGTCGCCGAAGCGCACCGAAGTGATGCGGTCGAGCGAGACTTCGACGTTGTCGGAGGTGAAATTGCGCAAGGATGTCGTCATCAACCGCACCAGGCGGTCGAACACGATTTCCAGCATCGGCAGGCGTTCATACGACACCATCGCGGAGTCGATGATGGCGCGGATGCCGGAATTGTCGTCGAGATTGACGTCGCCGACGGTGAAGCCGAGCAAGTTGTCGATCTCTTCCTGCGAGAGGACCCGCTCGCCGCCGTTCTTGGTGCCGAAGTCGCGGCTGCCGTCCTCGACCATGGCCGCCCATTGCAGCGACATGCTCTCCGACAGTTCATTCTTCGCAGCTTCTTCCGCTGCGGCTGCCGGATCCTCGGAATCGAGCGACGCCTCCCACTGGGCGGCGATCGCATCCTGGTCCATCTGGTCGTTGCCGGCCATCGCTACTGAACCACGATTTCCTTGAACAGCACCGCGTTCACCTGGTTGGGCGACAGCGCCGCGTTGACGCGCTTGGTGAGTTCTTCCTTGAGACGGAACAGGCCGGCCGAGCCGTTGAGGTCGCTGGCGCGCAGTTCGCGCAAATAGGTCTGGAACAGGTCGGTGACGCGCGGCAGCGACGGCTTGATCGCCTCGACCTGCTTTTCCTCCTTCACCTCCAGCACCAGCTTGACCTTCAGATATTGGATCCGCTCGCCGGGCCCGCCGACGAGATTGACGAGCATGTCGGGCACTTCGACGAAGGCCGGCGGCTTCGGCGGCGGTGCTTCGGCATGCACCTCCTCGCCATGGCCGCGCATGAAGAAGAACCAGCCGGCGCCACCGCCAAGGATGGCGAGGAAGCCGACGGCGGCAATGATCAGCTTGAGCTTACCCTTCTTCGAAGCAGCGGCCTCGCCCTCGGCGCCGCCCTCCGCCTTGTCCTCGTCCGCCATCGCCCGCCCGCCCCAAAAACGGAAACGAACGCGATTGCCCCAGCCAGGCCCTTTGAGACGCAATACCGATGCCGCCAGCGCACGCGCGCTCTGTTACAGCGCAACGCTAGGGTAAGAATGGTTAACGGTTTCTTTCATTCGCCGCGCAACTAGGAAAAAACTGCCGGGCAAACATGGTCAACAAGACCTTTCTGCCGCCCTCTCCGCCCCCGGGCTGAACACCTAACCCACTCAAAAATCATCACTTTCCGAGTTGGCACGGCTTTCGCTGAAGACAGTGCGAGCCGGTGGGTTTGGGAGAGCCCAAAGGTTCATGAGGTCCGAGGGCCTGAGGTTTGGGAGAACCTCTTTCCGCAGGACCGTCACGAAGGGGAGAACCGCCGATGCAGAATACGCTTCTGGTCGGACTATCGCGGCAGGTTGTGCTGGAGCGGCAGATGGATGTCGTCGCCAACAACATCGCGAACATCACGACGAACGGCTACAAGGCCGACCGCTCGCTGTTCCAGGAATTCCTGAGGTCCGGCGCGCATGAGGACAATTTTGCCCCCTCCGACCGCCGCGTGTCCTTTGTCAACGACCGCGCCACTTTCCACGACTTCTCGCAAGGACCGTCGCAGGAGACCAAGAACCCGCTCGACGTCGCGATCGACGGCTCGGGCTTCCTCGTGGTGCAGACGCCCGAAGGCGAGCGCTACACCCGCGACGGCAATCTGACCGTCAACAACCAGGGCCAGCTCGTCACCCAGTCCGGCTATCCCGTGCTCGGCAATGCCGGCCCGATCGTGTTCCAGCAGACCGACAAGGACATCAGCATCGCCGCCGACGGCTACGTCACCGTGCTCGAAGGCACCGGCCGCATCGACTCCATCCGCGGCAAGCTGCGCGTGGTCAATTTCGCCCAGCCGCAGCAGCTCGTGAAGGAAGGCAACAACCTCTATTCGGCCGGCGAAGGCAATCCGGCCGCGCTCGATACCACCTCGCGGCTGCGCCAGGGCTTCGTCGAGAAGTCCAACGTCAATTCCGTCACCGAGATGAGCCGCATGATCGAGATTACGCGGACCTACACCCAGATCTCGTCACTGCTGCAGCAGCAGAGCGATCTGCACAAATCGGCGATCGACAAGCTCGCCGACGTTCCGGCGTAAAGGAGAATAGTCAATGCGCGCTCTCTACACTGCAGCGACCGGCATGGCGGCACAGGAACTCAACGTTCAGGTGATCTCCAACAACATCGCGAACCTGCGCACCACCGGCTACAAGAAGCAGCGCGCCGCGTTCCAGGACCTGATCTACGACCATGTGCGCCGCGTCGGCTCGCAAGCCTCCGACCAGGGCACCATCCTGCCCGTCGGCATCGATCTCGGCGGCGGCGTCAAGACCGTCGGCACGCCGCGCCTGATGAGCCAGGGCACGCTCTCGCCGACCGGCAACGATCTCGACATCGCGATCCGCGGCGAAGGCTTCTTCAAGATCCAGATGCCCGACGGCACCTACACCTACACCCGAGACGGCTCGTTCATGATGGACCAGCAGGGGCGCGTTGTTAACGCGCAGGGCAACCCGGTGCAGCCGACCATCACGATCCCTCAGAACTCCTCGCAGATCACGATCAATGCGCAGGGCCAGCTAACCGTGATGCTGCCGGGCTCGACCACGCCGACCCTGGTCGGCCAGATCGGGCTGACGCGCTTCATCAACAAGGCCGGCCTGCAGCCGATCGGCGACAACCTGTTCGTCGACACGCCGGCCTCCGGCACGCCGCAGGACGGCATCGCCAACACCGACGGCTTCGGCGACATGCAGCAGTCCAACCTCGAACAGGCCAATGTCGAGGTGGTCTCGGAAATCTCCGATCTGATCGCGGCCCAGCGCGCCTACGAGATGAACGCCAAGGTGATCAGCGCCGCCGACCAGATGCTGCAATCCACCTCGAACCTGTTCCGCTGAGGGAGAGTGACCATGTTCGCCCGCCCGCTTCTCCTCGCCGCGCTGCTCCTTGCCGCGTCGGTCTCCAATGCGACCGCGCAGAGCCGCAGCGACGTCATCGCGCCGCCGACGCTGCGCGCCAACGTCACGGTTACAAGCGACATCGTCCGCATCGGCGATCTCGTCGACAATGCCGGCAGCTTCGGCGCCACACCGATCTATCGCGCGCCCGATCTCGGCACCACAGGCACGCTGCCGGTGGCGCAGGTGCTCGCCACGCTGCGCACCCATCAGGTGATCGGCGTCGACACCCGCGACCTCAAGGAAATTTCGGTGACCCGCGCCGCGCGCGCGATCGATCGGCAGGAGATCGAGCAGGCGGTCGCCCGCACGCTGGAGCGCCGCAACGGCCTCGGCGAAGCCGCCAATCTCACCATCAACTTCGACCGCGACGTCGGCGACGTCAGGCTGGAAGCCACCAATTCCGGCAATCTGCAGCCGGTCGCCCTGCGCTACGATCCGCGCAACAGCCGCTTCGACATCACCTTCGAGATCGCGAACGAGACCGGCGCCGCGCCGACCAGGCTGCGCTTCACCGGCACCGCGATCGAAACCGTCGAAGCCGCCGTACTGGCGCGCAGTGTCGAGCGCGGCGAGACGCTGAAGCATTCGGACGTGCTGGTCGAGCGCCGCCCGAAGGCCGAGGTCGGCAACGACCTCGCCCTCCGCGACAATGCCGTCGGCATGCAGGCCCGCCGCCAGCTCCGCGCCGGACAGGCGCTGAAGACCGCCGATCTCGCCAGGCCGGATCTCGTGACCCGCGACCAGAACGTGACGCTGATCTATCAGGCCGCCGGGCTCTATCTCACGATCCGCGGCAAGGCGCTCGACGGCGGCACCGAAGGCGATGTCGTCAGCGTGATGAACCTGCAGTCCAAGCGCACCGTCTCCGGCACCGTCACCGGCCGCGGCCAGGTCACGATCACCCCGCCGCGCGCAGCAACTGTCCTTGAACCCAGCGCCTCGCTCGCCCCCGCCGAGCAGGCGAGCCCCGTCGCCGTCGCCAACGTCAGTTCAGTCGCCCCGAAAGCCGAGTAACCGTGATGTCCGCTTATCGTATCAACCGTCTCGTCCTCACCGGCGCCCTCCTCACGCTCGGCATCCTCGCCAGCGGCTGCTCCTCGATCGACCGCCTCTCCCAGATCGGCGAACAGCCGAAGCTGACCGCGATCGAAAATCCGACCACGCAGCCCGGCTACAAGCCGGTGCAGATGCCGATGCCAAAGCCGGAAGTGGCCTCCTACAGCCCGAACTCGCTATGGCGCAACGGCTCCAGGGCCTTCTTCAAGGACCAGCGCGCCGCACGCGTCGGCGACCTGCTGACGGTCACCGTCAATTTCACCGACAAGGCCAACATCGCCAACGAGACCCAGCGCAGCCGCACCGCCAAGGAAGATTCTGGTATCACCGACTTCCTCGGCTCCCAAACGGTTACGCAGCCGCTAAAGGTCCTGCCGGGCAAAATCCTCACCACGGACTCGACCTCGTCCAGCGACGGCAAGGGTTCGGTGAACCGGCAGGAAGCGTTGCAGACCAACGTCGCCGCGGTCGTCACGCAGGTGCTGCCCAACGGCAACCTCGTGGTCGAAGGCAAGCAGGAGATCCGCGTCAATTTCGAGATCCGCGAACTGATCGTCGCGGGCGTCGTGCGGCCCGAGGATATCCAGAGCGACAACACCATCGATTCAAGCAAGATCGCCCAGGCCCGCATCGCCTATGGCGGCCGCGGCCAGATCACCGACGTCCAGCAGCCCCGCTACGGACAGCAGGTGATGGACGTGCTGCTGCCGTTCTGACCTTCTTCAAACGAGCTCCCACACTTTATTGCGAACCTAGGCGCAGTGAAGTGTTCCAACGCGGCCCTCGCTAGCTCCCCTGGCGGGGGCCGCGGCTTTTTGGCGACCACGTGCCCGGTGTAAAGTCGCGTGATGCGGAGCGAGAACGAGGTTCGGATCAGCCTGACGCGACGCGCTTGCCTCGGCGCTGCGCTCGCCATCCTGTGCGCGCCGCCTGCGTCGGCGGCCGATCCGAGCATCGCGCTCGCGCCAGCGGACATGGCGCGCATTGGTTCGATCGACGAGCGCTTTCAATCCTACAATGTCGAGATGGTCGAGGTGACCGGCGGGCGCTTCTGGCGTCCTTACGCCGATCGGCGCAAACCTTCTTCGAAGGCGGATGGCATCCCGGCCGGCAGGGATCCCGCGATGTACGCCTACCGCAAGCCGATCGATCTCGCCAATCCGCGACTGCGCAAGCTCGCCGCGGCGCTGGGGCCGGCCTATCTGCGCGTGAGCGGCACCTGGGCCAACACCACCTATTTCGACGACACCGATGACAACGCGCGATCGCCACCGCGCGGCTTCAACGGCGTGCTGACGCGCCGCCAATGGAACAACGTCGTCGACTTCGCCCGCGCGGTGGACGCAAGGCTCGTCACGTCCTTTGCGACAGGCCTGGGCACGCGCGATGCCAGCGGCGTCTGGACGCCGGCGCAGGCGGAGAAGCTGATCGCGGCGACGCAGGCGCTCGGCGACAACATCGCCGCCGCCGAGTTCATGAACGAGCCCGACCTCGCCGCCATCGGCGGCCTGCCGTCCGATTATGATGCCGCGAGCTTCGGCCGCGACATCGCCGTGCTCGCGCCGTTCCTCAAGCATGCATCATCGGAAACGATCCTGCTTGGGCCGGGCACCGTGAGCACAGGCGGATCGGGGGATGCGCTCGGCAGTGAGAAGCTGTTGGCAGCAGCAGGCCCCGTGTTCGACGCGATCTCCTTCCATTATTACGGCGCCCTCTCGCCACGTTGCAGCAAGAGGGTGCCATCGGCTGCGGTGCGCGACAGCAACGCGTTGTCACAAGACTGGTTGTCCGGCATCGATCGTGCAGCGTCGTTCTACGCAAACTTGCGCGATCGGTTCGCACCCGGTCGGCCGCTGTGGATCACGGAAACGGCCGATGCCGCCTGTGGTGGCAATCCTTGGAGCTCGACCTTCCTCGACAGCTTTCGCTATCTCGACACGCTTGGGCGCATGGCCAAACGCCAGGTGCAAGTCGTCATGCACAACACTCTTGCTGCCAGCGACTACGGCCTGCTGGAAGAGAAAGACTTCACGCCGCGTCCGAACTATTGGGCCGCACTGCTTTGGCGAAAACTGATGGGCACGGTCGTGCTCGACGTCGGATCGGCGGCGGTGCCGGGACTATATCTCTATGCGCATTGCCTGCGGGACACATCAGGCGGCGTGGCGCTGCTTGCCATCAACACCGATCGGATGGCGCGGCGGTCGCTCGCGTTCTCCGGAACGGCGCGACGCTACGTCCTGACCGCAGCCAATCTCACCGACACGCGCGTGCGCATGAATGGCCGCGAGTTGAAGCTTGCTGCGAATGATGAATTGCCTGCGCTCGAAGGCGAGCCGGTCGCGGCGTCACACACTGACTTGGCCCCGACCAGCATCACATTTTTCTCGATCGCGGATGCGGCCAATCCCGCCTGCCGGTAGCGCCTGGAACGCCGGGCACCTCTGCATCGGAAGCATAACCCGGGAAACTACGTACAGCATATCGGACGAAGGCTGGTCCAGATCACGTTTCGACGAGATGTGATCGCGCAAGTCCAGCCCGCTGGCACGAAGCCTGCATAAACCAATCCAACCGGGTATTCCCCAATCAACCGAAGGTCAAAATGCTTGTCACGCTTGTCGCTATTCTCTGCAACGGTCCGCTTTGTCTTGAAAAAGTCGTCACCAACAGCGAGCAATCCGGCATCACCATGGCAGCCTGCAGTGTAAATGCGCAAATCGGCATCGCCGACTGGCTCTCCAAGGGGCCGTATCACGAGTGGAGGCTGAAGAGCTACAAATGCGTCATGGGCAAATATACGCCCAAAAACGAGGCTTAGAGCGCGAAGCATGAGAGCGTAACGCGTGAGTCATGCGGCTCCTCCGATGAGGTTCAGGTTGGCGATCTGATACACGTAGGGGTCAGGCATGATGGCGATTTACGCGCAGCCTTTCACGCCCCATTAACCCTCGCGCCCTCACTCGCTGGAAGTTGGTGACGTCGCGCTCTAGGTAGTGCGCAACGCAAATTTTCTCGTTATGGGTGTGTTCGATGATCAGGGATGGCGAATATGCCGTTTGGTTTCGGACGCCGCACGGCGAAGGCACCGGGATCATCTATCTTGCAAATGGCAGGATCTCGGGCGGCGACTGCATGTTCACCTATAGCGGCACTTACGAGCTCGACGAAGACCGATTTACCGCAACGCTGACAACCAAGCGCTACGCCGAAGGCCCGACCACCGTGTTCGGTGTCGACGAGGTCGAGGCAAAGCTGACCGGGGTCTTCAAGGGCCAGACCGCGGTGTGCTCAGGCACCGCGGAGCAAGCGCCAGGCGTGCGTTTCGAGGCCAACCTGTTTCCCCGTCCGGAGCCGCCGTCAGAGCGCGGCATCAAACGCGCTGCCGGCGTGACACGGCTGCCGCAAAGCCAGGCCGACCGCCACCGCCCCGCCAAGCCGTTTGCGGTCGGCTAGTGCGATCGCAGGGTTAGCCGCCCCCATTCTCCGCCGCTTCAACGCACGAAGGCGGGAGGCGAACGGCGGATTACGCTTGCGCCGTCGCTCGTTGAAGCTGCGGAAAACGGGACGCTAATCCGCCCCACCGCTTGCGGCCCTAGCCTGCCCTGCCATTCATTTCGTGATGGCTGAGATGGCGCTGGTGGCGCGCATGCCGTTCAATGAACGCGTGTCGCGCCGGCGGCCAATCGTTGCGCCAGTTGCCGTCGGTATAGGGATTGCCCGGCCCGATATTCTGGCAATTGGCATCGGGATAAAACTGCGCGCAGTAGCCGGGATCTTCGATCACCGCCTGAGCCGATGCCGGGCTTGCGAAAGCCGCCGCGATGACGCCAGCGGCGCCGATCAGTGCGTATTTCATCTTGGTCTCCTGGATGCGGAATCACACTTATTCGAAGTGGTGGGCCGCAGCGCCGGCGCCAATCATGGATCGCGCCGCCTTTCCCAACCGTGATAGTTCGCGATTGCAGCCGGTCACCGCAGTGACACCGAATGACGCGGTTCATTCACGCGCGCGGGAAAACTTCGCCGGGCAGAACTTGCCCACTCAGCGCCGAATGTCCTGAGGGTCGCGCCTATCCCGTTGAAATAACTCGCGTGCATGATGGCACACGGATTGCGTCCTGCGACCTCATCACGAATTGGGGCGCGACGTGCAGATATCGACGACGATCTCCTCCTATAGCTTTGTTACCGCGAGCACGAAGAACACTGCCGCAAAGGACGTCTCGAGCGCCGACGATCAAGCTTCCACCCAACCCGCGCGGGAAACGTCCCTCGGCAACGGTATCGAGGAGGAGTTCCTCAAATACGCCCACATGAACCCGATCGACCGGATGCGCGCGAACATCCAGAAGAGCATGAACCTGACCGAGCAGGACCTGCAAAACATGACGCCGCAACAGCGCCAGGCCGTGGAGCAGAAGATCAAGGACCTCATCGAGCAGCAATTCCATGAGAACGCGGACAAGAAGGGCCAGCTCGTCGACGTGTCGGCGTAGCACCGCCACCGTTTCCGCCGTCATTCCGGGGCGCGCGTCAGCGCGAGCCCGGAATCCATTCGTCCACTTGCGCAAGCGGTGAAATGGATTCCGGGCTCATCGCTTCGCGATGCCCCGGAATGACAGCCCCCCGTCATTGCGAGCCAACGGGTCGCGCGAACGCGCGCCCGATGACAGGCTCCGCGAAGCAATCCACGTCTCCACAAGCGGCGCTATGGATTGCTTCGCGCTGCTCGCAATGACGATGTGGATGCTTTCGGTGCGACATAACAACCCGACGGGCAAATCAGGCGCCCCCTGTCCAGCCCTCGCGCAGAAAATATTCCGCTTTCGCCGTCGGGCAAATCAGTGATTTAACTCCGCGCGTCTCACGGCGGATGAGGGGCGGGTCGCGATCGTCACGAATGTTGCGGTGAGATGCGGTGGACGCGGGTGTCACGACTGACGAGCGTGGCGCTCACGGACGGCGAAGTCGTGTGGTCCTGTCGTCCAGTGCTTTTTTCAGCGTGCCTAAAACGAGAAAAATCCCTGCAGCACAGGGGTTTTTGCAATGTGGCCGGCGCGACAGCAGGCAGCCGGGAATCGACTGGGACCCTTATAGGACCTGAAAGCACCGTGACACCTGCTGACTGAGCTTGAGACCGCAATCACGTCTCAGTGAAGGTAGTCCGAGCAAACTTTTAGTTTATCGATTGTCAACGCAAAGCAGCCCTTGGCCTTTTCATCGACGATACGCCAAGACGTCGTATTGCTGTGGGCTGCACCTCAATAAAAGTTACACGCTGGTTTCGCTTTGTGCCGTTTTGCAATGAGGGCATTGTCGTGCCGTTAAGCGCGCGCTGACGCAAGGAGCCCTCACACCATGAGCGCAAAAGCACGACAGCAAGCCGCACATGACGACGGTGAAAAGATCGAGCTGCAGCAGATGATCACGCAGGAGGAAGTGCTGGAGCGCATCCCCATCTCGCGAAAGTCACTCGATCGGGCGGAGAAGAAGGGGCACTTCCCCAAAGGCCGGTACGTCACGCCGAACCGCAAAATGTATTTTTTGGCGGAGGTCGTGCAGTGGCAAGCCACCGTCAACGAGTACAACCCGAACCGTGGCCGGGGCCGGAATCGCCAACCGCGCGAGCGCGCAGAGAACGCGAGGACCTGAGAGCAACGGAGCGCCGGAGGGTGCCGGCGCTCCGTAATCCGACCGAGGCGAAATCGGCCGGGCTTCACGATCACAACGCCCGCAAAGATACGCCCCGGTCCCCAGCTCGGCAAGAAGCCGCAAGGAAGGACGGGGACGATGAGCAGCCAACCGAAATCGAAATCATGGCGTGACGTGCTGCCGATCCATCCGGCGGCCGAGCTGTTTCCGCGCATGACGCAGGACGAGCTGAAAGTGCTGGGTGAGGACATCAAGAAGAACGGTCTTAGGAACCCGATCGCGATTTGGACCTGCCCGCACGGCAATAGATTTCTGCTCGATGGCCGCAATCGCGCCGACGCAATGGAAATGGTCGGCCTTGATGTCATCGACGGGAAAGATGGATACCTGACCTTTGAAATGGTTGAAGGCGATCCCTACGCCTACGCCGTCAGCGCCAACATCCACCGCCGCCATCTCACCGCCGAGCAGCGGCGCGGCCTGATCGCGAAGTTGCTGAAGGCGACACCGGAGAAGTCGAACCGCCAGATCGCCGAGGCTGTGAAGGCGAGTCACGTCACGGTCGGCACCGTCCGGGCGGGGCTGGAATCAACTGGACAGATTGACCAGTTGACCAAGACGGTCGGCAAGGACGGCAAGGCGCGGCAGTCGCCGGAAAGGCAAGCACACTGGCATCATGAGCGCGGCGAGGCCAAGCGTACCTATCCCGATCTGATGGCGGTTTACAGGGTGGAGGAGACCGCAGGCAGGAGAAAGAACAAGCCAAAATATCTCGCAAGCGTGCTGACCGAGACAGGACCTCTCGGCTTCAACAAAACCTTCAGCTCTATGGAAGCTGCGAAGCGTTTTTGCGAAAATGACGCGAGAAATTGGCAGCGTAAACAGAAGGAGCCCCACAAAGACCCGGCCGATGTGACGGCTGCCGATGACGCGAAGCCGGTCACGGTGTCAAAGCCGCCGACCGAGGCCGTCGTCGCGACTGCCGATCAGGTGGCGGCGAAGCCAGAGCGCCGCGACGTGGTCATCGACTCCGGCCCCATCGAAGCCGAGGACCTGCTGCGTCATGTGCCGCGCGAGAAGTGGCACGAGCTGATGCTGGCGCGACGACGTTTCTGCGAAATCAAGCTGTCCTACGATTGTCGGTGCCTCATGCAGTTCATCAGCGAAGCCGAGCTGATGTACGCCGAGCTGGGGTTTGCCTCGCCCGACGACATGGTCCGCGACGGCTATGCACTGAGCGCTGCGGAGATCGACATCGTGAAGGAGTGGCTGCGGCTCAATTCACCTGAGCAGCCGATCGAGCCGCAGGCCAAGCCGCCCTCGTCGGCGCCGGTAACACCGCCCGCGCAGGACCCGCTCGGCGACATCCCCGAGTTTCTGCGGCGGCGGGCGACATGACAGCCGGTGCCGACCCGCGCGGCTACTTGCGTGGCCTGTTGCTCTGGCTGCAGCAGATAGCCGCCGATCGCAAGCTGCCGCCGATGGCGCTTCACGTCGCAACCATCCTAGCCCGACATGTCAACCAGACAACGGGCGACGCTTGGCCGTCGCTGAAAACGATCGCGAAGGGGCTCGGCATCAAGCACGTCCGATCGGTCATCCGCAACGTTAATGCGCTCGCCCAGCATGGGCATCTCGAAGTCGCCACTGGTGGCGGTCGCACACATTCAAACCATTACCGCCCCGTTCTGAAAACCGTGACGCCAGCGTCATCTTTTGACGAAGCTAATGGTGACTCCAACGTCATTGTTTCGGGCGAAAAAAGGGTGACGCGCGAAGCCGGAAAGAGTGACGCGCGAGACACCAGAACAGTGACGCTGGCGTCACCCGAATCTATTGAAAGAACTAGTCGAGGAACTAACGCGCGCGGTACGCGCGCGAGGTTCCCCCGACTGAGCAGCTATGACGAGTCGATCATGCACGGGCTCGGTCTCAACAAAGACGACGGAGACGAGCCGTGAGCAAGATCACGCGCTTGAGCAATTCTCAGATTGCGGGGACCAGCCACGTCAGCTCGACATTGTTAGGGGCGCTGGAGGATCGGGAGTTCGCCGCGCCGCTGGTGAAGGAATGCGGCTTTCTCGATTGGATGGCCACTGCCCAGCATCAGTCCCGGCAGCATCTGGAAGAAGCTATCACCACCGGCGAGGCCCTGATGGCCGAGCATCCGTGGTTATTCGAGCAACTTCAATCGGCCTGCGCCCCGGCGACGATCGACGATGCGCGCCGCGAGCTGGCTATCCTGTACATGGCATACCCCGGCAAGGAGGCAAGCTTGTCGAGCTTCATGCACATCGTGCTCGCCGACGTCGTTGACGCGCGTGCATCGCGTTTCGTGCTGGCTGCCTCGTGCCGCCGATTGCGGCACACCCTGAAATTCCGCCCCTCGATCGCCGAAGTATTGCAGGCGATGTCGCCGACCACGGACGACGCCGCGCTGCGCTGGCTGTACCACGCCGCAGGCCAGATCGCGGCGGTGTCCGGTTTCGTCGCGACCGCGCGTAAGCGGCTGGTGGTTGGCGACTACACACGGAGTGACCGTAATGGGTAAGCGGTCCAATTTCGAGCGCCACGACCGCGACTTCTATCCAACGCCGTTGAAGGCGATGCTGCCGTTGGTTCCATTTCTTCGTCGCGACGGCGTCAAGACCTTCGCCGAGCCATGCGCAGGCGACGGCGATCTGGTCCGGCATCTGGAATCTTTCGGCCTGCGCTGTGTCTATGCCGGCGACATCGCGACCGGGCAAAATGCTCTGGCGATCGAGCGTTACGTAGGCAACCCAGATGTCGGAATCACGAACCCACCGTTCAAATATCCGGAGGACCACAAGCGTAGCACCCGACTGCTACACGATCTAATCCGCCACTTCCTCGATCTCAGGGTCCCGTTCTGGCTGCTGCTCCCGCACGACTGGTCGGCGAACAAAGGTTCGAAACCATACTTGCTGCGTTGCTCCGACATTGTGCCGATCGGCCGCGTCAAATGGATTCCGAATTCCGAGTACGACGGCGGCTATGAGAACTCGTGCTGGTATCGGTTCGACCCGAGCCAGATCAAGGGTCATCCCGTCTTGCACGGCCGGGATCAGAAGGAGGTTATCCCGGCGCGCCGCAGGACGTGCGAGCAGTGCGGCAAGGCCTACACGCCGCAGCGGTCAAGCTCGCGGTTCTGCTCCGGAGCCTGCAGGACCCGCGCCTGCCGCCAACGGTCTTAGCGTTACAGATAGCGTTACACCATGATGCCCCACCGCTCACCACGTCCTCCGAAAACTGGCGTCGCATACGCGACGCCAGGACGTTTGGCACGGTGCAGCCGCGACGAGGCGCGGCGGCGCGAGCAGGTCAACGAGCGGCAGCGGGCGTGCCGGGCGCGGAAGAAGGCCGACCTGAAGCGGTTCACCATCGACGGCGACGAGGCTGGCATCGCCGAGGCGATGATCAACTCGACCCGGCTCACCGAGGCAGAGACGGCCGATCACGACAAGGTCGAGACCGCTCTCGCGGCTGTGGTGGCGGAATGGGCGAAGCGGTGGCGCTGAACTTCTTGTATGCAAATTTCAGCTTCGTACAAGAAGTTGTCACGCTGTGACAGACCGGCCGCACCGATCGGCGTAACGTCTCCCGATCCCGAGGAGACGTCGCATGAATGCCCGCCCGCTGCCGTTGGTCCCCGAAGACGTTGACCAAGCCACCCGCAGCCGCGCCGCTGTGGCCGCGCTGGCCCGCGCCTGCATCGCCTCCGCCCGCGCCACCATCAACCCGGCAACCAACGAGACCACGATCCTGCAGCGGCATTTCCGCCGTGACCTGATCGCCAAGGCGATCGTCACCAGATCGCCCGTCAGCCCGACCGAGACCGGCGGCGTGCTGTCGCACCAGATCGTCGCCGACATCATCGCGGCGCTGTCACCGGCCAGCGCAGGCGCAGCGATCATCGCGGCCGGCCTGCGGCTGCGGTTCGACGGTGCCGCTGCGATCAGCGTGCCATCGATCAACGCCGATCCCGCGCTGGCGCAATTCGTCGGCGAAGGCCGGGCGATCCCCGTCGTGTCGGGTCTGGTGCAGCCGCCGGTCCTGCTCCGCCCGCGCAAGCTTGCGTCGATCATGGTGATGACGCGCGAGCAGATCGAAAGCTCGAACGCCGAAGTGCTGTTCACCGACGCGCTGCTGCGATCGACCGGGCTGGCGCTCGACACCGTGCTGCTCGGCAGCAATCCCGACGATGGCATCAACCCGCCGGGCCTGCGCGCCGGCATCGCGGCGCTGACCGCATCGAGCAACCCCGACGCCGTCGAGGCGATGATGGAGGACATCGAGACGCTGGCGAAGGCCGTGCTGCAGATCACCGCCGCGCCGCCGATCCTCGTCATGGCACCGGCCCGCGCTCTGGTGGCCGAGCTGCGCGCGCCGCACGGCCTCGAACCGCTGACCGTGCTCGGCTCGGCCGCGCTCGCCGCCGACGAGGTCGTGGCCATCGCGCCGGTCGCGGTCGCCAGCGCTGACGGGGACATTCCAGAGGTCGAGTCCAATGGGCAGGCCGAAGTGAATTTCGAGACCGATGCGCAGCCAATTGTCGATGAAAGCGGCAAGGTCGCGGTGCCGGTCGCCTCGCTTTTCCAAAGCGACCGCGTCGGCATCCGCGTCAAGCATCCGATCGACTGGGTGCTGCGCGATGCGCGCGGCGTGGCGTGGCTGAAGGCAACTGGGTGGTGAGATCATGGGCAAGGCTTCACCGGAGGACGTGGCCCGTATGGACAGGGCATCCAGAGAGAGCATCGCGAGCGTTGATGAGATGATGCGCGAGCGTCGGGAGGATCGTTTTGGCGGAGCATCGCTGAATGACGATCCTCCCGTCCGCTGTTCCGAACGGATCGAAAGCCGCAACCAGCGCGACAGGCGCGAGCTGCAGGAGCGCGACGAGCGATGGGCACGCGAACGTCGCGGCGCCCATCGTGAAGAGCGCGACATCGAGGCAAGGCTCATGGCGGCCGTCGATGCGAAGATCGCCGCCGTGCGTGCCGAGCTGCGCGCCGACATCGTCGAGATCGGTCAAGCGGCCGGCGCCGCGGTCGAGGCCATCGGCACCGCCATCGACGACCTGCGCGACGCGGCCAAGGGCCACGGCATCGCCGCACAGGTCGAACAGGTTGAGGTGATGTTCAGCCGGATGATGAAGCGGCTCGACGAGGCGCTGCCGCGCCGTGGCGACGTCGCCGACAGTTCCAATCAACCTGATAATATCAGCTTGAATGGAACTATGCCGCGCAGGGTGAACTGACCGTCCGGGAGGAGCGCGGGTGAGCGGATCGCGCGCGGCAGACCATCTGGTGTGTTTTCCGGGCCGGGGGGCCTGGCAGCAACTTTGGGTTGCGGAGGTCACCGAGCGGCCGCGCGATTTCGTGACGGGCAATTTACGCTTTTTCCGGAATGGAGTTTTGCATGGTGAAGAACGCGAAAAGTCCGCTGCACGTGGTCTCGAACCTCGACGGAACCGGCCCCAAACCGTCGCGGAGCCTTGGCGAACATGGCCTGTCCCTCTGGAACCGGGTTACCGCTGAATACGACGTTTCCGACGTCGCCGGGGTCGAGCTTTTGACGCTGGCTGGCCAGACCCTCGATCGCGCCGAGGCCTTGGCGGAACGGATCGCCGCCGATGGCGAGATCGTCAGGACGCCGACCGGCATCAAATGCCATCCCGCCGTCAAGGAGGAGCTTGCCTGTAGGGCTTTCGTGGTCCGGACCCTGCAGAAGCTCGGCTTGAACTACGAGCCGCTGCGGGCCTCGCCCGGCCGTCCGCCGGCGACGTGACATGAGCGGGCCCAAGCGGACCATCATCGGGCGATCCCGAAAGGAGCTGGTCACGCCGCAGATGCTCGACCTGTTCGCGCGCGGCCTCGTACTGGTTGCCGGAGATCACGACCACGATGACGACCAGAGTCCCGAGCACGAGGAGTTCAACCGGATCGAAAAGAAGCTGGGCTGGTCGCTGATCGGCATCCAGACCGTCTCGGTGTTCGACCGCGAGATCATGGGTCCACCGCCGGCCTACATGCAGAGCGCGGTGCGCGAGGACTGGCTGGCGATGCAGGCATGGCGCAAGGCGCTGCTCGCCGCGCTGGCGGCGCGAGGCAAGGCGCGGTAACCAACGAGGCCTGATCCGACCGCTCTCTGAGGTTGCTCCCGGCGTGATCTTCGACCATCCTACCGGCATCATATTTGGAGTAGCTTGGATGCAGGGGCAATGGTTGGGGAGCTATCAGGGCAATACGCAGGGCGTCGTGACGGTCGAGCTGGACGACGCAGGCGACCATTACGAAGGAATGGTTTACGTGTATCCCGGCAACACGATATACCCTCCGATAGCAGGTGGAGTAGTTACCATCGATAAATCGGAAAACTTCGCGCTGCCGATCATGACCGATGTGATCGACATGAGGCGCGGCGCCCTCGTCCCGTGGGACGCGGTGAAGTCCAACTACCCGAGAATCACCCTTGATCCGACCATAGACACGGTCTGGTCCTGCGATATGAAGAACAACGTGCTGGTGATCGACTTTACCAGCAAGTCGAGCGGCTCGGGAAAGGCGCACCTAACTCGCTCTGACGGGGGCAGGCCTCCAGAACGGAAGCCGCTTGCAAATGTCAAAAGCTGGGCTGCATTCAAAGAATACGCGCTCACGCTGGACCCGAATCGCTACGTGTTCAGAGGCCAAGAAAGCAGTGCGTGGCGGCTTCGTACGTTCTTCCATCGCTCTGGCCGCGCCAACCTCTTTAGGTTCGTTAATCAGGACATCTTTCAGCTCCATGGGCACCTCAGCAGCCTGACAGAGCACCACTTCAATTTGAAGGATGAACTAGAGAATGCGGCCTTCTTCAGCCTCGTCCAGCATCACGGTTATCCGACGCCTCTGCTAGATTGGACACACTCGCCCTTTATCGCCGCCTATTTTGCATTCCGAAAGAAGAAGGCAGACGGGGATTTCGCCCGCATCTTCGTGTTTGATGCGCGCGAGTGGCAGAAGGACATACGGCCGGTACAGCTTGTGTGCGCTGCGCTTCCGCATTTCTCGGTCCTCAGTCCGCTGGCAATCAACAATCCGCGCATGGTTCCGCAACAAGCGCTTTCAACGCTTGCCAACGTCGATGACATCGAGGCGTTTATCGCTTTCAACGAGACGCAGCTATTCAAGAAGACTTACCTTGAGGTGATCGACTTGCCGGTGTCCGAGCGTCCGCAGATCATGCAGGAGTTAAGCCTCATGGGTATTACCGCTGGCTCAATGTTTCCCGGCCTCGATGGCACTTGCGAGCAATTGCGGGAGAGGAACTTCAGCTTGTGACCAAGCGGACTGATGAAAAGGAGCTGGTCACGCGCTGAGCCGCGCAGCCCCGCCCATGCGCCGATCCGACCCGGCCGGCACCCGACACCGGCCGCGACCTCGAACGCCCCAGCGGGCTCCGATCGCGATCTGACACGCTGTAACCAAAAATCCCTACCGGTTGAGCCATTGCATTGGTATGGGTTCTTTCAATTTTCTATGCGCGTTCGCCACAAATATCTTCGCGCACTCCTCTTGGAATCGTGCGATGGCCGGGGCCAAATCAACTGCGCTCACCCGAACGGTGCCAGACGGGGTACTGTATGAGAACCGCGCTCTGGCAGCTTTCAGCATCGCCCAAAGACGAGTGTTTTGGTCGTTAAACTCCGGGTTCAAAACAACAACCCCAGTGGCCGAGGTGTCGCCCTTATCGGCCACCAGCAACTTAAAATCAGAAGGCGGCCCGTCGTCGGCCCAAGCCGTGAAGTGAAAATAAAAAGCCTTTACATCAGGGTTCCAGACGACCGCCGAGTGGTCGATAATTTTCACCAGCATCAAATAGGTCATCGTGCTATCGCTACAGCCTGCGCCAATGTTTCCAGAATCTGAAGAAAGCGAAATCAGTTCTCCGGACCTGACAATAGCCCAACTGCTAAAGCGGTTCAGTACCTGAGGGGCCTGCCCCATGGCCGCGCCGGTCGCCAGCGCGAGCGCCAGCAGCGCCACTAGAATCTTCGTCATGGCATTCATCGCTTCACATTTTCTCTGGCGGTTTCGCGGGCCGATAATTTTTGGCGTTCTCGAAGGCTTGTCTCAGCATCGCATCTTCGTGCATCGTGTCGCGCCAACCGTTTTTGAGCTTTGTGGGAATTTGGGGCGCGATGTACGCGACGGAGATGGCAACGCCGATCCAGAAGGTAATTGAGCGCGATGCACTTAGTTGCAGATAGTCTGTAACCCATAAGCCGGCAAACAAGAGGGCCGCGAAGACCGCAACACCGCAGATTGATGCGAGCATAGCTGCAACGTTGTTGGAGCGCGGTACCTTCTTCCCACCCTTCAAAAATCCGATCATCGCGAACACGAATTGGGCTAGGAACAGAAAGGCTTGGATACAAAGTTGAGACGCGAGCAATCCCCATGCCGCAAGGATCAGCAAATTCAGCCAAGGCACGTCGCGCCCTCCCTTGTTTGTGTTTCAGCGTAGACAGACAAAGTCCCCAACCAGCCCGTGAAAAGTCAAAGTCAGCGGCGTTGGGTTCGATTTAACGCCACAACAAAAATGACAAAGCCGCTCACGAAGGCCAGCACAAAGCCTAAGCCTATCGTGTGAATGCCGAAGAAGACCTGCTCGGGCATTAACGTGAGCAATGGACCGGCGACCGTCATCGCACTTAGAACGGCGATGCCAACCTTTGCCCAATCGTTCTTTCGTTTCGCTTCAACTATTAGGATTGCGGTACCCCAAATTACGACGGCAATCCAAGCGATGACGACTAGCGCGCCTAGTGCTACTTCCACATTTCAGCCCCCCAAAACGCGCCGATTATAGCGGTTTATTGCCTTAGCGACCAGCGACGCAGCAGCGCGCCTGACTCATCCGATCGATCGACCGCTGACCGAGGCGTTTCGCGTGCGCTTCCGCCTGTCTGTCCTCCTACGACAAAGAGGAAAAGCAAAACCCGGCCAGCGAAATGCCGACCGGGTCGCAACTGGTCCAGATGTGCCAGTTGATCAGGCCGCGAGCCGCAGCCCGGCAGCGGCAGCAGGCTTCACCGGCCGGCCGATGATCCGGCGCAGCTCGGCCGCGACGGCGTCGAGCACCGCCCGCTTTTCCTTCATCCGCGTCGAGTGGTTGTAGACCTTTCCGGTGACTGTCGGCACGATCACGTCACCCTTGCGGCTGACCGCATGGTCGAGACATTTGGCGATGGCGGCATCGTCGAAGCCGAGATCGCCGGCCAGAGTCGCCGCCGTCCTTCTGAGATCATGCGGCGTGAACGACCTCAGGCCGAGCAGCTCGCAGATACCGGGCGTCTTGGTCTTGGACTTGTGCTTCTCGTGCTTGGTGCCTCGCAGGGCCGCTGCCATGGCCTTGCGGTGGACCGGCTGGCCTTCGTACATCGGGCTTTCGAAAACGAACTGCTGATCCTTGGAGGTCAGCGCTTCGTTGATGATCTCGACCGCAAGATCGGACAGCGGCTGCTGGATTTGCCGCCGCTTCTTCACCCGCTTCAGCGGCACGTCGAAGCGCGGGCTCTCGCCGTTGAGGTCGATCAACTCGTCCCGGTGTGCACCGAGCAATTCCGCCGACCGCAGCATTGTCACCAGCTCGAACTTCAGCGCCAGTCGAGTCTTGCGATCCCACGGCATGTCGGCGCGGTCGAGCCCGTGCCAGAAAATTCTGATCTCGTCGGCGGACAGGACGCGGGTGCGCGGGTGCTCCGGGTCGAGCTTGGGCAGGTTGATGCAAGGCGAGGCGGTGACGTAGTCGCGTCCGGCCTCCGCCGCCCAGTTGAACAGGCCGGACGCAGCCTTGCGCATGTGGCGCGCGTTGCTGATCGATGGCTTACCGCCGTGCTTGCCGGTGAGGATGTCGTTCGAAAGCGTGGCGATGTCATGCTTGGTGACCTCGCTGGCAAGCTTCCGGCCGAGGCGCGGCCGGAGGAAGCGGCGCAGGTGGCTGGCCGTGTTCTGCCAACTCTCCAGCCGGGGCCGCATCTCGCCGTCCGCCTTCCGGACCGGCGTCTTCATCCAGTTGATCCGTTCCTCGATGATCTCGGCGACCGTCTTGCCGGCCTTGGCTTGCTCGGCCTTCCGCTCCCGGAAGGTCTCGGCGAGGGCGGCGGTGCCGAGCCCCTTCAGCGCGTAGACCCGGTTGCGGGCATCGTTGACGGTGAAGGCCTCGCCGTGGACGCCGAGCCAGCCCGAGCGCTGCTTGCCGCTGACGGGGTCGGTGAATTTCATCGAGAACGTCGCCACGCCGGCCGTGGTGATGCTGACGTAAAGGCCGGAGCACCGGCGGTCGTAGAGCTTGGTGCGCTCGGCCACCCGCTTCCTGCAGATGGCGTCGGTGAGGATGACGCTCCCGGTGGGGCGCGCGGTGGCGGCTTGTGTGGTAGTCTCTGACATGGTTTCGACTCCGAAAGGGTTGGACCTGCCGGGGTCTTCGCTTGTGGTGCCAACCGATGGCGAAGGTCCCGGCCCTGTTTTTGGTGAGTCCCGCGCCCCCTAGAAGTCCGAGGGTTACGCAAAAAGACCTATTTTCATAGGGTTTTCGTAGCGTCACGGTGAGACACCTTGCGCCAAAATATAGA
>NZ_PSRR01000053.1 GCF_004296405.1 Bradyrhizobium sp. Leo170
TTTTTCTTCGAATCATCATCCCGCTCTATCTTTTTGTTTGAGCATGATCTTTTCGGAAAACCGGTATCCACTTTTCCGGATCATGCTCTAGCCTGCGATGCATCAGGTCCGAATTTCACGAACGCATTCGATACCATCGGCGCTACTTCGTAAATGCTTCATTGTATTCGAATTGATATAACGAGACAAATACTATTCGGTCGGGATATCAATCATCCGATTTTGGAGACTTACCACCTTCGCCCACAGCCGAGCACTTCACCGGATTTGTAGGCCAGGCGCCAATGGACGGATATAACCCGATCCGGCAGCTTGCTCGGTGCCCCTCTTGTTCAGACATTTGGCGGAGCCAATGCATAAATGCTCCGCTGTGGTCACCAATTGGATGATAGGCCTCGGGAATCGCAACTGAAGAATTCTGCGTCGTTCTGGCCGGCCAAACTTAAAACCATCTACATGGGAGGTCGCGAAAGACCTTGCCCTAAGAAAAGCCAGTTGAGAGTTCGCAGACTGTTTTGGCACATTGCAGCAACTCGCCGCTGCAAGTTAGTGGCCGGTCTTTAGCCCTCCTTTTTTACGAAGCGCTGCCTCGGACTGATTTCCAACGACCTTCGGTAAAGCGCTTGCTTCGACTCCCAACGCTCTGGATGAAAGCTCAGAAAGCGAGCGCTCGAAACGAATGTCGAGAGGAAGATGCTTTGCGATGAGGCGAAAATTCACAGCACCGTAAAGCATGTCAATCACCGCGTCGATGTCGAGAGTTGCTGCAAACTCGCCATCGCGCACGCCGGCTTCAATTACCTCGCGGACCGCCGCCCGACGATCAGCGAAGAATCGGCGATGAAATTCTGCGAGAATTTCGGGTTCGAATTGTCCCTCAGCCAGGATCTCGGCGACTATCCGACCCAATTTGCCCCGATACTGTTTGATCAGTAGTACAAGGTGTTTTCTGATTGCGTCGGCGGCGCTGTCAGCGCGAGGAATGGGCGTATTCGAAATCATCGAGTCCAGGAAGACCTCGATGACGATAGCCGTTTTGCTGGACCACCAGCGGTAGATAGTCGCTTTTCCGACGCCGGCTTTCTGCGCAATCGCCTCAATCGTGAGATCTCGGACCGTCGTCGAGTCCAGCAATGAATGCGTTGCCTCGAGGATGGCTCTTCTCGATGCTGCACTGCGCGGCCGTCCTGTTGCCTTTGTTTCGTTGGCCAAATCCGCTTTCTTCATAACCTGGTCTGTTCCTTCCGGCGCATTTCGGGCAGCCGTGAATCCTGCGGGGGGTGATGCAGATCAACCGAAGAGCCTGAGGGCTCTAACTGTATATTCGGAGCACGTCACCGATCAATCGGCACAGATATCGCCGATAGTTCAGCATGTGGTGCAGATGCGATCTGCGAGGCTGCGAAGTCAGATCGTTTGCCGGGCCAGCAATATCACCTGGGGACCCGGACCGGCGGGGCGATAGGCCACAGCGCCGAATGCTTAAGGAGATCGAGCGAGCGCGTTGAACGGGGCGCCATCAAGTCTTGCCGCTTTGAATGGCCTGTTGCGCTCGCTCTTGCGGCAAAGAAATCTCGCAAACGTGCAAGGGCATCTTGCAATTTCAATAACGAAACGATACGTATCGAATATATCGGACCGAGCGGTGTCGCTGTCGTGGCAACGCGCGGAACCAGCGGAATTGGCTTGGGCCGAGGCGAAAAATGGAATTTGAGCTTTATTGCCGCGCGGAATCGGGGAACTGTTACAAGGTCGCGCTGATGTTGAGCCTCTGCAACCTCAGTTGGCGGCCGCGCTTCGTCGACTTTTTCAATGACGCGAGCCGCGCTGAATTCCGCGCTAAGGTAAGCGGGATGGGCGAACTGCCCGTGTTGAAGGCGAACAATCTGACATTGTCGCAATCAGGCGTGATTCTCACTTATCTATCGGAGGCGACAGGTCTGTTCGGTGGCAAAACAGACGAAGAGCGCCGCGAGATATTGCGATGGATACTCTTCGACAATCATCGCTTCACACCCAGCTACGCAACGCTTCGTTTCGTGAGGGGGCTCAGAGGACTGCCCGAAAGCGCGGTGACGGAGTGGCTGCGGGGCCAAGCGATCATTGCTCTCGAGATCGTGGAAGAGCGGTTGAAAGATCGCCCGTTCGTGGTCGGAGATGACTTGACGATCGCGGATATATCGATGTGCGCCTATCAATTCTATCACGAAGAAACCGGGATCGACCGAAGCCAATATCCGCACATTGGAGCGTGGCTTGACCGAATTGCCTCCTATCCGGGCTGGGCGCATCCCTATGAACTGATGCCGCGGGCGCTGGCGTCCGCCGCGCGAGAGGGAGCTGCAGGCCGCGATGACGGGCCTTAGCTCGATCATCCCCGGTGCGAGGAGAGGGCTGTCCTGGGCGTCAACGCGAAGGGGCGGGTCGATCTCGTGCGAGAGGATGCTGACATGGCAACTTGCCATTTGCACCGCTTGATCAATTAGGTTGGGCTGATTTCATGGTTCTCAAGAAAACAAAACCGCAATCTTCATCCGATGAAACGCCTGCAAGTCCGACCGAGCGAAGTGTTCGGTTGTCGAAAGCGCGTCTGACGGTGGTGATGGTCTTTGCCGTATATCCCCTGGTGACGGCTTTGCTCTACGTGCTGGGGCCGATTACGAGCGATTGGCAGATTTGGCACCGCACTCTCATTCTGACGCCAGTTACGGTAGCGTCCATCATATTTGTCATTACGCCCATGGTGAATAAATACTTGGGCACCCACCTCCGACCTTGGCGGAAACAGAGTGATTAATAAGATCTCATGTTCGCTGCGCTTGCTTGGCGCGAGATGGTGTAACGAGTGGATACGCGCCGCTCCTTGGCTGCAGAGATGCTTCTGTCGCCTGACCTGAAGACTGAAGTCAACCTTCCCCGGCGGTCACAAATGGGGCGAAGCGGCGCCTGGTTTCCACTTGCGAAACGACCGCCCGAGGCGGCGATCGTTCCAGTTGCGGTCGAGATGAATCAGAGCCTGCCCTCGGCAAGAAGTGCGCGGGTGCGTTTCAACGTCGCCAGCAGAGCTGGCCTTAGCTCGCCCGTCTCGTCTTCGAACAACTCGTTGACGATCGCACCCTCGCGTGGGCCGGTAGCCTGGAAGAAGGTGACCTGCTCTCTGCGGCTCGAGTGTAATGATCTCACGGAGGTTCGAGCCGGCGATGGTTGCTTCGCGCACGAAGTGCGTCGAATTCTCTTCGACGACCTCGCAATGCGTGCAGAGACCTTGCGGTAGGAAAAGGCGAGCATCGCGCGCCTTTAGCTCGAGACCCTTCCAGATCTGCTCGCGGGTCAGTCTGGTTTCACCGTCCGGATTCACCGGGCTGTCGCGGTTGAGTAAATCATGATCGATCTCCCTCAATGTCTGACTGTCCACTCACTCGGAGGCCGTAGCGGCCATGCCGTTTGCGAAGTCGCGGTAGGAGTGCAGCGGGCGGCCCAGGATCGTGGTCAGGCGCTCGACGTCGCCATGGTCTGGAATCATGCCGTCACTGACGTAGCGCTCGGCCATCAGGCGCATCTCATAGGCCATCCACTTCGGCATGAAGGTCGCCATGCTCTGCTCGAAGCCACTGGGGTCGTCGCCGCCATAGGCGACTGAGCGGCCCAGCACCTCGGACCAGATCGCGGCCACGTCCGAACCGGTCAGCGTATCCGGACCAACCAGGTTGATGGTCTCGATCGGCAGCTTGCCGGGCGCTTGATCCCTGCGGATCAGTTCGATCGCTGCAACCTCGGCAATATCGCGGGCGTCGACCATGGCGACACCTTTGTTGCCGATCGGCATCGGATAGAGGCCGTAGTTGAAGATGACGTCCTTGATCATGAGTTCGTTGTCGATGAAGTAGGACGGGCGCAGAATGGTTGCGCTGAAGTCCATCGCTTCTAGCATCCGCTCGGCGCCGGACTTCACTGCAAAATGCGGCACGTTCACGAAGCGATCGGCGTGGATCACCGACAAATAAACCACCCGATTGACGCCAGCCTCGCGGGCAACATTCAAGGTGATGATCGCTTGCGTGAATTCGTCGCCCGTAACCGCGTTGAGCAGGAACAGCGTACTGACGCCGTCGAACGCGGCCCGCAGCGAGCCGATGTCGAGCAGGTCACCCTGCGCGACTTCGACATTGGCCGGAAAGTCGGCTTTTGAGGGATCGCGGGTGAGCACGCGCACGCGAACGCTGCGATTGACGAGTTGCTGGACGACATGGCGGCCGACACGGCCAGTAGCGCCGATAACGAGGATGGTCATGGATTTCACTCCTAATTTGGGTATGCCGAAGTGGCATGGCTCAAATTAGTGATCCATATTCGCGCCAATAGTCGATATATATGGACACTCTGTCTCACAGGTGGAACGCTATGGACCTGCTGGCTCTGGCCGATTTCAGTCTGGTGGCTCGTCACGGCGGCTTTGGAAAAGCGGCCCGCGCTACGCTCCGCCCGAAGGCGACCTTGTCGCGCCGCGTCTCGGAATTGGAGGCCAGCCTGAATTTGCGGTTGTTCGAGCGGAGCGCGCGCGCACTGAAACTCACGCAGGAGGGACGGGCGCTCTACGAGCGCACGAGCGCCTTGCTCGTCGAACTTGATGAGACAGCGGCAATCATCGCTTCCGGGGGAACCAAGCCGCGGGGGCGGTTGCGGATCAGTGCCCCGCTGCTCTTTTCACAGACAGCGATGGGCAAACTTGCAGGCGGGTTCGCGTTGAAATTTCCTGACGTCAGCCTTGAGGTCACGGCCGAGGATCGAGGCGTCGATATGATCGAAGAAGGTTATGATCTTGCTATCCGCGTCAATCCGGCACCTGATGAAAGTCTGATCGGTCGCGTCTTTCTGCACGACCGTTTGGTCGTTGTCGCGAGCCCATCGCTTGCCCGCGGCGTCGAAGACGCAATGGTTCCGGCGGTCGTTCGCGGCGGCGGCAATCAAACCGAGACCTGGGACGTGGTGACGTCCTCCGGGAAATCGCGGTTAACCGCCAATCCGATCCTTAGGCTTTCGTCGCTTCCGATGATCCGCGATGCCGTGCGCGCGGGCGTCGGCGCGGCGCGACTTCCGATATCCCTTGTGAAGCATGATATCTCTGCCAGACGGCTGGTGCATTGGGCCGACGTCGATGGGCCGGATATCGCCCTGTGGGCGCTCTATCCCTCCCGCCGTTTACTCAGCGCACGCGTTTCAGCCTTCCTCGAGTTTCTGAAGGCCGCCTTTCCAGAGGGGACTCCAGACGAACTTGCTAGTTACATCAGCGACGGATGACGGCTATGGCGCGAAGCGGGCATCCATTGTGCTGGACTGAGTTCGCAACTCTGCACTGAATGGCGCCAAAATGGTGCCCAGGGGGCGGAATCGAACCATCCGTCTTCGCCCTTCGGGCTACGCCGGACGCGGCCCGTCGCTCGTCGGGCTCGCCACGCGTAGCCGATTGGCGAAGCGTGGTGCCCAGGGAGGGAATCATACGCAATCACCGACGCGGCGAACCGCTATTTGTCCTTAGCATGGTGGCCTGAGCGCTTGGCATGGTGGCGGAGGTCCGCCATATCGCTATCGCAGGAGCCCTGTTTTCCTATCGGAAGGCAGCCTGACTCGCGAGGCCGAGTCGTGAAAGTCCGCCAAGAGCCGCCGTTTGTGAGCGATCCATCCCCGCGTAAGAGGGGTAGGCTCAAATCCCGGGGGCGCAACCACCGATATCTATATTCGGTTCAAGTTGCGATCTGACCTGACCGAGAGCGACCATTGCGTTCCGAACGCAGTGAATATCTTTTAAGCTGTTGATTTTTCTTGCTGCGTCGAGCGTTTCCGTCCCGTTTTGTTCATGGTCGTTTCACAAAATTCGTTGCGGCGTTCTTGACCAAGACAGTGCTCGCTGAAAGCTTGGCCGGTCGGCGGGCGTGCCATCTCTCTGCCGAAACCGAGGAACTTCGGGATGATGATGGGACGCTGCTCGGCGGCACGCAGCTGCCGCACGGTGGACCGCTGGCCAGACTCAGCTGCTGTGTCGCGGCTTGGGTCAGACCGCCAAGACTGGCCCTTGGACCCACTCTCGGACATCGTCGGAGTGTCTCGATCGGTCACGAATTGATAGCCGAGGATACTGCTCGCATGCCCGTCTAAACGTGTGGCAGCGATCTGGATATGGTGTCGAACATCACTTCAACTTGGCCCGGCGATGACATCACCGAGAGCGAGTCCTGCACAAGATTGGACGCCGGATCGTAGCAAATGCATCGCATCCTCTCACGATGGGCAGCCGACGACGGCGGAAAGTTCGATGCTTCCGCCATCGCCTAGCAGTGAAGCCGACTACAGCGCCGGGGTGATGACACACTGACGCAGCGCAACCGATCATTTTAGGCGAGTTGGGGAATAGCTGTGCGTTCATCCCGATCATCATACCAACACCTGACGAACGTTTTGCTCGAATGTTGCGTGGTCCAGTATCCGCCATCGCCGTCAACGAGCTCGCGATAGCTGGCAAGCTCCATCCACCACCGCGGCCCCGGCCTGCCATGAATGACGTCGTTGTCGGCGCTGATCTAAATATGATCGTCCACTGCCTCTCTCAACTGACGTTGCCAGCCAAACAACTGCTGCGGCGACAATCCGTGCCGTTGTGCTGCCGAACAGACCGGGTCGCCACTCACCATGATCTCCGCAACAACCCGCGCCTTGTCCTCGTCGCTCCACTTCCGCCGACGGCCGGCTCCAGTGAAGGCCTCAAGCCGCCGCACCGGCTCCGTGATAGCACGGAGACGCGACCAGCGAATGCGCCGAGGCCGTGGTGATGATTCGGCCCCAGCCTCGTTGCTTCATGCCGGGAGTAACGGCACGGATCGCATGGAATGCGGCGGAGAGGTTGATTGCGATCACTGCGTCCCACTTTTCGACCGGAAAATCCTCGATCGGCGAGACATGCTGGATGCCGGCATTGTTGACGAGCACGTCCACGCTCCCAAACGTCCTCTCGGCGAACGAGATCATGTTGGCGATTTCCATCGGCTCGCCCATATCGGCGGGCGAATAGATAGCCTTCACTCCGAAATCTTTCTCGATTGCAGTCCGCGTTTTTTCGACATCGCCCGGTGCCCCAATCCCGTTGAGCACGATGTTGGCGCCCCCGCTTGCGAATGCCCGCGCGCACCCAAGGCCTATTCCGCTTGTCGAGCCGGTCACAACGGCCGTCTTGCCCTTCAGAACACTCAATTCACTCTCCTTCTATTGCATGCCTTCACGTTCAGCCGACCAGATCGGTCTCGCGGACTTCGAGGAGACGTCGGCTTGGCTGTTGGAGGTAGTCATGCACGACCTTGCCCAGCCCGAGCGTAAGGTCGGCCAGTATGTGAACCGCGGACACCACCTCGAGAACTGGCAGATCAGCTACGGGTGCCAACGCATGAGGCGTGAGATGGAGCGCCGCCGGCCCGGTCCACGCGCCCTTTATCGTGACATCCTCGAGATGATATTCGACCAGTTCACAGATGCGTGGCGTGCCGTCGACGTGCGGAATGATCTTGAGAAGGAAGTTCGGCTCCTTGAGAGCGGCTTTGACTTGCATTAGGTCGGCCGCGCGGTGCTTGTATCCCGTCGTGCCGGTTGCTACCCGCAACGGACCGTAATCCAGAGTGCCGATGAGCGTATCGACTTCAGTCCGCAGCGTCGGCTGAGCCAGCTTTTTCGGAAAGCCCCAGAGCTCGCGGCCGCCGGCGATCGGCCCCTCATCGTTCAGGAACATGCAGTGGGTATAGCAGCCCCTGCGACCGCGGAACGACACCGGGATGACTTGGCCACTCTCGGTGTAGTCGCCAAAACCACTGGAATCCGGCATGCGGATGAATTCATATTTGACCAGCGCCTCGCCTTCGTCAAATTCGAGCGGAGCCGGAACAACCGATCGCAGCTTCGCCGGATCGGTGCGATAGATGATGACAAGGTATTCGCGGTTGACGAAGCGGTACGGTCCCGGCGGATAGGCCGGATTGGTGAGCGGCATCGCAAATGCTCGCTTCAGAACTTCATTTTCGTGCACTTCAATTCTCCTGTGACTGACCGGCTTGGCCTATTCACGACCATCCTGCTCAAGATCGAACGTGGAGACGCCGTCCGCACTGGTCGGGCGGGCCAGCACCTCGGGATGACGAAGGGTGCGTAACGCATCGTGATAACCGGCGCGCCAATGATCCTGCATCGAGAGGCGAGAAAACTCGTAGTCCTTGGAGTGGCCTTCGTAGTCCCGCGCGCGATAGATCAGATGGACGAGGTTGTGCACGTTGCGAGAGGCAGCCGTCCTGAGCAGCCTGACGTCCTCATGTTCGCGCAGATCTTCAGGCAGCCTGTTCAAGAGAGCCGCCAAGTCTCGCTGCAGTCGGTGCAGGCTTTTGAACTGGTCCGTGCTTGCTCGCGTGCGGCTCGAGTATTGAATCTCCTTTTGGCGCGTAATGACGTCGGCCATATTGCGCGGAATCTGGCCGCGCGCGCTCCAGAGATCGACCTGAAACACAAGCGTGTCCTGACGGGCGCCACGCTCAATCACCCATTGCAATGGTGTGTTGGATACGAGGCCGCCATCCCAATAATGTTCGCCATCGATTTCGACCGCCGGAAATCCCGGCGGTAGCGCCCCGCTCGCCAGAACGTGCTCCGGCCGGATCGTATGCGTGGCAGTGTCGAAATAGACCAGATTGCCGGTCCTCACATTGACGGCACCTGCGCTGAACCGCATCATACCGGCGTTGATACGATCGAAATCGACGAGCCGCTCCAGTGTCGTCTTCAACGCGCTGGTGTCGTAGATGCTCGTGGCGGCAAGCGTTCCACCCGCTTGTAGCCACGGCGCCAGTGGCCGCGCGGAAAAGAATCCGTTCGCGCCAAACACGGCCGCAAAGCTCGCATTTACCTGATTGAGAAAATTGCGGGTGTGATCGCTGTTCATCAAATCGGTGAACGGTGCGTCCAACGTCACCTGCGTCCAAAACTCGCGAAGCCGGTCAACTCGGGAATTGGGCGGATTGCCAGCGATAATTGCCCCGTTGATCGCTCCAATCGAGATGCCGGCAATCCAATCGGGATGGATGTTGGCTTCAGCCAAGGCCTCGTAGACGCCTCCCTGATAAGCCCCCAGAGCGCCGCCGCCCTGTAAGAGCAACGCTATGCAATCGAACGGCAGACGCCGGTCGGCGGTCGTGAGGTGTGGCCGGGGCTGAAAGTTCATGGTTCTGTGCTCTTGGTTTGCGATTGCTCAGGCCTGAGTTCTGTCCGGGACAGGTCACCGCGGTTTCACGACCCAAACTTTAATATACTATACCGTATAGTTTATTATTTGCCCTGTCAAGCGAGCCCATTCACAAACTCGTGCTGCAACCGATTGAGGGCCCACCCTGGTCGTTGGATTTTGGCCGACCTCGCACTCGGAATTGAATGCGGAGGCTCAAAGCTGTTGCGTGTTGTTCCCAACCGGCACGCTGACGCAGCGCCAAAGTGTGCCGACGTTACGCAACCGCGGTGAACAAACCGGTCTCAGTCAGCAGCACCAGCGAAGCCAACGCACTTACAATGTTCACCGCAGAGTTCGTAGGGTGAGATACTTCCCGCCCGCTAGTTGCATACCCGAACGCGTCTGTGGCTCCTGTAGGCGTAGTAGCAGTCGCTATCGGAATAGTTGCCATCGTTCGAGCTGCCATAAGCATAGCCGGCATAGGCTCCAGCGGCGTAAGCTGCACCATAACCGTATCGTCGCCCGCCGTAGCTATGGCTGAAGCTTCCGGAGCGGCCGTAGCTGACTGATGCAGAGCGAGCTTGGACCGCGCGTGCAACCGCGGGTCCGTCACGACCGCCGGCGCGAACGCCGCCAGGCGCTCTTAGATCGCCGCCAGGACCAGCGCCGGCGCCAAGGCGAGGAGCCGGACCGCCGAGGCCGGCATGGGCCGCGCCACCAAGCCCCATGGGAGGTGGACTTGCGAATGCGGGAGGACCTCCGGCCGCGATCGGAGGAGGACCGCCCGGCCCCATTGGAGGCGGACCGGGGAATTGCGCAAACACCGCAGTCGGTGCCAACGAAATCGTTGCGAGCGTTACGCTGACAGACAGCGTCAAGAGTGCCTTCCTGGACATGATAGTCTCCGTTTCAGATTTGCGTTTCAAGGACCGGCACCGGCGCGGCCGGCGCAAGAGTCGAGTTCGACGAGTGGCTGTCGTGCGCCGGGTCAACGGTCTCACGCACTGGCCCGCCGTCGTCGTGAACAGGGTGGATCCGGAACCACGCCACATAAAGCGCGGGCAGGAACAACAGCGTCAGCAGCGTGCCGACGATGATGCCGCCCATCATCGCGTAGGCCATCGGCCCCCAGAAAATCTCGCGCGCGATTGGAATCAGCGCGAGACTCGCGGCGGCCGCGGTCAGCAAGATCGGGCGCATGCGATGCTCGGTCGCTTCCACAACGGCATCCCAGGCCGGACGCCCCTCCTTCCTTAGATCCTCAATCTGCACGATCAGGATCACCGAGTTTCGGACCAGGATGCCGATCAGCGCCAGCACACCCAGGATGGCAACGAAGCCGAGAGGTGCGCCGCTCGGCAGCAGGGCCATGACGACGCCGATCACGGCAAGCGGTGCGACCGCAAACACCAGGAACAGGCGGTGGAAGCTCTGCAACTGAATCATCAGGACCGTAGCCATGACGAACAGCATGAGCGGAACGACGGCCACGATCGGCGACTGGCTCTTGGCGCTTTCCTCCACGGAGCCGCCGATCGCCACCGAATAACCCGCCGGCAGTGCTTTGCTGAAATCCGCCACCCTCGGTGCCAACTGATCCATGATTGTCTTCGGCTGGACGTTGGTGACGATGCCAGCCTTCAGGGTGATCGTGGGAATCCGCGCGCGGCGCCAGATGGTCGGCTGCTCGATCTCATAGCGCAGGTTGGCCACGGTCCCGAGCGGCACCGACTGCCCACCCTGCCCGGTCAACTGCAGATCTCGGAGCGTATCGATCGAGCTGCGATCGACCGCGGTCGCACGTCCAGTGACATTGACAAGATAGATGCTGTCGCGAACCTGTGTGATCGGCGTGCCCTCAAGCACCGAGTTCAGGGTGGTGGCGATGTCTTCCGACGTCACGCCGAGCTGGCGCGCCTTGTCCTGGAGAACGTCGACCTTGACGACGCGCGCTGGCTCCATCCAGTCGAACACGACGTTGCCGAGGTCGGGGTTGCTCCGGACGATGCCGGCGAGTTCCTGCGAGAGATCCCTGACCTTCGCGATGTTGGGCCCGCTCAGGCGGTATTGCACGGGACGCCCCACCGGCGGACCGACCTCGAGCAACTTGACGTAGGTGTCGGTGCCTGGAAACGTCTTCCTCAGATATTCCTCAAATTGTGCCTTGACGAGGTCGCGCGCCTTTATGCCGCCCTTGGTCACAACGACTTGCTGGCCGAACCACGTATTGGCCGTCTGCACGTCGAACGACAGCACGAACCGCGGCGCGCCCGTCCCGACATAAGTCGACCAATGATCCACGGCGCCATTGCCCTGCAGCTGTTCGCGCTCGAAGCGCGCCATCTGCGCATTGGTGTCTGCAATGGAGGCATTTTGCGGCAAATTCCAGTCGATCACCAGCTCGTCACGGTCCGATGAGGGAAAGAACTGCTGCTGCACGAACGTCATGCCGAACAACGCGACGAAGAAGGCGGCAACCGTCACGCCGACGGTGATCCAACGGCGATGCATGCAGATGAGCAGCAGGCGGGCGAACATCTGCGCCAGCCGGCCCTTCTCCTCATGGTGGCCCTTCATCTTTGCGGGCAAAATGGTGACGCCGAGCAGCGGGGTGAACACTACCGCGACGATCCACGACACGATCAGGGAGACCGCAATCACCACGAACAGCGTGAAGGTAAATTCGCCGGCATTGCTGCTGTTCAGCCCAATCGGGATGAAGCCCGCGACAGTGACCAGCGTGCCGGTCAGCATGGGAAAAGCGGTCGACGTATAGACGTGGGTCGCCGCCTTTTCCAGGGGATCGCCGACTTCCAGTCGAGCCACCATCATCTCGACGGCAATCATGGCGTCATCGACCAGAAGGCCGAGCGCGATGATCAATGCACCAAGCGAAATTCTCTGCAATGAAATGCCGGCATAAGCCATCACCACGAAGGTAATGGCGAGAACCAGCGGGATTGCGATTGCGACGACAAGCCCGGCGCGCATGCCTAAGCTGAGAAAGCTGATGGCGAGAACAATGGCCACCGCCTCAAACAGCGCTTCGGTGAAGCCCGACACGGCATGCTCGACGACGACGGGCTGATCGGCGACCAGATGAACGCCGACGCCAATCGGCAGGTCGGCAATGACCTTCGACATTTGCTCCTTCAGCGCCTCGCCGAAGTGAAGCAGGTTTGCGCCGGACTTCATGCCGATGGCAAGCCCGATCGCGGGCTGGCCGTTGTACCTGAACAAGGTCTGGGGCGGATCGGCATAACCGCGCGTGATAGTCGCGACGTCGGTCAGCGGAAAGAAGCGGTCGTTGATCCGGAGATTGACCGCCTTCAGGCTTGCCTCCGACGTGAATTGGCCGCTCACGCGCACGCTGATGCGCTCGGGGCCCTCCTGGAAGACGCCGGACGGTGCGACCGCGTTTTGTCCCTGCAGGGAGGCCATGATCGAGCGGACATCGAGGCCGAGGGCCGCGATCTTCCGGGTGGAAAATTCGAGAAAGATCACCTCGTCCTGCGCGCCCAAAATGTCGACCTTACCCACATCCGGTACGGTCAAGACCTTGGCGCGGATGTTTTCGACCTGATCGCGCAGCTGACGCTGGGTCGGGCCGTCGCTGGTGAAGGCATAGATATTGCCGAACACGTCGCCGAAGCGATCGTTGAAGCCCGGTCCGATCACTCCTTGCGGAAAATCACCCTTGATATCCGCGATCATGTTACGGACGCGGACCCAGGTCGGCTTGACGTCAGCCGCCTTTGTCGTGTCTCGCAAATAGACGAATACGGTGGTCTGGCCCGCGACCGTCACGCTCTTGGTGTAGTCGAGCGATTCCAGCTCCTCGAGCTTCTTTTCGATCCTGTCGGTGACCTGGCGCGTCATCTCTTCAGGCGATGCGCCCGGCCACTGCGCCTGGATCACCATGGTCTTGATGGTGAAGTCGGGATCTTCCTGACGGCCAAGCTGAAGGTAGGCAAAGAGGCCTGCCGCCATGAAGGCGATCATGAAATACCAGACGAGCGAACGATGGCGGAGCGCCCAGTCGGAAAGGTTGAACGACTTCATGGCTTCTGATCCTGCTCGATACGGACTTGCTGTCCTGGCTTGAGGCTGTGGATTCCGGCGGTCACGACGCGCGCACCGGGGGCAAGCCCATCGGTGACGCGGACACCTGCGGGGTCCCCGGCGAGATCGACCTTGTGCAGCGATACGGTGCTCGCAGGCTGATCGACGACCCAGAGGAAATTCGCGCCATCCTTGGCGAGCACCGCCGAGGCGGGGACGCGCAATGTCGGACTTTGCGTAGTGCCAAGCTTCGCCGTAACCGTCGTGCCTAAGCGGAAACTTTCAGGGGGATTGTCGAGGGCGATGCGGACACGCCGCAGGCGCGTCACGGGGTCTGCCTGCGGGGCGATCTCGCGAACCTTGCCTTCCACCTGAACGGCGGGGAGAAGCTGCAAGCCGACTGTGAATGGTAGGCCAATTTCAAGCGGCACCGGGAAATCCTCCCCGATATCGACAACCGCCTCCCTGATGTCGGGCCTCGCGACCGTTACGACGCTTTGGCCCGGCGAGACCACCTGTCCGACCTCCGCCCCCACTGCGGTGACGACCCCTGCGAAATCGGCCTTGAGCTGTGCATAGCCGCGCTGCTCAATTGCCTTGATCAAGTTTGCCTGCGCGTGCGCCACCGACGCGTCGGCACCCGCCCGCGCCTGCTCGGCATTGTCCAGCGTCTGCTTTGTGGTGGCATCACTTGTGATGAGGGTTCGCTGCCGCTCCTCCGTCGCCGTTGTCGTCGCCAGCTGCGCCTGGGCCTTCGCAAGCTCAGCCTTGGCCGCGCGTACGGCGAGCTCAAGGGCCGTGGGGTCGATCGTGCCGACCGTCTGTCCTTCGCTGACGAGGTCACCGACGTATACGGGACGCGCGGTCAGACGTCCCAGCACGCGGAACGCAAGATTGGTCTTGTACCGGGGCTCAACAACACCCACGGCGACTGTGCTGTCCGCGCTACTCGGCTCAAGGACCATCGACAGCACAGGCCGAACGGGCTCGGGCGCTTTCGTGTCCTGCTGACATCCGGCCAGCACCAGCGCGGATATAAACGTGCCGGTTGCAATCATGGCGCGCCTGTTCATGACGGGTCTCCCTCATATGTCACGGCCTGGCCAACGCTCAGCAGCTTGCCGCCATCGATCACGACGCGCTCGCCCGGCTTGAGGCCCGCCTTGATCAGCACTTCGCGGGCTTCATAACCGGCAATCGTCACTGGCTTGAGCGCAGCCGTTTTGGTCGCCGGATCGACAGTCCAAACCGCGGGCTTCGATCCTGCCGCCGCCAATGCACTCCAGGGCAATGCGATCTGCTGCTGGGCTTTCGCTTTGACGGTTCCTGCAACGGCGCTTCCAAGCGTCATCGCTGCCGGCGGATCCTGGATGGCAACCTTGACGCGGATGGTCGCACTCTTCGCGTCAATCGCGGGCGAGACTTCCCTGACACGCCCGTTCGCCGTCGCGCCTGCGTCGGAGACAAGCGCCAGCGACACGCGGCTGTCTTCGAGGTCGCCAAAGAAGATGGATTCGTAGACGTCGAAGACGGCATCCCGCTCGCCGTCCTGCGCCAGCGAGAACACGGGCTGCGCGGCCTGTACGACCTGGCCGACTTCCAGATTGCGCGCGGTGATGACGCCTGCCGCTTCTGCGCGCAGCGCGGTATAGCCAAGGGCGTCTTTCGACGTTCCCAGCGCAGCTTTTGCGGCTTCAAGCGCACCTTCTGCGGTTCGCAATCCTTCCTGCGCCTGATCGTAGACCGTGCGCGTGGTGAAACCGCTTGCGATCAGCGTCTTCTGCCGTTCGAAGGTCGCCACGGCCACGCGCAACTGAGATTGCGCGGCTGTGACCGCCGCGGCTGCGGCATCGACGTCGGCCTGCTGCTCGGCGGGATCGAGCACAGCCAGGATCTCACCAGCCTCGACGTGAGCGCCGACATCGACATAGCGCGCGAGCACACGTCCGCTGACGCGGAATGACAGATCCGCGCGAAACCGGGCCTGGATTTCGCCGGTCAGGGTGACGGAGGCTTGTCGGTCGCGCGGCTGCACGATCTCTGTTCGCACCATCGCGGCACGCGTGATGGGAGCGGCGGCATGATCGTTGCGGCCGCTCAGCGCGATCGCGACAAGCGCGGCCGCCAGAACGCTGGGACCCCTCAGCTTGCGTTTGCGGACAGTTTCAACGACTTCAGCTTGGTTCGTAGTACGTTTCATGACACGTCCATGCGGTGACCAGGTGACAACAACTCGCCCAGCACATCCGCCGCCGCATGGGCAGAGAGCTGTTGGACTCCCCGAGGCGCACCTGGATCTGGTCGAATTGCAGTGGGGCGGCTGTCCTGATCCGGGGAGCTTGCTCTCGTGCAAAGCGCCGAGGTACCGGATGGGCTGACGTCTGATCGGCGAGACGGCCGCGGGATGCGACGCTCCGCGATCGCACAGTTCGCCTGCCACTCACGCTCTCTCAGAGGAAATGAAAGGACGACGGATGTGAATTCATCGCCGGAGCCGTGCTCGACCCGGCCGGCGAGACCCTTGGCAAGGTCATTGCTGATCCGAAGTCCGCTCCCCGCAGCACCCCGTGCCGACCGCGACCCATTGTCCAGGACGACGCAATTCACCACCGCGCCGATTCGCGACAACTTGATTCGGATTTCTCCGGTCCGCGCGTCGAAGCACGCATGTTTCGCGGCCTCGGTTACGAGCCCGTGGACGATCATTCCGAGCCGCCGGCATCGCTCTGGTTGGAGTGGAAGATATTCGGTGGCGACTACCAGCCGGATATTCATTCGGTCCAGCAACGAACGGCGCATAGCGCAGCCCATCATGCGGATGTATGTCGCGGCGTCGATCAGCGCCTTGCCCCTCGGCATTGCGAGCGCCTTCTGCACATCGGCATAACCGTGCAACAGTTCGACTATGTCGCTTAAGGCGCGCTTGGCCTCAGGCCCCTCAGCTCGAACGGCCGCGACCGAGACCAGGTTGATCGCCGAAGCGAGCCCACTATTGATCCGGTGATTCAATTCGCGCAGCAGAATGCCCTGCTCCACAATTGGCGAGTCCGGGCTGCACACAGTCACGGCGATCTCCTTAGGTTGCGCCGGATGAGCGGGGCCAAACGCGCATGTGGCGGCCGGCCGGTCATCCGGATGAGCTGTCGCAGACCTGGCAATCAAAGCCAGCCATCGACAGCGTAAATAAACTATACCGTATATTTTCTTTTTGTTGCATTTCCTTCCCGGGCATGTCAAGTGGGATCTAGACGTGCACAAACTCGTGATTAGGAAACAGTGATGGCGAAGAACAAAAGCCCGAAACGCGGCAGACCGCCCAAGGACCTTGCCGGCGGCGTCCAGGCGCGGATTCTCGATGCAGCCCAGCAGCTCTTTCTCGAGAAGGGGTTTCGGAGTGCCAGCATCGACGATATTTCCGAGTTGGCCCCTGCGAGCAAACCGACCATCTATGCCCATTTCCCCGGCAAGGAGGCGCTGTTCGAGGCTGTGGTGGCCCGGACCATCAACGGATTGACAGCTTTCGAGGGGTTCACCCCGGCGGGCCGCACCATCCAGGAAAAGCTCGCCAATCTCGGCATCGAGATCGTGGAGAGATTCGTCGAGGACACGTTGGACCTCACGCGCGCGACGATCGCCGAGGCGCGGCGATTTCCCGAGTTGAGCCGAAATGTTCACGACGCGGCGCGCGACCGCGCGGCTGGGGCAGTTTCGCAGCTCTTGAACGAGGCAACGCAGAGGATCGCGCGCTCATCAAAAGGACCTTTCAGCGCAAAGCGGAGCGTTGCGACCGCGCAGATGTTCATGGATCTCATTTTGCTTCCGATGCTTATGAGATCGCTGATGGGTGAGGAACTAAAGGATCTCAGAAAAGAGCTGCCAACGTTCTTGCACGAACGGGTCAATTTCTTTCTCGCGGCTTGCGAGGCGGACTGGAGGCCGTGAATCAGCCATAGACCCCGCTCGCTATCGTTGCGTCACGGCTTTCGGACGCAGGTCGGCGGCCAGGTCGATCGACTGACCCCACGGCACATCCCGCAGCGCGCCTGCGCAGAAATCCATCATCTCGTCAAAAGCGGGCCGAACGGTAGCTGGGGTGATCCGCGACGGACTGAGATATCCGTCCCTTGCTTCGAGCAGGCAACAGGCCATCGCCGTCGGACTTCCCTGTCGTAGCTCGCCGCTCGTCTGTCCGGCAGCAATGATCGCGCGCACAAGTCTCCGGATCCGGGCTGCGTAAGACAAAGCGACCGCCCAGTTCTCGCGTACCGCCGCAGCGACCAATTCGTGTTGCTTGCTGTCGTTCTCCAGCCGATGGTCGTGCAGCTGTGAGATCGCCCTCAACGCTGCCGTTAGACGCTCCAGGGCGGAGCCGCCGCGAACCGCAAGCGTTGCAGCCGCAGAGGCTTGTTCGAACAGGCCCGCCACGGCTGCCTCCTCGATTGCCTGCTTTGAAGGGAAGAAGCGGTAGACGTTAGCGGGCGACATCGACGCTCCGCGAGCGATATCGGCGACGGTGGTCTTCTTGAAACCGATCTCGCGGTGCAATCGGATCGCTGCTTGTACGATCCGCCGACGAATGCACGGCGATCCGGCTTGGCCTATCCGCTGCTGCATCGCGTGGGACCTCAGCGAGATGGGATCGAATGCAATTCGCACCGGCAGGCTTCCCCGAAAGCACGCAGGGGATCCATTTCCTCCATGAATTCCGGCAGATCGACAAATTCGCGGTTTGGCGACAGGTAGGTTTCGATGATCAGGCGACCTGCCCGCTCCGCGGCTTGAACCACTTGATCGCTGGCCAGAATCCTCATCCGCCCTATGAGCGCATACAGATTGACCAATTGCGGAATCTCGGATTTGTCGCTGACGAGCGCGTCGGCGTAGACTCGGGAGGCTTCCTCGATGAAGCTTCGATAGAGCCGCTCGCGCTTGGAAATCGACCGGGCATAGTGACGCTCGCGAAGCCTGCGGCGCCGAGTCATCCATCCAGTTACGATCGTAGAGATCGCTCCGAAGGCCGAGCCCCCGAACGCGGCGAACGCGGGAGCATACATCGTGTTCATGCGATCATTCCTCATCTTTTGCGTCCCGGCCGGCCCGGGGCGATCCTATGGTCCTGACCGAAGCAGTTCCCGCAGCGTGCTCGAAGACGACTCTGCAGGCATCGCTCAGGTCTGACATTCTTTGCCTCAGACAGGCCTCCACATTCCTGGCGTCAGGGATGTAGCTCGCGCACAGCCGGAAGGCGTCAGGCGCGCATGCGGCCCTCTGCTCGGGAGTGCCGCGGTTCTCCTGCGCAAAGGCAGCCCCATTGCCGATCAATGCCAGCAGCATGACGATTAATGTGGACTTGAACATACAGAACCCTTCATTTGCTGAGATCGAACCGGGAAACGCAGCGTCGCGCTCCGACCCGCCTTTCAAACAGTCTGAACACGAGCTTGTGAGTCTTCGCTCTTGACACATCCCGCGGCCCGGGATGTATATGAACTATACGGTTTAGTGTATTTCGGAGACCGAGAATGTCAACACTTTTGCGGTCGCTTGCAAAGGAAAATCCCTGGCCGGGGCTTGCGCTCGCATCCCTGAACCTGGTTGTTGCTCTGTCCCTCGAGGGCCTGAGCCTCCTGCTGGGCGTTACGATATCCTTGCTTGCGGGGTTGCATGCGTTCGCCGGCAGCCGGCCCTGGATCGCGCCGAAGGCACTTCTGCGCGGGAGCCGGGCGCAGTGAGCAGAACATCCGTCTTGTCAATGCGTGCGCGTGGTTCAGTCGAGACTCAAGCTCCAGTGTGGAGTTACTTTCTGTGGGTCGGCGGAGCGCTGCTCGTGCTACTCTTTGCAGCCAATTCCCTGCTGCCAGCGACCCCGCCGAGAAGGCTCATCGAACCTCATTCTACACTTCCACCGATTCGGATCGCCTCCGAGCTGGAGAGACCGAAAGCGGTCGTCATCGATACCAGCCAGCCTGGTTTCCTGCCGATTCTCCCCCACAGGGAGATTGGAGTCCCCTCGCGGCTCAGCTTCGAGGCAGCCGATGCTGTACGACAGCCGCCCGCGTCAATATCCGAGCAGGCCGATGCGAGTGACGGGAGCCCCGCAATCCGGGTCCGTGAAACGTTGGCGCAGTTCGGTCCGGGAGTTTCTGATCGAGCCGGCTCGAGCACGAGGTCAGTCAGGCTGACCTCGGAACCGCAGCGCAATTTCGCTCAGAGTCGCTCCGAGAAGCGGCCGCGACCTACTCGACATCCGAGTTTCAATAGCGCTCTCAAACGGTGCGCTTCGCTGAGCCACGCCAAAAGTTCGTGTCGATAGGCCGTCAGAGACCCTCGCCACACCGATAAGACCACCGGTCAGTTTTTCACCCACAGCCACTGGATACACCTCATGTCGAAGAAGCGATTGTTAGCGACTATCGTTTTGTCCGCCACGTTCGCTGTTGCGGGCGCGAGAGCCGATGTCACCCACACACCTTTGGACGACACAAATAGAGGCGTAGCCGCACAAGGCGATACCGATGAGGCGGCGATGCGTCGCCTGCTCGAGCAATTTCGCAGAATAAAAATACCACTGAGTCAGGCGGTAGCGATTGCCGAGCGATTACATAACGGTTCAAGGCCCGTCGACGTTAGCTTTGAGATATCCGGTCCGGCCATTTATCGCGTGCGGACGGTAAGAAATGAGCGCATTTGGGAAAATGTCGTAGATGCGAACACCGGAAGCGTTACAGAAAAGGAAATCTTATCATCGCTGAAGGAGCTCGATCGAGAGGATCTAAGCAAAATCATTGCTCTGAAGACGGTTGAGCAAGAGCTGTCGGACGCCGTACGCATCGCCGAGAAAGCTGGAGCGGGAAGCGCTGTTGCCGGAGGTTTGATGAAGCAGGATGGAAAACTCAACTTCGTGGTCATCGTCGCCAGTGGCAATCGCTTGAAGGAAGTCATGCTCGAGCCGCCCCCAGTCCGCACTGAAAAGTCAGTTCACCATTAGGCGCCGTCGTACATGCGGTTCAGGGTCATGCAGCCAAGCGTCGCTCCTCCTCACCCCCCTCTTGATCACTGCCTGAAGCCCTCTTCAAGAAGCGAGCCAAGGCGGCCTTCCGTGAATCGCGGTCCAACGCATAGGCTCTGCCTGAACTCAACGCCATCAGAAGGCCCTGAATGTAGCCCGAGATTGTGTCCGCAGCCATGATGAGCGCCGTGTCAAGCGTATGGATAAGGGCGCGCAAGGGGGACGACCAGCGGCGCCGCGATCGCTGCAATTTTTTTGGCCGACCTCTTGAAACGACTTTCCGTTTTTCTAAGTCAATTTTCGCCGCAAGAGCGGTGTGCCGGGCGCCAGATCGGGCCCGGTGCGGGCGCCGGGCCGGGTATCTTCGGACCCCGTCTGAAACCCCTGTCCTGCGCTCCTTCGTACCCATCTTGCTCTATGGAGGACTTGGTTATGAGGACGACCTTCGACTTCGCGCCCCTGTGGCGCTCCACCATCGGCTTCGACCACCTGGCCAACCTCGTCGATAGCACAATGCGCCAGGCGACCGAGGATCACTATCCCCCGTACAACATCGAACGCTCCGGCGAGGACCACTACCGGATCTCGCTCGCCGTCGCCGGATTCGGAGCCGACGACATCACGCTGACCGCCGAGCAGAACGCGCTCACCATCGAGGGCAGGAAGCCCGAGAAGGCGGCCGGCGAGTATCTCTACCAGGGGATCGCCGCGCGTCCGTTCCGGCGCGTGTTCAACTTGGCCGATTACGTCCAGGTGAAAGAGGCCTCTTTCCGCGACGGACTGCTGATCATCGATCTCGTCCGCGAGGTGCCCGAAGCAATGAAGCCGCGCCGGATCCAGATCGCGGGCGGCGCTTCTCCTTCGCAGATCGAGCAGAAGAAGGCAGCCTGACGCCAGCCAAGGTTCGATGGCGGAACGCGGCGCGCGCAAGCGCAGCCGCGCTCCCTCCCCATGCAACAAAGGAGAACAACCATGGCAATTCGTGATCTCATTCCCTGGTCGCGGAATCAGGAACTTACGCCGACGCGCGGCAACTACGATCCATTCATGACGCTTCATCGCGAGATGAACCGCCTGTTCGACGATGCCTTTCGCGGCTTCGGCGGGACGGGTCTGTCGCCACTCATGGAAGGGCAATTCGGCTGGCCCAAGATCGAGCTCAGTGAGACCGATAAGGCACTGACCATCACGGCCGAACTGCCCGGCATGACGGAGAAGGACGTCCAGATCGAAATCGCTGGCGGTGTCCTGACCATCCGCGGCGAGAAGAAAGCCGAGCGCAGCGACGAAGGTAGGTACTTCACCGAGCGCGCCTACGGCGCCTTCGAGCGGCGGATCCCGCTCGAGGACGTCGAAGAAGACAAGGCGGAAGCGTCGTTCGAGAACGGCATCCTGACCGTGTCGCTGCCGAAGTCCGAGAATCCGCGGGCGGGCGTCAAGCGCATCGCCATCAACACGCAGTAGCGACATCCGGGCGGCGGCCCCGCCGCCGTCCGGCACCAACTCGAACCCGTCCCGAAGAAAGGAGCGTAGGGAGGCAGCCGATGAGCAACGCAAACACGAACACCAGCAATCTCAACCCCATCTTCCACCCGGCCGCGCACTATGCCTCGCCGGAGGACGTGCTGAAGGACGATGAGCTCTCCGTGCCGGAAAAACGGATCATCCTGTCGTCCTGGGCTTCCGACATGTTTGCAGTCGAATCCTGTCCTGCCCTGCGGGAGATTCCCGGCATGAGCCACACCATTCGACTGGCCGATATCCTCGCCGCGCTGCGGCGGCTGGACGACGACGACCCGCCCCGACCCGGCGGCGTCCCCATGCGGCTGCGGCGGCCTTGGGCCGCCGCGCAGCGGAGGTCCGTCTGATGTTCACACAAGCCGTTCTGACCATGATGCTCCTAGGCAATGCCGCGGCGGTATGGGCCGTCCCCTTCGTCGTCATGGTAAGAGGCGGGCAAGCGCGGTGAGCACCGAACAGTTGGCGTTCTGATGTTAATCGGCATGGTCCTAACGCCGATCGGCGCGCGAAGTGTCCGCGTTAGATGACTGCGGGGATCATGGTTCGACGCCGATTAACAGCCGCTCATTCGGTCAAATTACAACGCACGCCGTTGAGGCTCACTTGCAGGCCAGCTGAATCGTGCCTCATCTGCTGGATGGAAGCTCCCGTCAGGTGAGCATCGAAGGCCTCGCGTGATGCATAGACTTCGTATAGCATGACCGTGTCGGCTTCCTCTTGCGGCACGAGGATCTCGAAAGCCAGAGTGCCAGGCTCGGCCGCCCTGCAACGAAGCGCGTGAGCGTTCAGGTGCTTGGGATATTCGGTCCGCTTACCGGCGGCGGTCTTGATGGTCGCCACGACTGCTAGTTTGGCCATGTGCTGATCTCCCGGTGTTCTGGTTCAGGTTTACGATTTCGCTGCCGCCATGCGGCGAGCTGCTTCTTCGCCCAGCTTTGTCACCACGTTGGCCGGGCGCAACATGACGACGAGATCGGTCATCTGGCCGGCCTCGTTGAACCGGACCGGCCGGATGCGGTGCGTTTGTGCGCAGGTTTGAGCTCTCGTTACCCATATATTCACTCTCCGTCAGTTGAAGGTTTGGCAGGAGAGCCGGCAAATCAGCGGGCGGCGGCGACCAGCTTCGCCGAAAACACCGCGTCAGGTCCGATAACGCGCGGCCGGTTTGGCGTTGCCGAAGCCTGCCGCCAGAACGCCGCGCGCCTTCTCGAAAGCGTCCCACGCCGCCACGTCGGGCACCGGTGGAATCGTGACCGGTTCCTTGCGATCGAAGCCGATCAACGCCGCATCCACGAGGTCTTCGACCTCCATGACATTGGGCACCTTGCCGGCATCGCCGCCGGCGCGCTCGTAGATTTCCGTGCGCGTAGCCGCGGGCAGCACGGCCTGCACATAGACACCCTTCGACGCGACTTCGGCTGCAAGGCCTTGCGACAGCGTCATCAGGTAGGATTTGGTCGCGGGGTAGATGCCACGGGAGTATTCGGGGAGCAGAGCCAGCACCGATGCGATGTTGATGATCGCGCCATGGCCGCGTTCGACCATGCCGCCGATGACGGCGGACGCGAGCAGCGTCGGCGCGACAACGTTCAGCCCCAGCAGATCGTCCATCTTGCTTGGGTCGGCGGTTGCGAAATCGCCGATCAACGCAGCACCCGCATTGTTGACGAGGATTTCGATGGGCGGATCGGAACGGAGGCGCTTGAGAACCGGTGCGAGTTGGGAGTGGTCGACCAGATCGGCCGTAATGACCTCGACCGCAATGCCATGTGCATTGCGCAGTTCGCCCGCGAGGGCGTTGAGCCGGTCGGTCGCGCGTGCGACGAGGACGAGGTCGTGGCCGCGTGCGGCGAGACGGCGTGCGTAGACCGCGCCGATGCCGCTCGAAGCGCCGGTGATGAGTGCGATCGTCATGGATGTTGTCCTGGTTAGGCTTCCGGCATCGCAATGCGCTGCCGGGGATCGGTGGTGAAAGATCGTCGAGGCGGCGCTGTCAGCCGCGCGTCCTCAAATGAAGCATCGGATGATGCTCTAATGACCGGCGCCGTTCTTCACGATCGGGTCTTCCGAGGTGATCGTCTCGATGTCGAGATCATCGGCGATCTGATAGAGCGACACGCCATAACCGCCGCTCGGGTCCATGACCGGGCCGTGCGCGATGACCTGTCCCTTGTCTAGCAGGTCATCCAGGAACGCGCCGTGCTGCTTCATCCATGTCTTCTCGTCGGCGGTCATGGTCGCGAGAAAGTCGGCGCGCGGCGGGATGTACTTGCACAAATAGTACTTCATAGGTCGCTCCTCGGCGAAAGAGACAATTCAGCTTGCCCGGTGATCGCTCTGTTGGGAGATCAATCGGCCACGCCCATCTGCTTGCGAAAACTCTTCTCGAAGGTCTTTTCAGGGACGAAGCGCCGCATCAGGCGGAGACGGCCCGCCATTGTTCCGGGCGTGTAGCGAATGCCCGGCTGCTTTTCGGTGGCGGCCTGCACCACCTTGTCCGCCACGGCCTCCACGGGGTCGCCGGCCGCGATGCCGTTGCGCCAGGTCGCGTTCATGGCCGCGCGTCCCTTGTCGTAGACGCTCAGGATCCGATCGGGCTTGTCGCCGTTCTCTTCCAGCGCGGTGCGGGTGAAGACCGGCTCGACCAGCGAGACACGAATGCCGAATGTCCGCAGCTCGTGATCGAGCGATTCGGAATAGCCTTCGACGGCGTGCTTGGTGGCGTTGTAGAGCGCCGTATATGGTCCGGGCAGGAAGCCGGCCACCGAACTGATGTTGATGATCCGGCCCTGGCCCTGCCGGCGCACCGACCGGGATGCGTCCCCAGTGCGTCCCTGCTAGGTTTCACGAGGGGCCGCGAAAATCGTCTTCTTGGTTAAGGCATTGAGGTTACAACAAAAAATGGTTGCCCAGGGAGGGAATCATACGCAACCACCGACACGACGAGCCGTTGTTTGTCCTTAGTATGGTGGCGTGAGTGCTTGGCACAGGGTTGGCCCAAAGCCTCGTTGATCCGCCCGCGGGTGCGCGCTTGGCGCCATTAGCAGCAGCGTCCTGGCGCAAACGCAACCCGTCCAGACTGCCGCTACTGACCTGCCAATCGGAAGACCCAGATAGAGGCTTGCAGCTCTACATGCCACCAGACACGACGATGGTCTCTCCGGTGATCCAGCGCGCATCGTCGGAGACAAGGAACGCCGCCACGGGCGCGATGTCGCCCGGTTGGCCGAAGCGGCCGAGCGGGGTCATGCCGATCATGTTCTTTTCGGACTCGTTTCCGATCAGGTCGGCGGCATGGGTGCCGGGGGTCTCCACGCCACCCGGATTGAGCGAATTAACGCGGATCTTGCGCGTGCCAAGCTCCTTCGAGAGTGTGCGGCTAATGGCGTCTACCGCTCCTTTGGTTGCGGTGTAGATAGAGGCGCCCGCCGGCGTCTGTCGACTTGCTACCGAGCCGATATTGACGATGCTTCCGCCCTCAGGCCCGAACTGCGACACCGCGGCCTTCGTCGCGAGCAGAAGGCCGAGTACATTGGTGTCGAAGTGGCGCCGATATTCGCTCTCGGACACCTCCTGGATCGTGCCGAACTTGTAGACGCCGGCATTATTGACGAGGATGTCCACTTTCCCGTAAGCGGTCGCGGCCGTGGCGAAGATCCGCTCGACGTCCTCTGCTCTGGCGACGTTGCCCTGGACGACCGTCGCTTTGCCGCCGGTCGCTGCGATGTCGGCGACGACCTTATCCGCTCCGTCGCGGTCGCTCGCGTAGTTCACGACGACGGAGGCTCCTTCGGCCGCCAGTCTGCGGGCGATCTCGGCGCCGATGCCTTTGGACGCGCCGGTAACGATGGCGACTTTGCCTGACAACCTCTGCGGCCGGTCTTTTACCGCATCCTCGATGGTTCTGTTGCTCATTTTCGTTGTCCTTCCGGTTGGGATGCTCGGGGTTTCAAGCGGCTGCGCGCGACCGATGCAGCGCGACCAGTTCGGCTTCGTCCTTCAGCGCCTTCTGAGCGGAGGGGCGCGCTTCGACGCGGGCGACGTAGGCCATCAGGTTCTTGAGGTGGTCGATCTTCGCGCCGGAGCGTTCGTGCCACATGGTGCCCCAGACGTAGGCGTCGGCGACCGTGAACTTGTCACCCGTGATGTACGTCCGGCCGTCGGCCAGGCGCTGATCGAGCTCGGTGTAGGCCTTCACGAGCTTGTTGCGGGTCCATTCGGCACCCTCAGAGGTCAACAGCTTACGCATCAGCGGGATGTGCTTCTGGGCGATCTCGGTCGCGAGGAAGACAAGAAGCTGGTCGTACCTCGCGCGCTCGAGCGTGCCGGCTGCGGGGATCAGGCCAGCCTCCGGATGCTGATCGGCCAAGTACGAGGTGACGACTGTCGTCTCGGTCAGGCGATCCGATGCATCGTTGTTCAGTTCGAGGACGGGTACGTAGGCCAGCGGATTCACGTCGGTGAACGATTGGCCGTTCGAGGTGGTCCCGTTGTGTACGTCAAAATGGATCAGTTCAGGGGAAAGGCCGAGCTCGTTCGCGACGAGCTGGGCGGCGAGGGAGCAGGTTGCCTGGGCGATGTAGAGCTTCATGGCGAGGTCCTTTCGTTTGGATGGGCAGAACCTAACTGCACCGATCGAGGCGATAAACGGTAGACACCGCGCAAGACTGTCTCCCCATGGGATACAAGATGAGGCGATAGGCTCTGCGGCCATGGCTTGGCGGCCTTGCCAGCGTCCGCACCGGAATCGAAGCGCCCGCCCGCCAAGGCATGGCGGACGGGCGCGGAAGCTCCGAAGGTTCAAGCTGCGAGCGCCAGTCGCTCCGGGGCAGCTTGGACGCGCTGCTTGGCACCCGACAGGCGTCGCACGACGACGTAGAATACCGGCGTGAAGAGTAAACCGAACAGGGTTACGCCGAGCATGCCGAAGAAGACCGCGATGCCCATCGCCTGGCGCATCTCGGCACCGGGCCCGCTTGATGTGACGAGCGGCAAGACACCAAGGATGAATGCGAAGGACGTCATCAGGATCGGGCGCAGCCGCAGCCGCGCGGCCTTCACGACGGCTCGCATCTCGCCGTTGCCCTCGCCTTCCAACCGACGAGCGACCTCGACAATCAGGATGGCGTTCTTGGCGGCCAAGCCCACTAGAACGATGAAGCCGATCTGGGTCAGGATGTTGATGTCTCCGCCCAGCATCCGGACGCCGGCCGAACCGGTCAAGAGCACCATCGGCACGATCAGCAGAATCGAGATCGGCAGGCTCCAGCTTGCATACTGCGCGGCCAGCACGAGATAGACGAAGACGACCGACAGCGGGAAGATCAACAGGCCCAGATTGCCCGTCGTGGTCTGCTGGTAGCTCAGGTCGGACCACTCGAAGCTGATGCCGGCCGGCAGGATCTTCTTCGCAAGCTCCTCCATCTTCGCGATACCGTAGGCGGCGCCGACGCCCGGCAGCGTATCACCATTGATCTCGGTCGCCGGGAACAGGTTGTAGCGCGGCACGCGATCCGCACCGAAGATATCGCGCAGCGTTGCGACGTTGCCGAGCGGGACCATGTCGCCTGCCGCGTTGCGGACCTTGATCCGCGTCAGGTCGTCGGCGCTGTTGCGGAACGGAAGGTCGGCCTGCGCGGTCACGTGGTAGGTGCGGCCGTACATATTGAAGTCGTTGATGTAGCTCGAGCCGAAGTAGGTCTCGATCGCCGCGTTCACGTCCTGGCTCTGCACGCCCAGCATCTCGGCGCGCTCGCGGTCGAGATCGACGTTGACCTGCGGCGTGCCCGACGAGAAAGTGGTGTAGACGCCGGTGAGGCCGGGTGTGGCGTTGGCGGCGGCGACGAGATCGTTGGTCGCCTTGGCGAGCGCGGCGGTGCCGAGACCGGCGCGGTCCTCCAGCCTCATCGAGAAGCCGCCTGCGCTGCCGATGCCGGATACCGGCGGCGGCTGCACGACCAGGATGTTGGCGCCGTCGATATGGGCCACGCGCCTGGTCAGTTCCGCCTGGATCCAGGCCGCAGTCTGGCCGTGCTTCATGCGCTCTTCGAACGGCTCGAGCACGACGTAGGCCGCGGCGGAGCTCGACGAGATCGTCTGCGTCGCTCCGGAGAAGCCCGCGAAGGTCGGCAGGTGCGACACGCCCGGGATCTCGAGCGCAATGCGCCCGACTTCCTTGGCGATCTCCGTCGTGCGTTCCAGCGAGGAGCCCGCGGGAAGCTGTGGGATCGCGATGATATAGCCGCGATCTTGCGCGGGGATGTAGCCTTTCGGGCTCTCGACCAAAAGATAGCCGGTCGCGCCGAGCAGCAAGACGTAGACGGCGAGCATCGGCTTGGCATGCCGCACCAGACGTACGACCAGCGACCCGTACAGCTTCGATAGCTTGTCGAACCCAGCGTTGAAGCGCTCCGCCGCCACGGTACCGAGGCGCTTCAAGACGCCACCGCGCGCCCCGTCTCCGGCATGTTGCTTCAGCATCATCGAAGACAAAGCCGGCGACAGCGTGAACGAGTTGAACAGCGAGATCACGGTGGCGACCGCAATCGTGATGCCGAACTGGCGAAAGAACTGACCGGACAGGCCTGGGACGAACGCGGTCGGCACGAACACCGACGCCAGCACCAGGGCGATGGCAACCAGCGCGCCGCCGACCTCGCGCATGGTCAGCAGGGTCGCCTCCCGTGCGCTCTTGCCTTCCGACAGATGCCGCTCGACGTTCTCGACCACGACGATGGCGTCGTCGACGACCACACCGACGGCGAGCACCAGACCGAACAGGCTGAGATTGTTGATGGAGAAGCCGAGCGCCGCCATGACGGCCATGGTGCCGACGAGCGAGACCGGGATGGCCAGGATCGGAATGATCGACGGCCGCCAGCCTTGCAGGAAGACGATGACCACGACGACGACCAGCACCATCGCCTCATAGATGGTCTTCACCAGTTCGCGGATGCTGTCGGCGATGAAGCCAGTCGGATTGTAGCCGATTTCGTACCGTATCCCCTTCGGGAAGTCCGAGCTGAGCTCGGCCATAGTCTTCGCGATCTGGTCTTGCGTCGCCAGGGCGTTCGCACCGGGCCGCTGCAGCACGGCGAGCGCGACCGCGGGCTTGTCGCCCAAGTAGCCACCCGTCGAGTAGGTCAGCGCACCAAGCTCGACACGCGCGATATCCTTCAACCGGACCACGCGCCCGCCGTCGGTCTTGACGATGATGTTACCGAATTCGGCCGGCTTCTTCAGGCGACCTTCGAACACGAGGGTGGATTGGAAGGCCTGATCGGTCACCGGCGGCTCCGCGACGACCCCGCCGGCGACCTGCGTGCTCTGAGCGTTGATCGCCTTGGTGATGTCGGCCGGCGTGATCCCGAAGGACGCAGCCCGATCCGGATCGAGCCAGATGCGCATGGAGTATTCGCGGACGCCGAACAACTGGATATCGCCGACGCCATCGACGCGCTTGAGGACGTCGACGACGGCCCGCAGCGCGAAGTTCGAAACGTAGAGCTGGTCATAGCTCCCATCAGGAGAGAACAGGAAGACGCCGCTGAGGATCGTCGGAGACGACTTCTTCACGGTGACGCCGTTGCGCTGCACCGGCTCGGGCAGCCGCGGCGAGGCGAGCGCGACGCGGTTCTGGACCAGCACTTGGGCTTTGTCGAGGTTAGTGCCCGGCTTAAAGGTCACGGTCAGGGTCAGGCCGCCGTCCGAGGTGGCCTGGCTGTACATGTACAGCATGTCCTCGACGCCGTTGACCTCCTGCTCGATGGGCGTCGCCATCGTGTCGGCGACCGTCTGCGCCGAAGCGCCAGGATAGGTCGTCGAGACGACGACGGTCGGCGGAACGACGTCCGGATATTCTGTGACCGGCAAGGTAAAATAGGCGATGCCGCCGACGATGACGGTGACGATCGACAGCACGATGGCGAAGATCGGCTGGCGGACCGAGAGTTGACCGAGGTTCATAACACATCTCCCTTCGACGCGAATTGTTCAAACTTGATGGCTTCCATACGCACGGTGACCTTGGTGCCGGCCTGCACGCGCTGAATTCCCGAGAGGACGACGCGATCGTTCGGCTCCAGACCGCGTGTGACTTCCCGCATCTTCCCGAACAGTCGACCGAGCTCGACGGGGCGTGCAGCGATGCGGTCGTCGCTTCCGACGACGAAGAGAACGGCTTGCGAGGAATCGCTGGCGACAGCTGCTGCCGGGACCAAAACGGCCTGATGCGCCGGTTCGGCGGGCAGCGAGATGCGCACGAACTGGCCGGGCATGAGTACGTGGTCCAGATTAGCGATGCGAGCGCGCAAGCGCAGCGTGCCGGTGGATGCATCCAGACGGTTCTCGGCGAAGTTCAGCTTGCCGGTGAAGCCCGGCGATTTGTCGCCCGGCAACGCGATGCCGACTTCACCACCGGACGCGAAGGCGACCGCCTGTTTGCCATCGGCAGCGCGCCGGTATCGGAGGAAGCTGTGCTCGTCGATGTCGAAGTAGGCATCGATGGCGTCGAGCGAGACGATGCTCGTCAGTAAGGTCGCGTTGGCGTCGCCGCCGGCGACGAGATTGCCTTCGCTGACCAGCTTGCGACTGATGCGGCCCGTGATCGGCGCCCTCACCTGAGTGAAGTCGAGGTCGAGATTGGCGCGGGCGAGCGCGGCGGCCGCGACAGCTACGGCGGCTTCGGCCGCCTGCTGGTTCTGCGCCCGCTGGTCGAGGACGTTGGTCGCGATCGCCTGCGCCGCGATCAGCGACTTGGCGCGCTCCAGTTCCTTGTCGGCCAGCACGAGCTGCGCCTGTGCCTGCGCAAGCTGGCCTTCGGCTTGTTTCTCCGCCGCCTCGTAGGGGCGCGGGTCGATGACGAACAGGAGATCGCCTTTGTGGACGTAGTCGCCGTCGCGGAAGGCGACGCGCTCGACGTACCCGTTCACGCGCGGCCGCACCTCGACGGTGTCGACCGCTTCCAGCCGGCCGGTGAACGTGTCCCATCCGGTGACCTCTTTCACCAGCGGGGTGCTCACCGAGACGGTGGGATCGGCTGGCGGCACGGCCGCGTTAGGACCGCATGCGGCCAGCATCAGCGCGACGACACTGGCCAGCGCAAATCTCGTCAGAAAGCGTGCGTCGAACATGGCGAGAACCTTCGTAAAAATTGGCACGAGCGAGTGGGACCAGCGTCCGGACGGACGTCGGGTTGTCGACAATCGGTTGTTCAAGTGATCCGAGACGGGCGACCCTACCGGGCCGGGGGCCCTAAATAATCAGGCTCGGTCGGCATGACTTTTTGAGGCTAGCTACACAATCGGAGAACCGGCTGCCCGCGGATATCATGAAGCGCGTCCATCGCATGTTCAGCCCTCCCGCGCGGACTGAACTGCCGCGACCTCAATACGGAGACGTTCGAGCTCTTCGTCATGGATGCCATGCTCATGCAGGCCTTCGCAGGTCCGGAAAAGGTAGTCCGCAGAGCTGCCCAGGGCGCCGGAGGCGGTCGCAAGGCGCCGAACGACGTGCTCGCGCTCCAGACCGCCGTCGTAGTGTTCGCAAGCAGGATCGATGGTGAAGGCGATCCCGCAGCCAAAGCGCTCGCCATGCTCGTCCAGAAGATCGAGCCAGCGCGGCACGTAGGCACTCGAGAGCATTTCACGCTTCCACAACATCGCGAGTTCGGACTCGACGATCTCGCCGGAGATCCGGAACGCTACGCCGTCGCAGTGGCCGCCCTCGTCCAGTCCGAGAACAAGTCCCGGATTGTCGAGCGAGCCGCGGCCCGCCGGAGTCGCCAAGCAGAAGGCGCGATGCCAGCCCAACACCTGGGCGACGCGACGTTCGACGAAATGGATGGTCGGATTCCAGACTAGCGACCCATAACCGAACAGCCAGACGTCATCGCGTGGTTTCGCGGCGAGCGTCCGGAGCAACGATTCTTGACGTTCGATCTCCGAAAGGATCCGGACGGTGGGCGCATCACGCGCCACGATGGCGTCGATTACGCCGGTGTTGATCAGGTCTCGGGTCAGGCAATCCAGTTTCACGGCGACCTCCGTAGGTTGGTCGTCGATATGATCCAAGGAATGCTGTTGATAAACGGTGCTGAAAGCGATTGTTTGTCTCTCTTTGGGATACAATAATGGTTAGGCCGAAATAGATAAGTAAACGCAAATATTTAATTGGCACGGAACGCGATTCGGACTGACGTTACTCGAACAAAAGGGAGTGGCAATACCCTCTGCAGAGCGATAATTCAGCGGAGAATACTCTTTTGTCGCCCCGGAGATGACAGATGGCCTCCACCGAGCTTCCCATCAACGACATAGCGACGTTCGTCGCCGTCGCCCAGAACGCGAGCTTCACCAAGGCCGCCGAGAAGCTTGGCACCAGCAAGTCTAACGTCGGCAAGGCGGTGCAGCGGCTGGAGGTGAGACTTGGGACCAGGCTCCTGCAGCGGACCACCAGGGCAGTCCGCCTCACTGAGGACGGCGAGCTCTATCTCGACGCCGCGCGCGCCGCGCTGGACGGATTGAACGAGGCCGAGATCACACTCTCGGCGCGGCGCGACGAACCCGTCGGAAGAGTGCGACTCGATATTCCGATCGGCTTCGGCCGAATGCTCCTACCGGTTTTCGTGCAGGTTCGCGAACGCCATCCCAAGGTCACGATCGAGTTGTCTCTCAGCGACCGTCAGTCGGATCCGGTCAAGGATGGCTGGGACATCGTCGTGCGCGCCGGCGAATTGCCGGCCGAAGGCGATATGACCGCGAGGAAGCTCTGCGACATCCGACTCGGCCTTTATGCGTCGTCGGACTATCTAGGGCGTCATGCTCCACTTATCTCCGTCGACAATCTGACGGGACACGAAGCCATCATCTTTCGGGCGGGGTCGGGCAAAACAAGGCCGTGGACGGTGACCAACGGGAAGTGCGTGTTCAATACCGCGCCACCCGCGAGCGTCATCACGGGAGACGGGCGCGCCTTCATCGACTCGGCCATCGCCGGCATGGGCATCGCGCAGATCTTCGATCGTGTTGCGGCGATGCATGTCGAATCCGGCGAGCTCGAACACGTGCTGCCTCAGGCCGATGTTAACGGGCCTCCCGTCCACGCGCTGATCCCTGCGGGTCGTCGCATGCCGCCGAAGACGCGCGTCGTTCTCGACCAGCTCGTTGAGTTCTTCAAGAGGCCGCTCTGATTTCCGGGTCTTGTCGACGACTTCGAAGGGTATCTCTCGCGTGGTCGCTCATGACCCGCTATGAGCCGTAAGAATTGATGCGTCCACGACAGGAAGAACGCGACGGCGACGTGCGGCGGACCCTCAGGCCAGCGCTCACGCAGCGCTATCGCACAAAATCATAGTCTAGCGCACAAGAGCGTAGTTTTGGTGCCCAGGGGCGGAATCGAACCACCGACACTGCGATTTTCAGTCGCATGCTCTACCAACTGAGCTACCTGGGCAGGTCGCGGGAGGGCCAAAAAGGCCGAGCGAGCGGGCGGGTTATAGTGGGGTGGAGGGGCGATGTCTACCCGGCTTCGCCTTTGGCTACGCCGGGCGCGGCCCCGCTTCGCAGAGCCATCATGGGCGCGCCGCGTTATCCCCAACTTATTGGTAAGTCTGATCTATTCCTCCTCGGCCTGGTCGTCGCGGCCGGGGACGATGTAGGTGCCGGAGAGCCAGCGGTTGAGGTCGACGTCGCGGCAGCGGGCGGAACAGAAGGGGCGGAAGGCATGCTCGGCCGGCTTGCCGCAGATCGGGCACGGCCTGGACGGCGTCTTGGACGGTTTCTCCGCCTTCGCAGGCGCCTCCGCGGCGCCCGCCTGTCTTCGCTGTTCCGGCATTCAACCAACCGTAGCGGTGTTCAGCCAGCCGTATCGGATCGGAAACCCTTCGCCGCCGAGCAGCGTGACCGTTTCATAGAGCGGCAGGCCCACGACATTGCTGTAGGAACCGACCATCTTGACCACGAAGGAGCCGGCAATGCCCTGCACGGCATAGCCGCCGGCTTTGCTGCGCCATTCGCCCGAACCGATATAGGCCTGGATGTCATCCTCACTCAAACGCTTGAAACGCACGCGGGTTTCGACCAGGCGTTGGCGGAACGCTTCCCTCGGGGTCACGAGGCAAATCGCGGTGTAGACGCGGTGGTTGCGGCCCGACAGCAGGCGCAGGCACTGCGCGGCCTCGTCGACCAGCTCGGCCTTCGGCAGGATGCGGCGGCCGACCGCGACCACGGTGTCCGCGGCCAGAATGAAGGAGCCGCGGATGTCGTCGTCGAGCTGCACCGATTTCAGCGCCGCTTCGGCCTTGGCCCGCGCCAGGCGGTTGGCGCAGGCGCGCGGCAGCTCGCCCCGCCGCGGGGTCTCGTCGACATCGGCCGGACGCAGCGCGTCGGGCTCGATGCCGGCCTGGTTGAGCAGGGCCAGCCGCCGAGGCGAGCCGGAAGCAAGAACGAGTTTAGGACGGCCAAGCATGCAGGTTCTTGGAGGAAGCAGGATTGGGTGGGTAAGCGCGCGCGGAACCTATCGGAAGGGGCCTTCTTTCACAACCGTGGAACCCGGGTGCGAATCATTTCCATCAGGAGGACGTAAGGCCCCATAAGCACAGCTCTTTGTCAGTGAAGCGACAAGAGGGCGTGAGCGGCGCGATGCGGCCTACGCCTGTGCGCGCGGAGAG